>DATNBB010000238.1:0-13433 GCA_035607335.1 Binatia bacterium | reverse complement strand
CAACACAAAATGGATTTCTAATCGACAAAAAAGGGGAATTTTTTGAGCGGATATCGTGTCCCGCAATTGAATGTGAACGAAAAAGCCCGGTAGACACGGTATTGCGTTTACCTTACGAAAGAAACTATACTGAGAGTGTTCAATTAGGGTCGAAGGACTCAGTGGGCGCGAGCCCACTTTTTTGTTGGGACAAAGAGTCCAAAGCCGGGCCAGTCGACGCGCATGGACTTGGAAAAGATTCGCGAAGCGGCCGAAAGGGTCGCGCGCTCAGAAGGCGTTGAGGTATTCGACGTCGAATGGAAAGTCGGGAAGCAGCGCTTTTTGCGTGTTTATCTCGACAGGCCGCCGGGGCCGCTAAACCCTGAGAATCTGGGCATTTCGCACCGCGATTGCGAGCGCGTGAGCGAACAATTGAGCGTGATTTTAGATGTAGAAGAGCTGGTACCGGGACCGAGCTACATCCTGGAAATCAGCTCGCCGGGTATGGACCGGAAGCTCGTAAAAGAATCCGACTACGAGCGCTTTGCCGGTCGGCTGGCAAAGATTTGGTTAAATGAGCCACTGGAAGGGAAGTCATTTTTGGAAGCAAGGCTCGCCGGCGTGGCGGACGGTATCGTGAAGCTCAACATCGCAGATCGCGAGCTCACTGTGCCCTACACGAATATTAAAAAAGCAAATTTGAAAGTGGAACTATAGGCTAGGAGAGCGGGGATGGCGAGTCTGCTGTACCAGACAATCGAGCAGATCAGCCGGGAGAAGCACATCGAACCGGAAATAATCGTCGCGGCGATTGAAGACGCGATGGTGGTGGCGGCACGCAAGTACTACCGCACCGAAGAGGAGCTCCGGTCGAAGTTCAATCCCGAGACTGGTCAGGTGGACGTGTACTCCGTTCACACGGTCGTGGAGGAAGTCGCCGATCCGTTGAAAGAAATTTCGCTCACGGATGCGCGCAAGCAGAATCCCGGAATCGAAGTCGGCGGCGAAGTCACCGCTTCCAAGCCGACTGAAGTGCTTGGCCGCATTGCCGCGCAAACCGCGAAGCAGGTGATCCTGCAAAAGGTTCGTGAGGCCGAGCGCGACACAATCTATAACGAATATCACACTCGCGTCGGCGAGTTGATTAACGCTGTGGTCAAGCGCATCGAAGGCCCGGACATGATCGTCGATATGGGCCGCACCGAGGCGCGTTTGCCGAAGCGGGAGCAATCACGGCTTGAATCTTATAACGTTGGCGACCGCCTGCGTGTGACGATCCGTGCGGTGGAAAAGGCCGCAAAAGGCCCGCAGGTGGTTGTTTCGCGCGCCGATCCCGCTCTTGTTCAGCGGCTATTCGAGATGGAAGTCCCGGAAATTTACGATGGCACGGTACAAATTCGCGCCGTGGCGCGCGAATCGGGCGAGCGGACGAAGATTGCCGTCGAAAGCCGCGACAAGGACGTTGATCCGGTCGGCGCGTGCGTCGGAATGAAGGGGATGCGCGTCCAATCCATTATCAGGGAACTGCGCGGCGAGAAGATTGACATCATCCCTTATAGTGAAGAAACGATTGCGTTTGCCCAAAAGGCATTAAGCCCGGCAAAAGTTTCCCGCGTCCAAATCACTGATCCCGAGGAGAAGCGGCTCGAAGTAATCGTCGAAGACACACAGCTTTCGCTAGCGATCGGCAAAAAGGGGCAGAACGTTCGCCTTGCCAGCAAGTTGATCGGCTGGAATATCGATATTAAGAGCGAAGAAGAGAAGCGTCGCGAAGTCGAGGCGCAAATGGCGGCCCTGACCGCTCCGGGCACGGCGCTGTCGGAGTTAGCGGGCGTCGGGCCGAAGACAATCGAAAAGCTCGAAGCGGCGGGGATCACATCTATCGAGAAGCTCGCGGATATGACGCCTGAGCAGCTTGTTGAAATTCCGGGAATTGGCGAGAAAATGGTGGAGAAGATCCACCAGTGCGTCGCCGCGTATTTCGAGGCACTCGAAACACAGGGTGCGGCGCCCGCCGAGGCGGCGCCGGAAGAAGGCGCGATCGAGACGCAAGCCGAAGAAGGCTCTGCAGCCGTGGAAACAGAAGAAGCCGCCGGTGAAGAGGCGAATGTCGAGTCCGAGGCCATATCGCAGGCCGACGAGACCGGCGCAGAAGCAGCGCCGGGAGATAGCACCGAAAAAGCCGAAGGCGCGAGCGGCGAGTAATCATTCCAGTTTTTTTGAAAAGGGGTAAAGGCAGTGAAGTCGGGTCTGGTGGTTCTAAGCCACCAGCCACTGACCACTAGCCACTGTTTGAATGGCTGAAGCAAACCAAATCCGAATTAACGAATTGGCCCGTGAACTCGAAATTAAGGCCAAAATGCTGATCGACTATCTTCCCGAGATAGGCGTCACCGAGAAGAAGACGCACTCGAGTTCGATCGATCTGCAACATGCGGAATTAGTGCGCAAGCATTTCCGGGATATTGCTGAAGCGGAAGCCGCTGCCGAGGCGGCGAAGCTCGCGCCGAAGCGGCCCGCTCCGAGACCAGCCGCGCCAGCCGCCTCGCCAGCTCAGCGACCTGTCGCCGTACCTCCTGCGCCATCTGCTCCAGCGGCGCCCCGGCCCGCAGCACCCGGCACAGTTCCACCAAGACCAGCACCAGTGGCTGCACCGCCGTCCCCGCGTCCGGCTGCACCGGCGCCCGCTGCGGCGTCCACAACTACCGCACCTTCGACACCGGCTCCGGCTCCACCCGCTCCAGCGGCACATCCACCCGCTGTCGCTCCGGCGGCTCCAAGGCCGGCTGCGCCAACGAGCGCGGCTCCGGTCACAACTCCGAGACCAACACAGCCCACGGGACCGCGTCCCGGTGTGCCCCTGCGCCAACAACCAATTGGACAGCCGGGCGCCTCCCAAGGGCAGCGGCCCGTTGGACAGCGACCGGCTGGCGCCAGCCCCGGCGGTGCAGGTCCAGGGACCCAGCGGCCGCAAGGTCAGCCTGGAACTCAAGGCCAGCGCCCACCATTCCGGCCGGGCCAAGGCCAGGGACAATATCAGCAGCGGCCCGGTGGACCACAAGGATTCCGCCCTGCGGCAGGTGGCGCTCCACGTCCCGGAGGTGCGCCTCGCCCCGGTGGACCGCCTTCGCGGTTTCCGCAACGCCCAGGTGGCAGACCTGGCGGACCTGGACAAGGGCCTGTCGGCAGCCAGCGTCCCGGCGCGACCGGGGTTCCGAAAGCTGAGCCCGGCAAGCCACTTTACGCGCGTAAACCAGCTCCAAGCCGGGGCAGACCAACAATCGAAAAGCGGTACGCCGAGGGCGAACGCAAACTTCATCCGGTTCGCACACGCGCAGGAGCAGGTCCGCGCGCGACTACTGAGCCAATCGCTCCGGTTCAACGCGAGCCGCGCGAAGTGACCGTAACCGAAGGAATCACCGTCCGCGAACTTGCGGAGAAGCTGGACGTTCGCGCGAAGGATTTGCTGAAAGTGCTTCTCGATCGGGGCGTTTTTGCCAGCATTAACCAGGCGCTCGACGTTCCGACGGCAACGACCCTCGCCGAGTCGTTCAACGGCATCGTGAAAATCGTCACGTTTGAGGAGCAGCTTGTCGAGGAAGAGAAGATCAAGGAGGAGCGCACCGGCAATTTGCAGCCGCGTGCGCCCGTGGTCACAGTTATGGGACACGTAGACCACGGCAAGACCAGTTTGCTCGATGCGATTAGAGAAACCGACGTTGCCGCAGGCGAGGCCGGCGGGATTACGCAGCATATCGGCGCGTACGAAGCGCACGTCGGCGACCGCCGCATCGTATTTATCGATACGCCCGGCCACCAGGCGTTCACGCGTATGCGCGCACGCGGTGCGAAAGTTACGGATATCGTTGTATTGGTCGTCAGCGCAGATGACGGCGTGATGCCGCAGACGGAAGAAGCAATCGCACACGCGCAAGCGGCGAAGGTGCCGATCGTCGTGGCTATCAACAAGATCGATAAGCCGGGCGCGCAGCCCGAGCGCGTGAAGCGCCAGCTAACCGATAAAGGATTGATGCCGGAAGAGTGGGGCGGCACGACAGTCATGGTGGAAGTCTCCGCCAAGACAAAACAGAATTTGCCGCGCTTGCTGGAAATGATTCTGCTCGTTGGCGATCTCGCCGAATTGAAGGCCGATCCGGATGCGCCCGCTAGCGGCACCGTGCTCGAATCGCGAGTCGATCGCGGGCGCGGCCCCGTTGCGACGGTGCTCGTGCAAAACGGCACACTCCACGTCGGGGACTTCTTCATCGTAGGTGCTGTGTTCGGAAAAGTGCGCGCCATGTTTGATGACCGCGGTCAGCCGATTAAAAAGGCGCCGCCCGCAACTCCAGTGGAAGTGCTCGGTTTGCAGGGCGTGCCTGAAGCGGGCGATCAGTTCCAAGTCGCCGATGAAGCTAAGGCCAGGCACATCGTGGAATACCGTCAGGCAAAACAGCGCGAGGCTGCGCTTGCGAAGACCTCTAGCGGTCGCCTGACTCTCGATCAATTGCACGAGCAACTCCGCGCAGGAGAAGTGAAAGAGCTTCCGGTCGTGATCAAGGCGGACGTGCAAGGTTCGGTCGAAGTTCTTAGCGAAATGCTGCCGAAGGTGTCGAACGACGAAGTTAAGATTAAAGTGATCCAGGCAGGCGTCGGCGCCGTCAACGAATCGGACGTGATTCTCGCGTCGGCCTCCAACGCCATTGTCATCGCGTTCAATGTGCGCCCCGAGCGCAAAGCCACTGATCTTGCGCAGCGCGAAGGCGTGGATATTCGTATACACACGATCATTTATGAATTGCTTGACGAGCTAGAGAAGGCCGTTGCCGGTCTGCTAGCTCCGACGATCAAGGAAGTGCATCTTGGCCGAGCGGAAGTGCGCGATACATTCCGCGTGAAGGGCGTAGGTATGATCGCCGGCTGTTCAGTGCAGGACGGCATCATGAAGCGCGACGCCGAAGTCCGGGTGCTGCGCGACAACGTGGTGATTTATACCGGCCGTATCGTTTCGCTGCGCCGCTTCAAAGACGATGTCAACGAAGTGCGGCAGGGCTTTGAATGCGGCATCGGGATTTCCAACTTCAACGACGTTAAAGTCGGCGATCATCTCGAGTGCTTCAAGATCGAGAAAACCGCGGCCCTGGAAGCTGTCGCTGCAGGCGAGCGCTCGCGCGGCTCGGCAGAGAGCGCGGAAGCCCGTCGCGGGTAGCGCTCAAAATCGAAGGCGGCGGGGCGTTCCTTATTCGGTCGTTGATTTCGCGACAAGTTTTGGATTGACATCCCGCCTTTTTTGGTGCGGAAATGCCGGTCGGTCTCCTGACGCTCGAAATTCACATTGAATACGCGCAATCGCTGAAAGACAAGCGCCAGGTGCTGCGCAGCCTGAAAGATCGCCTGCGTGCGCATTTCAATGTCGCCATCGCCGAACTTGCTCATCAGGAACTGTGGCAGCGATCGCGAATCGGCGTGGTCACCATTTCCGGCGATACGAAACATTTGGAGGAATCGCTGACGGCGATAGCGACAGAGTCGGAAAACATACTCGGGCGCGATCTGGTCTCGCAGGAAATAGAATATTTCGACGAAGATTTTGAGGCGGAGTCATGACGGTCGGCGGACATCGTTCCGAAAGAGTTGCCGAGGAAATCCATCACGAAGTGAGCTTGATGTTGGCGGGTGAATTGAAAGATCCGCGCCTTGCGGCAGCGGTTGGCGTCAGCGAAGTCCGCATGACGCCGGATATGCGGACGGTTCGCGTCTATGTGCAGCTCGAAGGCGAAGATGCCGAACGTGAAAGCGCGATGGAGGGCTTAAAGGCTGCGTCCGGGTTTGTGCGCCACGAGCTTACGGAGCGCCTGCATCTGCGCCGTTCGCCCGAAGTGCTGTTCATACCGGATACCTCGGAAGAATACGGTCAGCACATCGACGAGCTTCTAAAAAAAATCAAACAGCAATAGGCTGGATCGTTTTTTTCTTCGAGAATTTAAGAAATTGGCCGTCATCCTAAGCGAAGGACCGCTCTTGCTTTTGTGACGCCGCGCGATACTCATGTCCAAGACCTCGCAACGCACGATCGACGGAATCCTCGTCGTCGATAAGCCACAGGGCCGCACGTCTCATGACGTGGTCGAAGCCGTTCGGCGCCTAGTGGGCTTCCGTCAAATCGGTCACCTCGGCACGCTGGATCCATTGGCGACCGGCGTCTTGGTGCTGGCGCTTGGCCGGGCGACACGCCTCGCTCGCTTCTATGCGGGCCGGAGAAAGCGTTACACGTGTGCAGTGCGCTTTGGGTTTGCCACAGACACATACGACGCCGATGGGGAAGCACAGGGCGAAGATCGGTCCCCAAACCTCGATCGCGGAGAAATCGAATCGCTGGCGGCGAAGTTCGTTGGCAAAATCGAGCAAATGCCGCCGCCGTTCTCAGCCAAGAAGATCCATGGCCGCCCGGCGCACGAACTCGCGCGCAAGCACAAGCCTGTCGATTTAAAACCTGTTGAGGTGGAAGTTTTCGAATTTAAGTTGAATGGAATCGAAGGATCGGTGGCGCGCTTTTCAGTCGAATGCGGCTCAGGGACATACATTCGCTCGCTGGCGTACGAAATGGGCAAGCTGCAAGGTTCCGGCGCGCATCTTGCGGAGATTGTTCGAACAGCCGTCGGGGAATTCACGCTTGATCGCGCGGTGCCGCTCACCGAACTCGAACGCGACGCGCGCGAGGAAAAAATCGCCGATCGCGTAATTCCCATGGAACACTTACTCTGCGATCTTCCGCGGGCGGCTGTCCTGCCGGTGATTGAAAAGCGCATCCGCCATGGCGCAAAGTTCAATTTACCGCTTGCGCAGATTCAGCCCGGCCAAGTCACTACAACGCAGGGCGGACCGGCCCAACTAGACGCGGGCGAGTGGAAACCTTCTCGTCTGCGTGTATTCAACCAGCAGGGGCATCTCATCGCGATTGCCGAGCCGGTCGTGCCGCGGACGTATCAGCCGATTCTTGTGCTCGAGCCTACAGCCTAATACGAGTGGATTTCTGTGCGCGCCGGGATCGGCTACGCTGACCGCCACTCTTCTTTGTATCGCGCGGGACTCTCTGGCACTGGGGGCAGAAATGGCTGCTGCGGCCTCCAACGATGATGCGGCGAATTGTTCCACCGCAGCGCGGGCACTTCTTCCCTTCGCGCTGATACACGCGATGCCGTAACTGAAATTCACCGCGCTCGCCGTCGGCATCGACGTAATCCGACACAGACGAGCCGCGCATTCGAATCGCCTCGTTCAAGACAAGCTGCACGGCGCGATGCAGTTGTCGTATCTCCTTGGCCGAGAGACTAGCCGCGATCCGCATCGGATGAATTTGGGCGCGCCACAGGCTTTCGTCCGCATAGATGTTGCCGATGCCGCGCAGGACGTGTTGATTGAGTAGCACGGACTTGATGGGAGCCCGACGGTCTCGCAGCCGCTCCGCAAGCTGCTGTTCCGTAGCTTCGAGTGGCTCAAGTCCCAGTTTGCTTAACGCCACTTCATGCGCGCCATTCGCCAGAAACGCAATTCGCCCGAAACGGCGTATGTCCGTATAACGCAACTCCCGTCCACCATCCAAAGAAAAGAACGCGTGCGTGTGCGGCGCAACAGGTGCGTCGGAAGCGCAGGTCACGAGTTGTCCGGTCATGCCCAAATGGACTAACAGATAGGATTCTTTCGATACGCCATTGGGTGACTCCAGACCGAACAAGAGAAATTTCCCGAAGCGCTCCACGCCAATAATCTTCTTCCCGGGAAGCTCGCGCTCGAGAGCGGCGGGATCATCGATGAAATCCGTTTTCCCCAATCGTACGGACATGATTCGTCGCCCAGGCAAGGCAAGGCGCAGCCCGCGCACTACAGTTTCGACTTCTGGCAGTTCCGGCATTTCCGTACAATCAAGATAGCAAGAAATCGGGCGAATCGTCCCGCAAGGCGGATTGGATGCCGAACGAGCGGAAAGGTCTCACTGGCCTGCGCGTTCTTTCACTGGAAAGCAGGCGCGCCGAGGAAATGGCCAAGCTGATCGAGAATTACGGTGGCGACCCGATTGTGGCGCCCTCGATGCGTGAAGTGCCGCTCGAATCGAACACAGAGGCGCTCGAATTCGCGCGGCGGCTGGCGGCTGGCGAATTTCATGTCGTCATTTTTCTAACAGGCACGGGCACACGCGCGCTTGCCCACGTGGTTGACTCCGTCTATCCGCGCGAAACATTCATCGAATGCTTGAAGCGGGCGACGATCATAGCCCGCGGCCCGAAACCTTTCGCCGTGCTCAAGGAATTCGGCGTACCAGTCGCAATCAATGTCCCGGAGCCAAACACATGGCGCGATCTTCTCGATGCGTTGGATCGCAGGGGCTTGTCACTTGATGGCAAAGGCGTCGCTGTGCAGGAGTACGGAGAGCCCAATCCGGAATTTCTTGCCGGTCTGATCGAACGAGGCGCGAAGGTGATGCAAGTACCGGTCTATAAATGGGAGCTGCCGCAGAATACAGAGGCACTCGCAGACGCGGTGCAGAGAATCGGCAGCGGCGAGATTGATTTGGCGCTTTTTACGACCTCCATGCAGATTGTTCATCTTCTGAGATTTTCCAGGCAAATGGGCGTCGAAGAGCGGGTGCGCGCGGCGCTTGCGGAAATTACAGTCGGCTCAATTGGCCCAGTCACTTCGGAAGAGCTACGAGAGCAGGGAATTCACGTCGATTTTGAGCCAGAGCATCCCAAAATGGGATACCTGGTTAACGAAGCTGCCCGCCGTATGTCCGCGCACAACGCCTCATCGCCTGAATAAGCACTGCTTACTGCTTCGGATAACCCTGCCAAAGGTATTCGAGTGCTTCGGCGAGCGTTTGCTGTTTCACGCTTCGGTCTGTGTGACCCGCATTGCGCGCGAAAACGAATTGATAGTGATAGCCCTTCGCCGCGAGTACCCTTGCCATATTCTCGTTCGCGACAACCCAATCGTGCATGTTGTCCCGCATCACGTTTGGGTTAAGCAGATCGCGGTCGCCCACTTCCATCCAGATACGAATCGGCTTGCGTGGGCTATCGGGTATCAGATGCTCGTGAAATTCCCATGCGCCGTGCAGCGTCTGTGGATTCGGCGGCCACTGCTGGTTCACATACGTGCCCGAATACGTCAGCACGCGGTGATACCACTCCGGGTGATACCACGCCATGATCAGTGCGCAGGACCCGCCGGAACTGCTGCCCATTGTGGCGCGGCCATCAGGATTGTCCGTAAGCTTCACGTTGAATTTCGATTCCACCACCGACAGAACTTCCTTCTGCACCCACTCGGCGTATAAACCGGACATCGTATCGTATTCAAGTCCACGCTCGCTGCCTTGCGCGTCGCCACTACCGTTGCCGATGGAGATCGCAATCATTGCCGGCACTTTGTGTTCAGCAATTAGATTATCGAGCACGGTGAAGAGCGCCTGATCGGGGCCATCGGTGCCCACAATAAACGGCGCGGCTGTACCGGGCTTATATTGTGCGGGCACGTAAACCGCAACCTTGCGCATGTATGGCGCGGGATGGCTCGTCGTGACGATGAGTTTGGCGGCATCGTTGGGATCGGGCGTTCCGAACGTGCCGGCATCGCGCGCAATGCCCGGATAAATCTTGCTATCTGCCGAACTCATCGTGAAGTTGTAAACGGTCCCGTGCGGCACATCGTCGCGCACCGTCATCTCGGGCGCAGGCGGATGCGTCGGTCCAATGATGAAGTTGCCGTCCGCATCAGCAGGTGGAAGCGTGCCGTCCGGTATCTCTTTTGCTTTTACAAAACCCGCCGTATTGGGATCGCGCGTAGGCGGCCTGGGCCGAGCGGTGCTCGTGGCTGATGCAGAAGATGTCGTTTGCGCCGCGAGCGGCTCTAGAATTTCGCTCAGCAGGTCGCTGTGGCTTTCGTCGCGGACTAGATGTGGATACCGCAGTCCGCCATGGTAATCCACAGCGTATGTTTCCACGTCCAAGCCGTTTGCCGCAATAAATCGAATGGGTTCGTGTGTGTGCTCGGCATCTTTAATGGCGTGCTTGAGCGTATCCGCGATTGATCCCGGATCTATCTTAATGCCGTTCACGGCCGTGATCTTCATTCCCGGCGCGAAACCAGCCTTGTAGGCCGGACCGTCATAGATCACGTCCGTCACGGTTCCATCATTCTTGAGCCACAATCCCACTGAGAGCTGAAGGTCGACTTCCTTCCGCACCTTGTCGCGCTTGTCTTGCATCTCATTCGGATCGTCATTGTAGACAATCTTCCAGCCGCTGTTGTCCAAGGCTTCGTCCATCGTATTTGGTGCAAGCGAATCCAGCCTGTCCCGCAGAAACTTCGCCCAGTCGTAAGGCGACACTTGATTGAGCCCTGCAACAACATCTTCGAAGCTGTAGGGTTTTAAATCTGGCTGTCCGCTGGTTCCACCATGAAAAAGGCGGCAGAAATCCGTAATCGATTTCTGGTCTTCAGTCAGATGACGGATTTCATCGTCTACATCGAGCCACAAAAAATCGCCCTCTTGATAGAAATCGGTGCTGCGTCGCCAGTTTTGCCAATCGGTTGTCCCATCGTAGAGGAATACTGCTGCGTCGGCCGTGTCCTGCAAAGGACGCCACCTCCGCCCCGGTTCCGCATCGAGCCACGCACCCACGCGCGCGAACTGATCGCGGAATTGTTGTGGTGTCCATAGGCCGCTGCGCGCGGCTAGAACCTGGCCTAAGTAATCGGTAAGTCCCTCGTAAACCCATAGCAGATCATCCTTCATCGGCTGCTCGTAATCGGGCGAGAGCAAGCCCGCCGGTCGGCGATACTTTCCATTCCAGGAGTGAACATATTCATGCGGCAGCAGGTAAGCTGTCGCGGTGCCGGTCGCGGGATCGGTTAGCGTGTGTTCGTAAATGCGATCATCGCTCGATTCATGATGCTCCAGCCCGAAGTGCGCAACGTCGTCGCTGAGCGTAAGCAGAAAGTGATAATCGCGATAGTGGCGTGAACCAAAGAGCGCAAAGGCCTGCACGATTAATTGCCTGTATGCCGCTTCGGTCTCAGGAGTCATTTGCAGGTCTGCCGGGTTATCCGCTGCGATATCCATCTCGTGGTGCGGTGTTTCGCCCGGTGAAAGATCGATTGAGCGGAAATAGCGGCCCGCAATTACCGGCGAATCAATGAGCGTCTCGAGCGAAACGGGCGAGAAATAAATCGCATCGCCGTCCTGTTTCGTAACCGGGAGTGCAGTGCCGAATTTCCAGCCGGCCGGAAGTTTCAGCGTCGGCACCGTGTTGATATTCGCTGCATCCTCACCCTTGGGATAGAGCACGAGCTGATTCCAGTTCACCACATTCAGAAACGCCGTCGCCGATGCTCCGGCTGAGAAGCCGTCTGTGTTCGGCGAGAGGAGAAAGTCGAAGTTCACATCGAGTGACGTCGCCCCGGACGGGACATCCAGATGGAGCGCATACATATCAACGAGGTCGCGACGCCAGGGAAGCGTCTTTCCGTTCACCGTGATTTTCAGTCCGGCCATTTCGATGAGCGGGCCTGAAGGCTGATGCTCGCCGGGAATCCATTCTGGATAGACAAGCGTCAAGGGTCCCGGCTTTGCGGGAATCGTCAAATGGGCATGCAGAATCTTCTGCGGCGCGCGAGTCGAATCCACGTCCAGATGAATCGCGCCGGGAAGCGGCTGCGTGCCAGCCTGAGCCTTTAGCGAGGTGCATGAAAAAGCGAACGTGCTCGCCATGACTATCGATATCAGAGCGATTTTTCGTGTCGAGAAAATCATAGTAAAGCCTCGGGCGCAATCTTAATGCACTGGAACGCTGCCTGCAAAGGAGGCGTCCGGCCCGCCGTAATTTCGCCATAGCCACCGCTCGCTGCCGTTTGTATGATATTTGACCATGCGATTTCTAATGTATGAGTGACGCGCACCGCAGACTGCTTAAAACACGCTCGCGGCGTCCGATCGATCCGTCGCAGTTCACGCCTTTTTATGCCTATGTGGCAGCCGCGCGCAGCGCAGAAGAGTCGCTTTTCACCGAAGGTGTTTCGCTTGAAGACATTGCGACGAATGTCGGCACTCCGGCTTACGTCTACAGTCGTGCCGCAATTGAAGGCGCTTATACAGCTTTTGACGGGGCGCTGGCGGCCCTTCCGCACAAAATTTGTTTTAGCGTTAAGGTCAATGGCAATCTTTCGGTCCTCCGGGTTCTGAAGCAGCTTGGCAGCGGTTTTGACATTGTCTCAGGCGGTGAATTGGATCGGCTTCGACGTATCGGAGTTTCTGGAGACCGAATCGTATTCTCCGGCGTTGGAAAGACCCGCGAGGAAATCCGCGATGCATTCGGTTATTTCGACAAGGGAACAGGCGCGATCGGCGTTCGCGGAATTCTACTCCTGAACGTGGAATCCGAGGGCGAACTCGAAGTTGTTCTTGAGGAGTCGTCGCGCCATGTCTCAAAGGGCGGCCGCCGGCCGGCAATTTCTATCCGCGTAAACCCAGACGTGATGGCCGGAGGGCATCCCCATATATCGACGGGCAAACATCACCACAAATTCGGCATCGATTGGCAAGTCGCGCGCCGCCTGTATCTCACGCACAAGGACTCGCCCTGGATCACATGGCGCGGCATCAGCGCGCACATTGGATCGCAGATACTATCCACGGCTCCGTATCGACGTGCCATCGCGAGAATAGCGTCTTACGTCCGCGATCTCGCACGCGACGGTATTCGCCTTGAGTACGTTGATGCAGGCGGCGGACCGGGAATTCGCTATACCAGCGAGAGTCCGTTTGCCGCTGCGGATTACGCCGACGTCTTTAAGGATGCCATCACGCCCTTCGGGGCCACTCTTCTAATCGAGCCGGGGCGCTCGATTGTCGGTTCTGCGGGAGTGCTTCTCACGCGCGTTATTTATGTGAAGGAAAATCGCGAGAAGACGTTTGTAATTGTTGATGCTGCGATGAACGACCTGATCCGTCCGGTTCTCTACGATGCGATTCACCCGATCACTCCCGTCAGGCGTGCAAAAGGGCAGGGTGAACGAGTAAAACGGGTCGATGTCGTCGGGCCCGTCTGTGAATCGGGAGATTTCCTCGCGCGTGATTGGCCGCTCGCGCCTGTAAAGACGGGCGATTTGCTCGTCGTGTGGGCCGCCGGCGCGTACGCTTTCGCGCAATCATCAAATTACAATGCGCGCCGTCGCCCCGCCGAGGTCCTCGTCGAAGGAAGGAGATTCCGCATCGTACGCAAGCGCCAATCCTACGAAGACCTCATTCGCGGCGAAACTTAATAATGAATCTTTTTCCGATTTTCCTGAAATTGTCGAAGCGCCACTGCCTTGTTGTTGGCGCAGGGAAGATTGCGGAAGAAAAAATCGAAGGCCTGCTCTCGGCCGGCGCTGAGATCTATGTCGTGGCCCCCAAAGCG
>DATNBB010000228.1:0-22790 GCA_035607335.1 Binatia bacterium | reverse complement strand
GGCTTCGAAGACGGGCGGGTTTGACGGTGCGCGCGCTTACGAACAGGTCGCGAAGCTGGTGGGCTTCGGGCCGCGCCCGCCGGGGTCAGATGCGATCCGCAGCAGCCAAGAGTACATCCATTCGCAGCTTTCGGGTTTTGGCTGCGCCGTTGACGAGGATTCGTTCAACGCGCAGACGCCGATCGGAAACGTCGCGATGAAAAATATCGTCGCGAAAATTCCGGGCACGGGGCAGGGAATTATCCTGCTGCTCACACACTATGACACGCTGCGGCTCGACAATTTTGTCGGAGCAGAGGACGGTGGCTCGTCCTCCGGGCTGATGCTCGAGCTGGCGCGTGACCTATGCGGCGAAAAGCCGCAGAGGAATGCGGTGTGGATCGCGTTTCTCGACGGCGAAGAGGCGCAGTTGGTGCAAAACGGCGTGGCGCAGTGGACTGACGCGGACAGCGTCTACGGCAGCCGCGAGCTTGCTGCCCGTATGGCCGTGGCGGATGATTTAAAGCGCGTTCGCGCGGTGATTTTGGCGGATATGGTGGGGCAATATAATCTGCGCATCGAGCGGGAGCACAGCTCGACACACGCATTGACGGATATGGTCTGGAAGACGGCGGCGCGTCTCGGGTACGGGAATATTTTTGTGCAGCAGGCGACCACGGTGGAGGACGATCATGGGCCATTCTTGAAGCGCGGTGTGCCCGCCGTCGATATCATTGATCTCGACGGGTATCAGTATTGGCACACGCCGCAGGACACGCTCGATAAGGTGAGTGCCGCAAGCCTCGCCGCGGTGGGGCGCGTAATTCTCGCGACGGTGCAAGAATTGCAGAAGCCGGGCGCGCCGAGTTTCACAGCGGTACGGAAGCCCTGAGGTTGGAATAGATCTATGGAAGAGCGGTTACAGAAAATCATTGCGCGAGCGGGAATCGCTTCACGTCGGCGCGCGGAAGAGATGATGGCGTCCGGTCTTGTCACCGTGAATGGCCGAATGGTGACGGAACTCGGCACGAAGGCGGATGTTTCGCGCGACCACATTAAGGTGGCGGGAAAGTTGATTCGAAGCGAGCCGGAACGCATTTATCTGGCGCTGAACAAGCCGCCGGATGTCGTCGCGACGCTGAGCGATCCTGAGGGCCGACAGTCACTGCGCGAGCTACTGCACGGAGTGGGGGCGCGCGTCTTCCCGGCCGGGCGCATGGAGTATCACGCGGCAGGGCTGATTCTGTTGACGAATGATGGCGATCTGACGAATCGCATCTTGCGGACGCACGACTTGCGGCAAGTGTGGCACATCAAGTTGAAGGCGCTGCTCACGTTTGCGGAGATTGAAAATCTCACGCGAGTGACGAGAGCGCGGATTGCACGGCTGAGAGGCAAGGATTCGCCGTGGTATGAGGTGACGCTGACGGAGCGCCATCGGGATGCATTGCGGGATAGATTGATGCAGATGGGCAATCCGGTCGAAAAATTGCGGCGAGTCGGGATCGGAAACATTGAGCTGGGATCTGTGCCAGCGGGAGAATATCGAGAGCTGACCCAGGCCGAGATTAACGGACTTATCCGCGTGCTTGAGGGCAAATCGGTGCCTCGGCCGGCATCATCACAGCCGAGACGAAGGCATTCGCAGAAATTGCAGAAAAAAAAGAAATAGGCTGTTTCGTTTTGAGACATACGCTTGGAGCAGAAGTTTCCGGGCGACTTTGGGGGAATTTTTTGTGCATTTTGCGGTATGATTTGCGTCCCGGGGCAATCTCAGAGGCCAAGCTAAACCACATACTCCGCAGACGGGACGGGCCACGTGCGTCCAGTTATGGAAGCCAGCGTGCTCGCAAAGAAAGTATTGCGCGCCCAAATGGGGCAGGCGAAAGGAAGATAATGAGCGCATTTCTTGAAGGGTCGGAGCCGAACGGGCGTTCGGGGCAGAACGACGCGTCGGTGGACGCAGTCTCGGAAATTCTGCGGACGAGCCGTACGATCGCCGTCGTGGGACTTTCCAGCAAGCCGCAGCGGCCCAGCCATGGAGTATCGCGTTACATGCAGTCGGCGGGTTATCACATCATCCCGGTGAATCCCGCTGAGACCGAGGTGCTGGGCGAAAAATCCTATGCGCGGCTGGAAGATATTCCTGAGCGGGTCGATATCGTCGATATTTTCCGCAAATCGGAAGCGGTTCCGGCAATCGTGGACGCTGCGATTCGGATCGGCGCACGCGGCGTGTGGATGCAAGAGCGTGTGGTCCATCCCGAAGCGGCTGAAAAGGCGCGGCGCGCAGGAATGTTTGTGATCATGAACACTTGCATTTTGAAGGAGCACATCAAGAGATTTCGGCTGCCGCAATAAAGCCATAAATAGTGAGTGGTAAGTAGCAAGTGGTGGGCCCGCGACGGGTTACGATGTCTGATATGTAAGGATCGTCTGTGGATTGAGCAGGCCCGCGGACGCTTTGTCGAGGTAGAGAGTTGTTGCTGGATGACTTCGCAGGATTGACGCGGGCGTCTCCGGCTTGATTTCGCCTTCCAGAGATCGTTGCACTGCTTCAGCTTTGCGCGCATCGGGCACGATGGCGATAATTTCGTTCGATTTCAGAATTTGCCGGACAGACATTGAAATTGCCTGCCGGGGCACTTCCGAGATTTCCGCGAACCACCCTTCACCCACTTGCTGGCGGCGGCACGCTTCGTCGAGATCGACGACGAGATACGGCCGCTCCGTCTTAAAGTCGGCAGGCGGATCATTAAATGCCAAGTGCGCGTTCTCTCCGATACCGACGAACGCGACGTCGATCGGCGCGGCTGTCAATTCCTTGCCGACGCGCTCATTTACCTCCTTAGGATCCTTATCGCCATCGAGAAAGTGGTGGCGCGTGATTCCGGCCTTCGTGACGAAATTATCGAGCAGATATTTGCGAAAGCTGGCCGGATGGGTGGCGGGCAGGCCGATGTATTCGTCAAGATGAAACATTTCGACGAGCTGCCACTCGATGCCTGCCGATTTTGTCAGCGCATCGAGGAAATCCAGTTGTGACGCTCCTGTTGCGGCAATGATGCGCGCGCGGCCGCGTTCAGCAATCGACTTGCGCAAAGCACGCGCGGCGTGCGCGGCAGCGGCACTGCTCATTGCGCCCTTATCTTCGAAGATTTGTAGTTTCATTGCGTTTGGTATTGCGAGCGCTACTGCTCGAGGGCATAAACCTTCAATACACCCCGCCCCACATTGATCACACCAAGCGATTTGCCGTCCGGCGCGATGTGGAAATCATGGTAGATCAAGTCGTGCAGAATCGGCGAAAAGTTTCCATCGTCGAGACGAACCCAGACGAGATCGTTGGATTCTTTTGGCAGACCCCGCTTGATGAGAATGCGGCGATTGTCATGATCGAATTCGAAGTGGCCGGGTCCGGTCCTGACGCGAATCGGCCTGGAGGGATTCGCGAGTTTTATGGTCTCGATGGTGTCGCCGTCGGAAAAGAAACCGACGGCGTCGCCAGCAGCGGAAACAATGAGCGCCGTACTGTCTTTGAATTTATCGATGTGCGTGACTTCAGTAACAGTTTCGTTGAGTAGGCCGAGTTGGAACAGCGTGAGTTGCCCGGTGATGCCTTCGCCGACGGCAAAAGCACGATTACGTGCTGCGTCCCAGCCGATTGCTTCGAAGCGCTTTTCATCATATAGCGTCGAGGATTTTCCATCGTCGGGTGTGAGGCGAACGATTTGCCCTGAGCCGTTTTCGTAGACGAACGTTTTCCCGTCGGCCAGCCACGTGCCCGAAAGCGCGCCCTGGATGAAGCGGGTTTTCGATCCCGCGACTTTGATTTCTTGACCGTCGCTATCGAGGAGAGCGATCACGTTTCCACCGGCAGCGGATGCGACGGGCGAGCTGTTGTCATCGTAGGTGTTGTCGATGTCATCGTCGTCGAGCTGGCCGCGCTTTTTGCCTTTCACTTTCGGTTGATAGGGAAACGTCTTCGAAAGCATGGCGAGCGAAAGGCGCCGACTGTCCGGGGACCATGAAATCGACTGGACGATATAGGTTGCCGGCGGCGGCACGGGCATGAACTTGTCGGGATCAATGATTTCTTTAAATTTGCCGTTTGGAGACATGAGCCAGAGCTCGTCGCGCTCGAGCGTCATTTTTTCGAAATGCTTCATGTGCGGGACGGAGTAGGCGATGGTGTTATCGGGAGCGATGGCAAATTGGGAGCAGTCGGCGTCAGCGGTACGTATGGGCGGCGCATCTTGGGCGATGGCGCGAACGCCAAGCAGAAGAACCAGGGCAAGGAGCGCGATAAATACACAAGGCCCGTTGATGAATTCGCTGCGCGCAAATCGCGGAAGGCGAATCGTGCGGCGATGTGTCATGTCTTGCGATCTTTCTTTTGAATGCGGCGAATTTCTTCCATGCGCTGGCGAATGCGGTTCTCGAATCCCTGATCCGTCGGATGATAGTACGTGCGATCGGCCAGGCTCTCCGGCAAGCAAGTCATATCCGTTACTTTTTCCTCAGCGTCGTGCGCGTATTGATATCCCTTGCCGTAACCCAGATTTCCCATCAATCCGGTGACAGCATTTCTTAGATGCAGTGGTACCGGCTCCGCGATGGTTCGCTGCAAATCTTCCTGGACGGCGCCATAGCCCGTATAAAGAGCGTTGGATTTCGGCGCGAGCGATAAATATACCGCAGCCTGCGCCAGAGCGAGGTGTCCCTCGGGCGGGCCGAGAAATTCAAATGCGTCGCGCGCGGCAATCGTCACGGCCAAAGCACCAGGTTCGGCGAGGCCAATATCCTCGCTAGCCATGCGAACCATGCGCCGCGCGAGATAGAGCGGGTCTTCGCCGGATTCGATCATGCGCGCAAGCCAATAAAGCGCCGCATCCGGATCGGAGTTGCGAACCGATTTGTGGAGCGCCGAAATCAGATTGTAATGTTCCTCGCCGGATTTATCGTAAGGGAGCAGTTTTTTCTGGAGTACGTCTTCGAGGCGCGCTTCGGAGAGGATCTTGCGGCCATCGGCTTCCGGAGGCGTACCGAGGACGAGCGCCTCGAGGGTATTCAGCGCCGAGCGAGCGTCGCCATTGGCCAATACGGCGATGCGCTCGAGGATTTTGTCGGAGGCTTCGATTTTTTCAGCGCCGAGACCGCGAACGGAATCGGCGAGAGCGCGTCGCAGAAGGCCCTCAATCTGCGGAGCAGACAGGGCATGCAGTACGTAGACCTTCATGCGCGAAAGCAGCGGCGCGATCACCTCGAATGAGGGGTTTTCGGTGGTGGCGCCGATCAGCAGGATGTTTCCGGCTTCCACATGTGGCAGGAAGGCGTCCTGCTGCGCACGACTGAAGCGATGGATTTCATCGACGAAGACGATCGTGCGCCGGCCATGGCCGCGGAGGCGCTCGGCCTGCGCCATTACTTCCTTGATTTCCTTGATGCCGGAGAGCACGGCGCTGAAAGGGATAAATTCGGAGCGCGTACCTTTGGCGATGATTCGCGCGAGAGTGGTTTTGCCGCAGCCGGGAGGTCCCCAGAGCAGCAGGGAACCGAGTTCGTCGCGTTCTATTTGCGTGCGAAGCGGTTTTCCGGGCGCAAGCAAATCCTCCTGGCCGAGGAATTCATCGAGCGTCTGTGGACGCATCCGGTCGGCGAGCGGACGTCCGGCGAGTGGTTCGGTCTCAGGCTCGATAGCGCGAAAAAGGCCCATAGGAATTGGATGCCGGCTGTTGCTGGAAGTGTAGCAAGAGCGGTCAAAATCGGATAGGCCGCAGCTTATAGGCTTATGGGGCTTGTTGCGCCTGAATTTCGCGGAGCAGGCCGGTCGTCACGTCGTAGACGAATCCGCGAACGCCGATGCTTTTTGGCACCCACGGATGGGTCCGGAGTTTTTGAATCTGTTCACGCACGTTGCGATCGAGGTCTTGAAACGCAAAGAAGTGCGCAGGCGCAACGGCGGCGGTTCCCGTATGAGCCTGAATCCGGGCGCGCATATCGTCCTCGTTGGTCTTCGTCAGGCCGCAATCCGTGTGATTGATGACCATGAACTCTTCGGTGCCGAGGAAATAATGGGAGACGAGCAGCGAGCGCAAAGCATCATCCGTGACGATGCCGCCGGCGTTGCGGATGATATGAGCGTCTCCGGTTTTGAGGCCGAGAGTGCGGATCGAGAGACGCGTGTCCATGCACGTGAGGACCGCGAGCCTACGCTGAGGCCGCGGCGTCAACTCTCTCAACTCATGTGTGTGCGCATAAATCTGGTTCGCTGCGAGAACTTCGTCGATTACGCTCATGGTGTGAAGTTTTATTGTAACGAATCGGGAACCGAATCAGGGCAGAGAATCGCAATATTTTTTTCTATTGGCCGCGCAGCTTCGCCGTTTCATAGAGGACGATCGATGCTGCGACGCCTGCGTTGAGCGATTCGACTTGTTCGCTCATTGGGATAGCGATCCGCGCATCGGCCGCGTGCTCGACCTCCGCAGGCAAGCCCGCGCCTTCGCTGCCAACGAAAATCGCGGCGGGCCCGGCGAGGCATTCGCTTAACAAATCTGCATCACTTGGGCCCGGCTGTTTGGCGCTGGCGGCGACGATCTTCGCGCCCGAAATGCGCAGCTGAGCGAGCACGACGGAGACGGCTAGTCCGCGGAGCAGCGGGAGGCGCAGGGCCGAACCGGCGGAGGCGCGCAACGCCTTAGGCGACCACGGATCGGCCGTGCCCTTTGTGGCGATCGCGCCCGTCGCGGCAAAGGCTTCTGACGAGCGGACGATTGTGCCGACGTTGCCGGGATCCTGAATCGCGGTCATTACCACGATGAGCGGCGGCTTGCCTTCGAGGACTGTGGCGTAGGTGCCGTCACGACGGGCTGGACCGCGAAGGGCATCTTCGAGTCCCCAAACGGGCTGTTTAAAGAGTGCGGCAATGCCTTGCGGCGCTTCCGTGCCGGAAATGCCAGCGAAGAGTTTGTCTGTGGTGCGAAAGATGCGGCTGCGCGGGATGCCTGCGTCGCTTTGGCTGGCAACATCGAGAATGTGAGGAAGATCGCGCTCGCCGGATTGGCTTATGAGGAGAGCGCGAGTCTCCAGACCAGAGGCGAGCGCATCTTCAATGAGCTTGCGGCCTTCGATCGCGAGAGGATCGCCTTCCTTCGGGCCGATACCCTGAAGCGCTGCGCGAAAGGATTTCAGCCATTTATTGTCGCGGCTGGTGATGATTTCAGTTGCCATGGCTGCAAATTCTCCAAACTGCTTGTTTCGAACCGAAAGCGTAGCAAACGTCCCACGTGCCGTAAACTCTGCAATATCTGCTGCTTGCTTAGAAACGCTTTGGCTGCTATGTTTAGCATCGGCTTTCGTGCAGGTGACAGGCGAGGCCTGGCGTGAGCGAACCTTTGGGCGCAGAAATCCTCAAAATTTCCCCGGACAGTCCGCAGCGAGGTGTGATCGACTATGCCGCCAGCTTCATTAAGCGGGGCGACGTGGTTGCTATCCCGACGGACACCTTTTACGGACTCTCGGCAGACCCGTTCAATCTGGCGGCGATTGAGCGCGTTTTCCAGATCAAAGGCCGACCGGAGAACCGGGCGCTGCCGATTCTGGTCGACTCCATCGAACAGGCCGTGGGGCTTGCGCGCGATGTTCCTGACGTTTTTCTGACGCTGGCGCACAAATTCTGGCCCGGCGCGCTGACGATTGTGGTTGAAGCGACACACCGCCTGCCATTGAAGGTGACCGGCAATAGCGGGCGCGTGGCGCTGCGGTGGGCGGACTCCCGGATCACGACAGCGCTGATCGGAGCTGTTGAGGGGCCCGTCACAGGGACGAGCGCAAATCTTTCCGGGCACCCGTCATGCAGCAATGCCGATGCGCTTGTCGAGCAGCTTGGCACACGCATCCCGCTAATTCTTGATTCGGGCGATACGAACGGCACGGTCGCATCGACCATCGTGAAAATTGATGGCGACGAGTGGTCTATTGTCCGCGAAGGCGCGATTCCCAATGCGCAGGTCGAAGCTGCACTCAGCTAATTTCCCCAGTTACTTCAGCCGGACATCCATTAGGAAATTGTAATCGCCGGTAGGATCCAAGTTCACATTCATGACGCGGTCAGAGCGGTAGACGCAAACTGTGTCATTGAACCACAAGTTCAAATACGGTTCGTCGTCGTAAAGAATCTCCTGGATCTTCCAATCGATGGCCTTTTGCTTTTCGCGATCCATCTCGGTGCTTGCCTGTGTAATCAGTGTGTCGACCTCGGGATTGCTGTAATGGCCGCGATTGTAGCCGTTCGGAGGCATATGTGCTGAGCTGAAAACGAATTGGAAGAACGACGGATCATTATTCCCGCCGAGCCAGCGGAGCGTGTACATCTGAAAGCTGCCATGGTTGATATCCGAGAAAAACGTGGCGCTCTCGAGTGGTTGCAAAGTAAGCGCAACACCAACCTTCTTCCACTCGTCTGCGAGCGTTTCGCCAAGAAGCCTGGGCGCTTCGTCCGTCGAAGTTTTCAGCGTCAGATGGAACCGTACACCATCGGGCCCGCGGCGGAAGCCCGCGGCATCGAGCATTTGCTCGGCTCTGGCCGGGTCATAGGGGCGGGGATGGAGGTTGGGATTGTTTGCCCAACTGTTCGGCGGCAGAACTCCCCATGCGATCCGCGCCTGGCCATGCAGCAAATAGCGAATGATTGACGCGCGGTCGGTCGCATAATCGAGCGCCTGCCGGACCTCGCGATGCGCGAGAATCGGATCACTGAAATTAAACGCGATATAAACGAGTGCTGTGCCCGGTTCGTCATCGACCGCAATATTCTTGTCCTTCTTTAGCGCAACAACCATATCTGGAATCAGCGAATTCACTCCACCGATATCCGCCGAGCCTTTTCGCAATTCGAGAGCGCGAACTACCGCGTCCGGAACAACTCGAAATCGCACGTGCTCGACAGGCTTGCCGTCCGCTGCAACAGCCGGGGAGCCGTTCGTGTATCCGTAATAATCGGGATTACGATCCAGATCGACTTCCTCGTCCGTTGTCATGCTCACAAAGCGGAACGGCCCGCTGCCAACCGGATGGAGCCTAATATCTGTCGCAGAGCCTTTCGGTACGATTCCTATTGCAGGGCGGGCCATGTCCCAGAGAAATGAAGCGCGAGGTTCCTTCAAATGAAAAATAACAGTGAGTGGATCGGGCGAATTGACCGAGGAAATATCCTCGAATGAGCTGCGTTTCGTCGATTGAACTAGACCGGTTGGCGAAGGGACGCCCGACAGAATTGTATCAAACGTGTATTTGACATCCGACGACGTGAGCGGCCGGCCATCGTGAAATTTGAGCCCCGGCCGTAGATGAAACACAAACGTCAGCGGGTTGGGCATCTCCCAACTCTGCGCGGCGTCCGGGACGATATTCATGTTTTCGTCGTGCGCCACGAGGCTGGAAAAAATGAGCCCGTCGATGAACTGCGCCTGCGCATCCGCTGAAAAACGCGGGTCCAGGTTGATCGGCGCAAATTCGATTAGAAAATTCACGGTTCCGGGTGCAGGCGGCCGCGAGGAACTATTGCAGCTCGAAAGAATGAACGTAGCGACAAGCAAGGTTGCGATGGCAACGATAGACAACGATCTCGGCGTTTTCTCTGTGCCGCTGCGCTTGTGTGGCTGGATTCTATCGTTCAAAGGTTTTCCTTCGGCGCGTGAATGGCCGGACGATTTTGCCCATCACGACGGGGCGCGATGCTCCCGTTGCCGCCGGTATATTGTTTGGACGCCCGTGCCACGCCTCATAGGCCAGCACTGCAAATGCGAAAGCTTCTTTGGCATCTTCGGGCACGCCAAATCCGCCGGATGGAAGTAGTTCAATCCATGGGAGCGTGGCCGCGAGTTGGGCCATAATGAGCGGATTGTACGTCCCGCCGCCAGCGACAATCATTTCCCGCACATGCGCGCGTGGCAAAATGAATTTTTGAAACGCGTTTGCGATGGAGAGCGCCGTAAATACTGTTGCCGTCCGCACCAGATCCGCCGATTTGATGTTGTGTTGCTGGCCAAACGCGAGAATCCGCTGGGCGGCTGCTTTGCCGAACTGCTCGCGACCGGCTGTTTTTGGCGGGTTTTTCTCGAAATAGTGATCGCGCATCAGGCGGTCGAGCAGCCCGGGCAATGTCTGGCCCGCCATCGCGATCTGCGCATCCTTGTCGTAATGCTCGCGGCTCTCCGTAATCGCCTCGACGAGCGCATCGATGATCATGTTGCCGGGTCCGGTGTCGAATGCGAAGACGTCCGCGTGGCTTGCATTCGCGGGGATTACGGTTACATTCGCAATTCCGCCTATATTCAGTGCAACGCGGCCGACGTGTTTGCTGTGGTAGAGCAGATAGTCGACGAACGGCACGAGAGGCGCGCCTTGCCCGCCGGCGGCCATGTCAGCAGTGCGAAAATCCGCGATAACCGGAACGCCGGTCTCTGCCGCGATTACACTGGGCTCGCCGATTTGCAGGGTTGAGTTCACGCTTCCTATGCCGAGAAATCTGGTGGGCACCGCCTGATGATAGATCGTCTGGCCATGCGAACCGATCAGGTCGATCTTGCCTGGGGAGAGTTGCCATTCTTCGCAGGCCTCAAGAGCGGCTCGCCCAAACTCCTGCCCAAGCGCAAAATTTAGCTGGCTGATTTCGGCAGTGGTTGTGCTTTCGCCGTTGGCAAGGCGCAGGATCGCTTCGCGCACCGGGCTGCGAAACTCAGTGCGATGGTGTCCCTGAAATATCATTTTCAAATCAGGCGGCGCGCCTTCGATGCGCACCAGCGCTGCGTCGATTCCATCCGCAGACGTGCCCGACATCATGCCGATTACTCGCATCATTTTTCCCAGTAACGATATTCAGCCACAGATAAACTCAGATGAACACAGATAAACTGTGCGGCGCGAGCAAAGAATCACGTTTCGGAGATCGGCACAATGGTCAAACAGCGGAAGCGCGACAAAAAAATAGGGAGCAAGACCAGACGCTGACAAAGCTCGCGCTTCAGATGGGAGACTTGAGCGTTGTCACGCCACCTATCTCAACTGCTTTTGCAGTGTTGCCAGCAAATTCAATGCTTCCAGCGGGGTCAACTCATTGAGGTCGGCTGAACGCAGCGCATCGAGCACGGACGCGTCTAGCGCGGCGAAGCTGGTCTGCTGCGGAATGGGCGGTGCGGCACCGGGAGAAAGTTCCTCGGTAAGCTTCTCTTCGCTTTGTTCATGGCGACGAAGGATCTCGCGGGCGCGCGTGATTACGGCTTGTGGCAGGCCCGCAAGCCGCGCGACTTCGATTCCATAGCTTTTATCCGCGCTCCCTGGCTCGACGCGCCGCAGAAACACGATCTCGCTGCCCGCCTCCTGCACGGAAACGTGCACATTTTTCACTCCGGACAGGAGCTGCTCCAATTCCGTCAGTTCGTGATAGTGCGTGGCGAAGAGCGTTCGCGGTCGCGCTCCTGCGTGAAGCGCTTCCACAACAGCCCACGCAATCGAGAGGCCGTCGAACGTAGCCGTGCCGCGGCCAACCTCATCGAGGAGGACAAGGCTGGCGGCCGACGCCGTATTCAAAATGCCCGCCACTTCGCTCATTTCGACAAGAAACGTTGAGCGTCCGCGTGCCAAATTGTCCGATGCGCCTATGCGGGTGAACACACGATCGACAAGAGGCAGTCGCGCTTGCGCCGCCGGCACAAAGGATCCCATTTGCGCCATCACGGAAATCAGCGCCACCTGGCGCAAATAGGTCGATTTGCCGCCCATGTTTGGACCAGTGATGATCAGCAGGCACTGTGTTTCGTCGTCGAGATAAAGATCGTTGGGGACAAATCGTTCGCCTCGCTGCTCGAGCAGCCGCTCGATCACGGGATGGCGCCCGGAGGAAATCATCAAAATGCCGCGTTTTCCTTGCTTTGCGCCTCTAGGGTCGTTGGTTGCCGGTAGCTTCAGTCCAGTACCGGCTGACTCGCCGATAGCCACACCCATGGAAGACTCTGTGAATTCGGGGCGATTGTAGTGCCGCGCCGAAGCGATCCGCGCGAAATTCACCAGAACGTCAAGTTGACCGATTGCGGCCGCTGTACGCCGGAGCCGGGGAGCCTCGCGTGCTATCGATTCACGAATCTCGGCATAAAGGCGGCGCTCGATTTCAATCACACGTTCTTCGGCCGTCAGGATTTTGCGCTCGTGCTCCTTGAGTTCGCCGGACGTGAAGCGCTCCGCGTTGACAAGAGTTTGCTTGCGTTCATAGTCGGCGGGGACAAGCGAGAGATTGGGTTTCGTGACCTCGATGTAATAGCCGAAGACCTGGTTGTAACGAATTTTGAGCGACGCAATACCGGTGCGCTTGCGTTCCCGGTCTTCCATCGCGGCGATGATCTGCCGGCCCTGCTTCGTGATGTCGCGCAGTTCATCCAATTCGGCATGAAAACCCCGCCGAATTACGCCGGGATCATTGGCGAGCGCCGGCGGATCGTCATCAATACCTCGCGCGATCAGCGAATGAACGTCAGCTAGCTCGTCCATTTCATGCGCAAGATTTTCGAGACGAGGCGCGGGCGAGGCAGCCGGTCGGGTCGCGGCCCCTGAAGATGGCGTCGGCGAAGTTGCATCGCCTGCTGCGCCGATTAGGCACCGCAGTTGCGGAATCTTTTCGAGCGACGATTTCAGGGCCAGCAGATCGCGCGGGCTGACAATTCCTAGGGTAACGCGGCTGGTGAGGCGTTCGAGATCGAGAATCTGTCCGAGCGCAGTGTAAAGCTCCTCGCGAACTACTGTACGCGATTTCAAATCGGCCACGGCGTCAAGGCGAGCCTCGATTTCGGGAAGGGAAATTTCCGGTCGAATGATCCAACGCCGCAGAAGGCGCGCACCCATGCCGGTAGCCGTTTCGTCAAGGGCGGAAAGAAGCGTCGCGGAGGCGTCATCGCCGCCCGATGGCTCGATCAGCTCGAGGTTGCGGACTGTGACCGCGTCGAGCGCCATCGCCTCTTGTTGCTCGTAATAGGTGATCCGATCGAGGTGCTCGAGTCCCGCGCCGGAAGGCCGAAGCGAGGGGCCAGTGCCGTTGGACGACTCTTTACCAGCGCCGATCGAAGACGTTTCGCGCAAATAGTGCACGATTGCGCCCGCCGCCGATGTGGCGAGCGGATGCCCCACGAGCCCAAATCCATCGAGCACCGCCACGCGAAACTGCTCTTCCAGCAGCCGCGCCGCCTGATTGGTTTCGAAGATCCAGTCTTCCAGCCGCGTCTCGACCGCGCCAAAGGCGTTTGTCTCTGAGGAAGGCGCTACTGAGAAGAGCGTCCGCGGTTTAGGCAGCAGAATTTCGCGAGGACGCAGTATACCCAATTCGTCCCGCAGGCGAAATTCGACCTTCCCGCCTGAGAATTCCGTTGCGCGAAATTCGCCCGTCGATAGGTCCACATACGCCAGGCCAATCGCCGCGTCGGGCTGACTCGCAACAGAAAGGCCCATCTCCAGCGAGCCTTGGGTCGAGCCTTCGCCACTGCCCGACGCTGCCATACGCTGAGCCTTCACGCGTCCGCCATGGGCAACGCTTCCGCGAGCAATTGCTGCCAGAAAGTTATTCTCTTTTTCCTGAACGAGAGTTGCCGCCGTGGCCGTTCCCGGCGTCAGAACGCGAATCACTTCTCGGCGAACGATCTTTTTGCCCGGCCCCGGCTCTTCCATTTGTTCGCAGATCGCCACACGATGCCCGGCGCGCACCAGGCGCGAAATGTAATTTTCCGCGGCGTGATAGGGCACACCGCACATGGGCACTTGCTGGCCTTTTTCTTTATTACGAGACGTCAGCGTGATTTGCAAAATTTTCGAGGCGACCACGGCGTCATCGTAAAAGAGTTCGTAGAAGTCGCCCAATCGGAAGAGCAACAACGCCGCCGGATGCTGCTTCTTTACGGCGTGGTACTGCTGCATCAATGGGGTAGTCGATTCGGTCACGATTCCAATTGGCTCAGGCAGGGGAGCGATTATACTCCTTTCATGCCCAGGAAACCGGATACCCATCGTGAGACCGAAATAAAGCTGGCGATCAAGGATTTGCCCGGCGTGATCGAAAAGCTCGATGCGTTAGGAATTAAACCGCGCGGACGCGTGCTCGAACGGAACACGCTTTTTGACACGGAGGGCTCGGATTTGCGGAGTCGCGGCCGCCTCTTGAGGCTCAGGTCCGAAACTCCCGCTCCCTCTGCATTTGCCTCGGGTGGGCCCGAGCGGACGATCTTAACCGCCAAATCCCCCGCGCCAGTGGACGCTAAATCGGGTAAGCCGGGGCTGTATAAGCATAATCTGGAACGCGAAGTGGTGCTTCCAGCCCCGAAGAGGGCACCGGGAGAAAGGCGCACGCTAGTCGACCGCGGTTGGCCGTTTGCCCTCGGTTGTCTGGGCCTCCGGTCCAAATTTCGTTACGAAAAATACCGAACGGCCTTCCGCGCCAAGGACGTTCACATCGAGCTGGATGAGACGCCCGTGGGTACGTTCCTTGAGCTCGAAGGCAAGCCGGAGGCGATCGACCGCTTGGCCCGTGGGCTGGGCTTCACCATAAAGGACTACATTCGAGCGACATATTTTGAGCTTTACGCTGCGGAACAGCGAAAAAAACGCCGGCCCGTAGCTCATATGCTCTTTTCGAGATAAAAATCTCATCAGAATCACACTCTTTGCTTGACAAACTTTTCGTATCACCTTACTAGTCAAGTCGGAGGCCCACGAAAGAATGGAAGTTGGTGTGCCTAACTCGGAGCCTGGTGGTGTAGCAGGTTTACGCGGCAGAGCCGTAGGTTCCGGTCCACAGCCCGCTGGCAACGCTCCAGGGATGAGAATTGTCCGCGGACAGCCTGGCTGTTTGAGCGAGCGGGCTCGTGTGAGTCGAGAGGCGAGGCCCGGCCTGACATAATCGGAGCGGCATTGTTTCGCCTGCCCGGGGATGCGGTCGCGCCCCGGGCTTTTTTTTTGCCGAAGTTCGGCTGGATGGCCGATTGAAGGGTAGGAGGTGGTGATGTTGCACGCAACCGAGGTCCTGGGCGCCGAAGCCCACGACGCAGCCGGCAACTTTGTCGGTAAAGTTAAGGAAATGTTTATCGTTCCGGACGAGCAGCCGAACCGCATCTCGCGGCTACTATTGGGCAGGGGACAATACCGTCCGCTCGTAGCGCGCGCCGACCAAATAGGCTCAGTTGTGCCGGGGAAAGTGCAGCTCTCGACCGATGAATCGGAACTCGAGCTTTATCAGCCGAATGAGGCTTGGCTGGCGATGCGGAAGGACCTGCTCGATCAGCAGATAATTGATACGAACGGGCGTAAGGTTGTCCGAATCAATGACGTCGATATGGCTGAGCAGAAGAACAACGGAAACACCGAGCTGCGGATCACAAACGTGGACATTGGGCTGCCGTCAGCAGTGCGGCGATTGTTGCAAGGCGTGGTGCCGCCGATGGCCATTCGGCGGATTCAGTCGAAATTGCCTTCGCGCACGATCCGCTGGGAATTCGTCAACCTGATTGAGCCTGACCCGCTGCGCCGGGTGAAGCTGAAGCTTTCCAGCGAACGGCTGGCTAAACTGCACCCTGCCGACCTGGCTGATATCGCCGAAGAACTGTCTCCGGCCGAGCGCCAGTCGATTTTCGATTCGCTCGATGAAGAAACAGCTGCCGAAGCCATCGCCGAGTTGGATAAGCGGCTCCAGACGCAAGTGGTCGAGAAGCTGAATCCCGAAAAGGCTGCGGACATTCTGGAGGAGATGAATCCGGACGAGGCCGCCGATCTGATCGCCAATCTGCCGCCCGATAAGTCTCGAGAAGTACTCGGAGAAATGGAACATCGCGAAGCGCACGAGGTCGAAGAGCTCCTGCAATTCGGCGAGAATACCGCGGGCGGCATGATGAACACCGAAATTGTCGTTGTTGGAGAAGATGCGACGCGAGGCGAAGTGGTCGATTACATCCGTTTCCACGAAATCGCTCTCGACCAGCTCGACAACATCGTCATGATCAATCGCGAGGCGATGTTTGCGGGAACCGTTCCGGTCGCGCGGCTCGTGCTGGCCAGCGCCGACGAGCGCATGGCCGATCTGGCATTTGTCCCCGTGCTGTCCTTGAAAACGGACGCGCACGAGAACGAAGTTTACGAGCTGTTTGACAAGTACAATTTACGCAGCCTTACCGTGATAAACGATGTGGGCCGGCCCCTCGGCGCGATCACGGTGGATGACGTGGTGAGCCGGCTGACGGCAAAGCTCTGAGAATTAGTTTTGATGGAATCATGAATACGTGGATCACATTAACGGACACGGTCTCGCGGCTCACCGCGCGCGGCAAGGATTTCAACCGCCGCACGCGCTCCTGGCGCAAGCGAATTGCGCTCTTTCTCGCCGTCGTAGGCCCTGGGCTGATCACGTCCAACGTGGACAACGACGCGGGCGGAATCAGTACGTACACTGGCGCGGGGGCGCAGTTCGGATACGCCTTGCTCTGGTCGCTGATTCCGATGGCCCTCGCGCTCTACGTGAGCGAAGAGATGTGCGCGCGCATGGGCGTCGTCACGGGCAAAGGGCTTTCCGACCTGATTCGAGAGGAATTTGGCTTTCGCGCGACGTTTTTCGTGATGGTCGCGGCGCTATTCGTCGATTTGGGAAACACTGTCGCGGAGTTTGCGGGTGTGGCTGCATCGTCCGAAGTGTTGCATGTAAGCAAATACATTGCAGTACCGTTGGCGGCGATTGCGGTGTGGCTGCTCGTTGTATACGGGACTTACAAGGTCGTCGAGAAGATCTTCCTTGTGGCGTGCGTATTCTACGTTTCCTATATTGCATCGGCATTTTTAGCCCACCCGGATTGGTTGGTTGCGGCAAAGGCAACCGTCGTTCCCTCGATCCACATGACTGTGCCCTATTTGGTGATGCTGATTGGGCTGGTGGGAACCACGATTGCGCCGTGGCAATTTTTCTATTTGCAGGCCGGTTTCGTCGAAAAACGTGTGGGTCCTCGCCAATACAAACACGCGCGGCTTGACGTGCTGGTCGGCAGCGTCTCCTGCATGGCGATAGTCTTCTTCGTCATCGTGTGCTGCGCCGCCACACTGAATGCGAGAGGGCTTACAAGCATTTCAGACGCGGCGCAGGCGGCCCAGGCGTTAGTGCCGCTGGCGGGACGATGGGCCGGTTTCTTGTTCGCGTTTGGATTGCTTAATGCATCGTTGTTCGCGGCCTCGATTTTACCGCTTTCGACGGCACACGTGATTTGCGAAGGAATGGGCTTTGAAGCGGGTCTCGATCGCAAATTCAAAGAGGCACCCACGTTTTACTCGCTTTATACGCTTCTGATCGTAGTGGGCGCGGGGATCGTGCTGCTGCCACATGCGCCGCTGTGGAAGATCTTGATCTATTCCCAGGTCGGAAACGGTATTTGGCTGCCAGTCGTGCTGATTTTTATTCTGCTTTTGATCAACCGGCGGGATCTCATGGGAGATTACACCAACACGTTGACGTTCAATGTGATCGCGTGGGCATCAAGCATTGTGATGATCATTCTTACGATCATCGCCCTTTACACGTCGATTTCCCAGCCTTCTTCAGCCGGCCTTTCTGGAATGCTCGCTCATTTGGCGCGGTTCACGAAGGCCATCCGGCTATAATGCTGCCGGAATGCGGCAGGAAGAAGGGTTTGCACTCGATGTGGAATTTGCGGCGGACAATTGCAGGCTTTGCTGTGCTCGGAAGCTTCGCCATGTCATCGGCAGGTGCTCGCCCAGCGCAAAACGCTGCGTCGGCAAAGAAAGAAACGGCCGCTGCATCCGCAGCGCAGAGTGCCGTCAGTCCCGAACAGGCGCAGCTTCTCAAGGCTACCGAATCATTCGTTCGCGATCTTTACGCCTGGGGACCCGATTACAAAGTGAACGTTGGACCCCTGTCGCCTTCGCCCGCTGCGGAGTACTACAAGGTTCCGATCCAAGTGACCTTCAACGGCCAGACCGAAAACGGGGAAGTGTACGTAAGCAAAGATGGCAAGACAGTTCTGCGCGGTGACCTGTTCAGTCTGCACGGCGATCCATATGCGCAGGTGCGCGCGCATCTGGATATTGCGGGAAACCCTTCAATCGGTCCGAACGACGCTCCCGTAACGCTGGTCGAGTTTGCGGATTTCGAATGCCCGCATTGCAAGGAATTCAACGATGATTTCGCAGCGATCCGCGCGAAATACCCGCAAGTACGGCTCGTCTATAAGGATTATCCGCTTGTGGACATTCATCCGTGGGCTGAAACTGCCGCGGTCGCCGCTCGGTGCGCGTACATGCAGTCGCCGGGCGCCTTCTGGAAAATGCATGATGAGATTTTCAAGAATCAGGACAACCTCACGCCTGACAACGCGTTTGATGAGCTGAACAGTTTCGCGAAAGACGCGGGGCTCGATGCGGATGCATTCAAATCCTGCCTTTCATCTCCTGAAGCCGCCAAGGCCGTCGAAGCGAACCGGGCCGATGCGATCACTTTGGGCGTGAGCAGCACGCCGACGGTTTACGTGAATGGACGGCCGGTTGTCGGCGGCGACCCCGCGACCGTCGAACAATACATCGAATACGAACTCCGCTCGAAGTCAAAGCCGTAGGATGCCGCCAACGTGGTAGGTTTCTCGCGCTCTATTTCTCCTTGATAAGCAGCGCACCAAAAAAACCGTCCGTGCCGTCCCTTGCGGGTGACGTCCGAAATACGCCCGCCTCGTCAAAGAATTGGGGGGCATTGAGATTTGTCGCCAAGTGGGGCCACAGCGCATTGCTCAACTCTCTCGTATCGGCCCGCCGAACATTGCCGGTTTTTATTGCTTCGTCGATCACGCGCTCGTTCTCTTCCGGTTCCATCGAGCACGTTGAATAGAGAATTCTCCCTCCGAGCGCGGCATGCGCGATGGCGTTCCGTAGGATCGCGCCTTGCAGGCGATGAAATTCGTCGAGCTGCTCGGACTTAAGACGCCAGCGAATTTCCGGGTGGCGCGCAAGCGTCCCCGTGCCGGAACACGGCGCGTCCACAAGAATGCGCTCGAATTGTCTTGCGAATGGCAGCGGCTTCTCGGCATCAATCGCCACAAGATGAATCCGATCTAAACGCAAGCGGTCGAATTGGGCTTTGCAAGCGCGTAGCCGATGTACATAGAGATCCGCCGCGAGAACAAACCCGCTTTCGCCCGCGGTCCTTGCGAGCACCGCTGTCTTTCCACCGGGAGCGGCGCACAAATCGAGAACACGATCGCCGGACTTCACGTCAAGCAGCAGGGGCACGGCTTGCGAAGCCTCGTCCTGAATGGAAATCGAGCCTTCGCGGAAGGCTTTTGTTCGCGACGGGCTTCCCCCAGAAACGGAGAATGCATTTCGCAGCAATCGTCCCGGTTCGACGCGCAGGTGAGCGGCTGCGAGTTCCTCAAATATTGCCTCGCGAGCATTTGCTTCATTCAAAGAGCAGGTCAACCGCGGCGTGCAGTTATTAGCTTCGAGTAACGCAATGGTTGCAGTTTCCCCTATACGCGCAAGCCACCGTTCAATCAGCCATTGCGGATGCGAATGGATTATCGCAAGGCGTTCGACGATAGGCGCTGCTTGCGGCATGAAATCCGCAATCGGTTTGTTGCTCTCGCGTGCAGCCTTGCGCAAAACGGCATTGACAAGCGATGCCGCCGAAGCTTTTCGCGCGCGCTTCACCAATTCGACCGATTCGTTTACCGCGGCATGCGTGGGAACCTTCCGCATAAAACGCAATTGGTACAAGCCGAGCCGCAGAGCGAGCGCGACCGGCAAATCGAGCCGCGCAACGGGTTTTTCTAAATTGCGCTCAAGCAGAAAATCGAGCGTGCCGCGCCGGCGCAACACTCCCATCGTCAATTCGGTCGCCAGAGCGGCATCGGTCGCCTTGATGTCCGCATCGAGCGCCGCGTGCAGTTCGTCGCTCGCGTAAGCGTCTTCGGCTTCCACGCGCTGCAACACGTCGAAGGCGATCCGCCTTGCAGCAGAAATAACCATGGAAAGATCACAGCACACCAAACTACGCACGCAAAGCTGTTTGTGGCGGCTGCAATCAAATTCAGTCGCGTCAATCTCTTGCGTGCCCAGCGGGTTTCCCGGATAATTAAAATGCCCAAGCCCGAGGAGAGAGGATGACGTTCAGCAGCAGACTAGCACTCGGTGTTACCGCTGGTGTGTTATTTGCAACCCTTTTTGCGTTGCCGCAAGCTCTTCCGGCTCAAGAACACGTAGTCAGCTCCGCCGATCTGCAAAAGGACGTCGCAAAAGCGGCGCAGGTTCGCCAGGAGCGTATTGCGAAAATAGATAAGTTCCTGTCTACGGACCAGGCACGGGCCGCGCTGAAAACGGCGAACGTGGACTATGATGTGGTGCGGAACGGCGTCTCGACCCTCAGCGACGATGAGCTGGCGCGCCTTTCGGCCCGCGCGGATCAGGCACAGAAAGATTTTGCAGCCGGCGCTCTCACAAACGAACAAATCACCTATATCATCATCGCACTCGCAGCCGCGGTGATTGTCCTGATCGCCGTGCACTGATCCCTCCACGGCGTTTTCTCCATTGCTAATGAAACGAGTGATGGCAAGCTCGCTAGACCGCACAGCCCGCTATTTCTTGGCTGGCTGTGCGGCCTTGTGTCTCGCGGCAATCGCCGCCGCCGCACCGTCTGGGATTTGGCTCGATGTTCCTTTCATCGCGCAGCCTGAAAACGGTTGCGGCGCCGCATCCGCCGCGATGGTGATGCAATACTGGGACAACGATTTGCATCGCACGCATTCCCAGCGATCAGGTGTAGAGACGATTCAACGGGCGCTCTACTCGAAGCAAGCGAAGGGAATTTTTGCTTCGGGGCTCGAAAGGTATCTTAAAGAATCCGGGTATCGAACGTTTGCAATTCACGGCGAGTGGCAAGATCTACAGGCGAACATCAATAAAGGTCGTCCGCTCATCGTCTCACTCGCACCGTCAGGACCGCATCATCCGCTGCACTACGTAGTTGTCGCCGGAATCGATTCCGATGGCGGAGCTGTTTTCCTTAACGATCCGGCACAACAAAAACTGTTGCGAGTGACCAGAGCGGATTTCGAAAAACAATGGGCTGAAGCGGGGAACTGGGCCCTGCTTGCGCTCCCGAATTGAAATTCACCATAAAGATCGGACTTTTGTTGGCACTCTTGTGCCTGTGGCCCGATTCGTGTGTGTGCCAGACCGCTTCGGTCGAATCGGTCCGCAAACTTTACGAGCAGAAACAGTACGCGGAAATCGTTCGTCTCGTGCCGCCGTCCGCTTCCGACCCTGCCGAATTGGATTTATATCGCGGATTGGCGCTCGCACAGTTGCAGCGTTTTTCCGAAGCGAGAGCGGCACTCGAAGATGGCGAGCGAAAGGACCCGCGCGAAGAGCGCTTTCCGGTCGAGCTTGCAGGCGTCGCTTATCGCACAAACAACCTCGATGAAGCGCAACGTAACCTGCGCCGCGCGCTAGATCTCAAGCCGCAAGATTCCTATGCGCTGAATTTCCTCGCTACGATTTATCTGCTGCGTGGGAATTTGCCGGCGGCACTCGAATACTGGAATCGCACCGAAGCGCCGCGGGTTTCCCAAATCGAAGAGAGTCCACAACCCCATGTAAACCAAATGTTACTGCAACGGGCAATCACGGTTTCTCCTCTGTCGAAGTTGCGGCTGCGCGATTTCGAAACCTCAGATGCCCTGATCGGTGCCCTCGACATTTTCCCGAATCGCCGTTGGGAACTGCGGCCCGATGGCTCCGACGATTACAATCTGGTGCTTCACTCATTCGAAGAGGATGGTTGGGGCGCGAACAAATGGACGGCGGCGCTCTCGATCCTTCGCGGCCTGCCCTACGAAACTGTGTACCCGGAATATCGCAACGCGCGTGGGTCGGCGATCAACTTCGATTCAATCGTCCGATGGGATTCGCAGAAGCGCCGCCTGTTTGCGTCCGCCTCCATGCCGCTACGCATGAATCCAAAGTGGCGTCTCGAAGCCTATACTGACGCTCGCGACGAAAACTGGAATCTCACGAACTCGTTCTACGGTATTGCCACGCCTGTAACGGCACTGAAGTTGCGCAAAATGCAATTTGGTGGCGAAATTCGTCGCATCGAAGATGGCCGGTGGGCGTGGGAAACCGGCGCCGCCTTCTCGCGCCGCACGTTTGGCGTGCAGAACGCGATTCCCGCGGAGACCGATTCCTTCTTCACAACCGGCAATGTGCTTGAATGGAATGCTGGTTCTGATTATCGCCTGCTTTCGATTCCGGACCGCCGCATCACAATCGATTCCTCCGCAACAGGAAGCATCGGGCGCTTCTTTACGAACGGCGGCTCAAGCCGTTTTGAGCGCAGCGAAGGTTCGCTCTCTTTCCACTGGTTTCCGCAGCCGGAAGGAGACGATTACGAAATGACGTCGCGGTTTCGCGCTGGAGCAATCTTCGGCGAAGTCCCTCTCGACGAGCTGTACACTCTTGGCATCGAACGCGACGACAACGATTTGTGGCTTCGCGGAATTTCAGCCACGCATGACGGGCGAAAAGGGAATTCGCCAATGGGCCGACGCTATTTCCTGTGGAACTGGACGTGGGGCAAGGTGATTTATCACGATGCTTTCTTCGAGTTAAAGGCCGGACCGGCACTTGACGCGGGAGATATTTCTGACCCGTCTGGCGCATTCGGTTCGCGCGGCTGGTTGTGGGATCCTGGTGCGCAGCTCACGGTCAGGGTGCTCGATACCGTGAACGTT
>DATNBB010000221.1:0-4863 GCA_035607335.1 Binatia bacterium | reverse complement strand
GTGGGGCTTAAGGTGGAGGATCGCGTCTACAGCGATCTTCCGGTGGATGTTGTGGTGCGGCAGAGTCCGCCGCCGAAGATGCGCGTGAAGGCGGGCGCGGACGAGCACGTTGTGCTAAGCCTCGGGCAGCAGAAGGTCACGATTCCGCAGGTCGAAGGAATGAGCGAAAGGCTCGCGCGAATTCAGCTTCTTCGGAGCGGAATGCAGCTCGGCGAGGAATCGACAGTCTATTTGCCAGGAGCGACCGCGGATACGGTGCTTGAGCAAGATCCCGAGCCGGGAACAGCGAATGCGACCAGTCCCCATGCAAATATCCTTGTAGCGGCGGAACCACCGACGGCGGCTTACGTGATGCCGCAGCTTGACGGCAGCACGCTAACGTCGGCCGAGGCGAAGCTCGCGACGGCAGGGCTGAAGGTTTCAAAGATCACGTTGGAGCAGGCGCCAGGGGCGCAGCATGGTGTGGTGCTCGATCAGGTGCCGACGCGAGGGACGCGCGTAGACGCGAGCGTGCAGATTGAGTTGCACGTGGCGGAGTGATTGGTGTGAACAGGCAGGGACCTCGGGCTGGGTTCCGAATTTAGAACGCATCAATTCCAACTGCGAGCTTAAATCCAGACGGAAATCGCTGTAGCGCCTGCAAAATCGGCCATTTCGTATGCTAAACTGCCGCTTAACCATGGCGTACGAACGGATTGAAATTGCGCCTTCGATTTTGGCGGCGGATTTTGCGCGATTGGGCGAGCAGATCCGCGAGGCTGAGGCCGGCGGCGCCGACGTGATTCATTTTGACGTGATGGACGGTCATTTCGTCCCGAACATCTCTATTGGAATCCCCGTTTTGAAGTCGATTCGGAAGGCAACCCGCCTGCCTCTGGACGTGCATCTCATGATCGACAACCCGGAACAGTACATCAGCGCGTTCGTACGCGCCGGGGCAAATCGTGTTCTGGTCCACCAGGAGGCGACGCCCCATCTGGACCGGGCGTTGGAGATGATCCGCGAGGCCGGAGCGGAAGCGGGCGCGGTGATTAATCCCGCTACGCCGGTGGCAATGCTGACCGACGTGCTAGAGAAGGTAGACACAGTGCTTGTGATGTCCGTCAATCCGGGATTCGGAGGCCAAAAGTTTATTCCACGGGCGGCCGAAAAAGTGGCGCAGTTGAACGAGCTTCGCACGAAGCGGCGCGTAAGCTTCCGAATCGCGATGGATGGCGGCATTGAGTTAGAAAATATTTCGGAATTGGCGCGTGCCGGCGCGAACACGTTCATAGCGGGGACCTCGATCTTCCACTCGCCCGATCCGGCGAATGCGGTCCGCAAAATGCGCGCGGCGGCTTTGGAAGCCACGCGACAAATGGTCTGAAACCAGGGTAGAGGGGCGTTCATGAAGGGCAATCGATTCGTTGTAACCGCAGGGGCAATCCTCATCACGGCTTTTTCCGGCGCCAGCGCTTTCGGGCAAGGCCGGGGCAAGATCAAGGTAATCAAACCAAAAGAAACAGCGAAGCCAGCGGTGCAACCTTCGTCTGAGCCGGACAAAGTACTCTATGACCGAGCGATGGTGGACCTGAAAAAAAAGCACTATGAGGAAGAGCGATTAACCCTGGAAACGCTGATTAACACCTACCCCGATAGCGAATACTTGGACAAAGCCAAACTGGCGGTTGCGGATTCGTATTACACCGAAGGTGGAGTATCTAACCTGACGCAAGCCATCGGCGAATATAAGAGTTTCATTGTTTTCTTCCCGTTTGACGACAAAGCTCCTTACGCGCAGATGCAGATCGGCATGGCGCATTACAAGATGATGGAAAAGTCCGACCGGGACAATTCCGAAGCGTTGAGCGCCGAAGCGGAATTGCAGACGTTCCTGCTGAAGTATCCGAATGACAAGCTGACTCCATTTGCCGAGCAGAAGCTGCGGGATGTGCAGGAAGTGCTTGCGGACGGGGAATATAAGGTTGCGCGATTTTATTATCTGCGGCCCGACTATCAAGCGTCTGCGGCACGGCTGGTCGAATTGACCGAGCGATACCCGCTTTACAGCGAGAGCGACGAGGCGTTGTGGATGCTATCCAGCATCTATCAGAAAGCCAAGGTGGCAGAGGCGAAGAATGAAGATCTGAGAAATCATTATGCCGATCTCGAGGGTAAAGTTCTCGACCGTCTCGTTGCAGAATACCCTCTTTCGGCTCGCGCGGCGGCGGCCAAGGAAGAATTGAAGGGCATGGGAATGGATGTGCCTGCTGCCGATCCTGCGGCAGTAGCTCGCATGAAGAAGCAGGATGCGTACGTTAAAGCGCATCGCGAGTCCATGTTCAAAGCGCCGCTCGATATCATGAAGTCCGGGCCGGATTTTTCAATGGCTGCGCAGTCGGGAATGCCGAACTTGACGCCTCCTGCGGATTCGATCTCGGCGAAGGATATTCTCAGTCCGTCAAATTCGGGGCCGACGTTTAATTTGGCGGCGAATGCGGGTTCGAGCTCAGGCGGGACGGACCTGAGCGGGAGCTTGCCGGTGACGGATGCGAACGATGCTGCTGCCGCCAGTCCGGCGGCGAGCGATGCGAACGCGAACGGGATTGTATCCGCGCCGGCTACATCCAGCGCGGCTGCCGATCCTGGGAGCGCTCCTTCGAGCAACAACCCCGTAGGCGAGGTAGACGCACCGACAACGGCGGCTTCCGATACTCCGTCCGCTCCGGCGACCACGGCGGCAGCGAGCACGGACACGCCGGGTACCTCGACAGTAGCTGGGCAGAGCGAAGCAAATCCGCAACACGCGTCGAACACATCTCCGGATTCGTCCTCTTCGTCAAAGCCGAATAAGAACGAATCGTCGAGCAAGAAAAAGAAGGGGTTGGGCAAGCTGAATCCCTTTTAGCAGGCTTCCGCGTAACAAATCTTGTGCGCTCTCGATGCTGTGCCCGCCGGTTTCTCGAACGGCTGCCAGACACACCACAGCCGGGAGTGGCTGTGCCACAAGAACTGGCCGAAAGGACAGTTCGCACCTTAGAACCCCTACTGACAATTCAAGCACCCTCGGCGATTGTGTTTGTTGACGCCCTATGCCTGTGATGCTGCAATAGCAGTATCAAGACGGGGGCGGCGCGTTGCGCGCCTACTGAGGGTTCCTGTGCCGAAAATTCTGGTCGCGGACGACAATACAAATATCCAGAAGATGGTTTCACTCGCGTTCGAAGAGCGCGGAATCGACGTTGTGTCCGTTGGGAACGGCGAAGCGGCGGTGCGGCGCATCCCGGACATGAACCCGGACCTCGTGTTGGCCGATATTTTCATGCCAGTGCGCAATGGGTATGAGGTTTGCGAGTTTGTAAAAAAAGACGAGCGATTCGCGCATGTGCCCGTCATTCTGCTCGTGGGCGCATTCGATCCGCTGGATGAGAAGGAAGCGCGGAGAGTGGGCGCAGACGGTGTGCTGAAGAAGCCTTTTGTGCCGCCCGATCCGCTGATCGCGATGGTGATTTCGGCGCTGGAGAAGAATCCCAAGATCGCGGCGGAGATGGCGAAGGCGCGCGAGGTGGCTCCTCCTGAGAGGGAGCCGATGCCTGCGATTCTCGAAGCGCCGGCACGCGCCGAGGTTAAGCCACTGCCGGAATTTCCCGAGCCGAGCCCCGAGGAAGCGGCGCTCGTTTATGGATTCGGTTCCGGAAAGCGCGGGAAAGAAAATCCTGCTGAACAAGATTTGGCGCCGGTTGCGCCTGATGCTGACGAAGAAGAGGAAACAGAGGAAGATTTTGAGGCGACCGCTCCATCGCACAACTGGCGACGCAGTGCGATGGATTTTGAGGTTCCAGAGGAAACCTCGAAGTCACCATTTGCTTTGGACGATGAGTCTCCCACGGCGATGTTCCCTTCGGAAAAAGATGTGCCGCCAAAGCACGTTCGGAAGAAGGAATACAGGCCCATGGTGGATACTGACGTCGCGACACGGATCGCTCCGGTTGCTTCGCTTGTGCCGCCACCTCCGCCCGCGCCGGTTTCCGCTGCAAGACTCTCGGAGCAGCTCTCTGGGAAAGCGCCCGCGTCCAGCGTTCCGGACTTCGCACCTCCGTCCCCGGCTCCCGTGGCACCCGCGAATGAAGCGCATGACAGTTTCCTGACGGCGACAATGCTGGGAACTATGCCAGCTCCGTTTTCTATACCGGCGGTCGAACCGCCGCAGAGTGCTCCGGTTTCGATGTCGCCTGCTTCGCCCGTGCCGAATTGGAAAGCCCCAGAATCGGAGCTTCCCGCTGCCTCGATCTTTACGGAACAGAACAAGCCGACCGACAACGGCGAAACCTCAATGGCACGCGAGATAACCCCCATTACGCCGGCCGTTGAATTCGGGACCGCAACCAGTTTTGCGACGCAGGGCGCGCATTGGATGGATGCAATGACGGAGGCGCTCAAGGATACGCGTTCGGATGCCAGCGAGACGGCCGATCCTGCGCCCGCCGTTAAGATGGATCTCGACGCTCCGTTGCCAACTACGCCTGCTGGCTCAGTGCCCGCTTTAGTAGCAGCGCCAGAAGCCACATCCCGTGCGGTTTCGGAAGAACTGGTTGTATCTCCAGAACCGATTCAGGCAGAGGACGAAGAGTTTTTTGCGGATGAGAATGAAAGTGCCTCCGACTGGCTGCCTGTTGTCTCGGCGGAGACGAAAAAGGCCTCTTCCGTGACGGATGAGCCTGTGCTTGAGACGACCGGCCCTGTGCCGGTACGCCATTTGGCGGCCGATCCTGAATTAGTTGCGGAGCCGGACGATTCTGGTCCGATCAGCAAAGATCCGGCGCTCGTTGAGCCGCCGCCCGTGCACGTTACGACTGAGCCACTTCTGGTAGATGAAGATTCGGA
>DATNBB010000176.1:0-17758 GCA_035607335.1 Binatia bacterium | reverse complement strand
CGCGATCGTCATGCCGCCGCGTCCGCCAAGCGCCCCACCGATGAACAACAGCAACAGGGTAAGCGCCGTCAACAAAAACGCAGTCTTGATCGTTTTCATCTTTGTATCCTCTGGGCCCTACATCCCCTGGCGCCACATCAGGCGGCGCCTGCCCTTACAGCCTCCCGTTTAAACGTCATCTCGCCGGTCTTCGCATCCGCGTCCACCAGCACGTCGTCGCCGTTGTGGACCTCTCCATCTAGAATACGCAGCGCGAGCGGGTCTTGTATCAGCTTCTGGATCGCTCGTTTCATAGGACGCGCCCCAAAAGCCGGATCGAACCCTTCCTTGAAGAGCAGCGCTTTCGCCGCTGCCGTCAGGTGCAACTTGATCTGACGCTCCGCCAGCAGCTTCGTCACATGCTGCATCTGCAGGTCCACGATCCGATCAATCTGCTCCTTGCCCAACGGCCGGAAGATGATGATGTCGTCGATTCGGTTCAGAAACTCCGGCCGGAAAAGCTCGCGCAGAGCGGACATCGCCTCCTCGCGCGCTTTCTTCGGATCCTTGTCCGCTAATTCGAAGATGGCCATGGAACCGACGTTCGAAGTCATGATGATTACCGCGTTGCGGAAATCGACTGTGCGACCTTTCCCGTCCGTCAGACGGCCGTCCTCGAGAATTTGAAGCAGCACATTGAACACGTCAGGATGCGCCTTTTCGATCTCGTCCAGCAATACCACCGAGTAGGGCTTTCGGCGCACTTGTTCGGTGAGTTGACCGCCCTCTTCGTATCCGACGTATCCCGGAGGCGCGCCAATCATCCGCGCCACCGAATGCTTTTCCATGTACTCGGACATGTCGAGCCGCACCATCGCGCGCTCGTCGTCGAACAGGAACTCAGCCAGCGCCCGCGCCAGCTCGGTCTTACCCACGCCAGTTGGCCCGAGGAACAGGAATGAGCCAATCGGTCGGTGCGGATCGCTCAGCCCCGAGCGGCTCCGCCGGATTGCATTCGCCACGCTTGTTAGCGCCGAATCCTGTCCAACCACGCGCTGCCGCAGCCGCTCCTCCATGTGAACGAGCTTTTGCACTTCGCCTTCGAGGAGACGCCCCGTCGGAATGCCGGTCCATTTGCTGACGATCTTGGCGATCTCTTCTTCGCCAACCTCTTCCTTCAGCATCGGCTGATTCTTCTGCAGTTCGGCCAGCTTGTCCTGCGCTGCTTTCAACTCTTTTTCCGCAGCCGAAAGCTTGCCGTAGCGGATTTCCGCAACTTTAGAGAGCTCACCGGAGCGTTCATATCGCTGCTCTTCGGTCTTCAGCCGGTCGATTTCTTCCTTCTGCTTGCGAATGCGCCCGATGGCATCTTTTTCCGTCTGCCAACGTGCTTTCAGCGTATTGGATTGTTCTTTCAGGCCGCCCAGGTCTTTTTCGATTTCGCCCAGGCGTTTACGCGAATTCTCGTCGCTCTCTTTGCGGAGCGCCTGACGCTCGATTTCGAGTTGCATGATTCGCCGCTCGATTTCGTCGATATCCTGGGGCAGGGAATCGATCTCCATGCGCAACCCTGCCGCCGCTTCGTCGACCAGGTCAATCGCCTTATCCGGCAGAAAACGGTCCGTGATGTACCGCTGTGAAAGCAGCGCGGCCGCGACAATCGCCGCATCTTTGATGCGGACGCCATGATGAACTTCGTAGCGTTCCTTCAAGCCGCGAAGAATCGCGATCGTATCTTCCACCGAAGGCTCGCCCACCATTACGGGCTGGAAACGCCGTTCGAGAGCGGGGTCCTTTTCAATGTATTTGCGATATTCGTTGAGGGTAGTTGCGCCCACCGCGCGTAATTCGCCGCGCGCCAGGGCCGGCTTCAGCATATTCGACGCGTCCATTGCGCCTTCGGCAGCGCCTGCGCCAACCAGCGTGTGCAATTCGTCGATAAACAGAATGATCTGCCCGTTCGATTCCGAAACTTCCTTCAGCAGCGCCTTTAAACGATCCTCAAATTCGCCGCGATATTTCGCGCCTGCCACCAGCGCGGCCAAATCAAGCGACACGAGCCGCTTCGGCTTTAAAATCTCAGGCACATCGCCCGACGCAATCCGTTGCGCGAGCCCTTCCACAATGGCCGTTTTTCCGACGCCGGGTTCGCCGATCAGCACGGGATTGTTCTTCGTGCGCCGCGCCAGAATCTGCATCACGCGCCGGATCTCTTCGTCGCGGCCGATGACAGGATCGAGCTTCCCCCGACGCGCCAGGTCGGTCAGGTCGCGCGCATACTGTTCGAGTGCGCGGTATTGCGACTCAGGATTTTCAGAGGTAACGCGATGGCTCCCGCGAATCGCCGTCATCGCTTGCAGGATCGCGTCGTGAGTCACGCCTTCGCGCGCGAGGAGCTGTCCAGCCGGATCTTTCCCGGCAGCCGCAATCGCGAGCAGAATGTGCTCGGTCGAAACGTACTCATCCTTCAGCGACTGCGCCTCATCGAACGCCTTTTGCAGGACCTCATTCGAGGCATTGCTAAGATATTGCTGCGAAATGCCTGTCACTTTCGGCAAGCGCGCAATCTGCTTCTCGATTTCGCCTGCCAAGCGGGTCGCAGGAACTCCAAGCTTCTCGAGTAGCGGTGGCACCACACCGTCGCCCTGCGCGACGAGCGCCCAGAGCAAGTGCAACGGCTCAATCTGCTGTTGGCCGCCGCGCGCGCCCATCTCCTGCGCGGCTTGCAGCGCCTCCTGAGCCTTTACAGTCAATTTGTCATAGCGAAGCATAATCAGATTTTCTCACTTTCAATTCTTACAAACAAAGGGGCCGAGGGATATTCCCCGTCGGCCCCCTTTCACGTCGGCTTGCTCGCCCATCGCGAGCGCGATGCCGACCCGCACTTGGCGCCAGAGAAACTTAGTTCTTCTCGGCTCCGTTGACGTTCACCTTCACCTGCTTCGGCTTCGATTCCGCCCGCTTTGGCAGTTGGACAGTAAGGACGCCGTTCTTGTACTCCGCGCTGATCGCTTCGGTATTTACCGTGTTCGGCAGGCCGAAGCTGCGGCTGAACGATCCATACGTCCGCTCCACGCGAAGGTAGTTGTCTTCTTTTACTTTGCTCTCGAACTGACGCTCGCCGCGAACGGTGAGCATGCTGTTCTCGACGCGTACATCGATGTCTTTTTCGCTGACGCCCGGCAAATCGGCCTTGAGCACGAGTTCGTTCTCGGTCTCGTAGATGTCTACCGCCGGCGCCCAGCTCGTGATCGCCGAGTTTTCCCCTGTTCCGTTGAATGTGCTCTCGAAGAGCTTATTCATCTGCTCCTGAAGGGCATTGAAGGTGGGGACTCGGCCCCAACGGGTAATCGCTGTCATTTGCTACATCCTCCTGATCTCGTCGTAGAATCTGGTGCGCTATATATAAGCGCATGTGAATAATAAAATATGCGTGTAGTATTGTCAAGTATTTTCTATCCAAATCTTTGCGCCTAGACGTACGAATATAAGTTGCTTATATTGTGTTAGTTATGTTGATTTTGGGCTGGAATGATAGGGCTTGCGGCTAGTCCAAAACCCTGACAATGAGGCACTTCAAATAGTGTGTTTCAGGCATAGTTAGCAAGATCGGGTGGTCTTTGGCTTGTGTCCGGTGATCAACAACAGCGACGGCCTTCTTTGCGTCATTGGCTGCTTCAGCCACGATCTGGAGGAACAGCGCCTCGCTGATGTGATATGAACAGGAGCAGGTGAGTAAGAACCCGCCTGGTTTGAGGAGTTTCAATGCTCTCAGGTTAATCTCTTTGTACCCGCGATGTGCCGCGTCGATACTATCGCGATTCTTCGCAAACGCTGGCGGGTCCAGGATCACCATATCGAATCGCCGGTCGGCGTCGTCATACTCCTTCAAAATGTCAAAGGAGTTCCCCTCGCGAAAGCTGACGTTCTTGATCCCATTCAGCTCCTGATTGCGGCGGGCGGCGGCAACCGCCGCAGGCGCCATATCGATCGCTTCCACGTGCGCGCAGCGATCCGCAATTGTCAGCGCAAACCCTCCTTGATAGCTGAAACAATCGAGCACGTCGCCACTCGCATACGTTCGTGCGGCCCAGTGATTTTCGCGCTGGTCCAAAAACGATCCGGTCTTCTGCGCCTTTTTCAAGTCGCACGCGAACGCGATTCCATTTTCCCGCGCCACAATTTCGTCCGGCACATCGCCTGAAAGGACGCTCACGCGCTGGTCGAGTCCTTCGAGCAGCCGCACGCGCGGATCATTGCGTTCGAGAATTCCCTTAGGGGCAAAAATCTCATTCAGAATATCGACGAAAACGCCTTTTTGTCGTTCTGTTCCCTGGCTGAGCGTCTGCAGCACGAGGTAATCGCCATATCGGTCCACAATCAGCGATGGCAAATGGTCCGCCTCGCCATACACCACGCGCCAAGCCTCGGTATTCTCAACCACGACTTTCCGGTACGCCGCGGCTTGCTCAAGTCGGCGCGCGAAAAATGCCCGGTCCACCGGAACGTCCTCGCGCGTCAGTAGACGAAGCGCAATCTGCGACTTATCGCTATGAAACGCCCGCCCTTGGAATCGCCCTCGCTCATCGAGTAGCCGCACGACGCATCCAGGCTCGCCATCGGCACTCCGGACGTCACTTCGATAGATCCAGAGGTGACCTGCGCGGATGCGTTCCACGCCCCGCGGGCTGATCACAGCCTTAGCCTCGTTGCTCATTTTTGTCATGGATTGAGCTGTCGCCATTAATTTCGTCGGTATGCCGCAGGGCCTACGGCAGTTCGCTACAATAGCTGCGCCGGAGTCCAATGGTATGCGCAAAACGCGATGAAAGTAAGCGATTTCGATTACAACCTGCCATCCGAACAGATCGCGCAGAAACCGCTGCCCGAGCGTGACGCCTCGCGACTCTTACTGCTCGACCGTAAGACAGGAGAATTCGAAGATCGCGTCTTCCGCGAATTTCCGGACTTGCTGCGCGGCGACGAACTCATCGTACTTAACAATGCCCGCGTGCTGCCTGCCCGTCTCTTCGGCCACCGCGAGGGCATTCACGCAGAGCATCATAATCCTGACAACAAGGAGTTCCTGACAGCCCAGGTCGAAGTCCTACTGGTCCGCCAACTCGAAAACGACACCTGGGAATGCCTCGTCCGTCCGGGTCGCAAAGTGCCGGCGGGCGAGCGAATCGTCTTCAGCGATGGCGAGCTTGTCGCGCAAGTCGAGGGGCGTGGCGATTACGGCCTGCGCGTCCTTCGTTTCTCCGCAAAGGGGAATTTCCGCGAAACTGTCGAACGGCTCGGCCACGTACCGCTTCCGCCTTACATCAAACGTGCCGACGAGCCTTCCGACCGCGAACGCTACCAAACCGTTTTCGCCCGGCAGGGAACTGCCGTGGCCGCCCCTACCGCAGGTTTGCATTTCACTCCCGCGATTCTTGAACGCCTCCGCGGTCGCGGCATCGAAATCGCGGAGGTCACGTTGGACGTAGGTCTCGGGACATTTGAGCCTGTGCGCACCGAGGAAATCGAACAGCACAAGATCCACAAGGAAACTTACGAAATTTCCGAAGATGCAGCCGATAGAATCAACTGCGCGAAGCGCGACTCACGTCCAGTTCTCGCCATTGGCACGACCGTAGTCCGCGCTCTCGAGGACGCCGCCGAAAAAAATCGTGTTCGAGACGCAAGTGGCCAGTTAGTTGCGGCTGGCAGCGCGGAAGCCGAAATTTTCCTGCTTCCCGGCAAACCATTCCGCGTCGTCGATCAACTCCTCACGAATTTTCATTTGCCCCAATCCACGCTGCTTGCGCTCATCTGCGCTTTTGCCGGCCGCGAACATGTCCTCGCCGCATATCGCCACGCGGTGGCCGTCGGATACCGCTTCTATAGTTACGGCGACTGTATGTTCTTGCGTTAGCTCCTACTTAAGCCAAGACACGGTCACCCGATCTATCGTGCAACAACCGTTGTGTTCGACTATGATAAATTCCACGCCCGCGAGTGCGGCGCCGCATGCGATATCTAATCCTTAGCGACATTCACGCGAATATTACTGCGCTCGACACTGTTTTAGCCGCCACCGATGGCCACTGGGACAAGATTGTCTGCCTCGGTGACATCGTCGGCTACGGGCCCGATCCCAACGAAGCCATCGACCGCATTCGCGCGCTGGGCTGCGTCACGATTCGCGGCAATCACGATAAGGCGATTGCCGGTATTACCGAGGCTGAAGACTTCAACCCGATCGCGCGCGCAGCGATGCTTTGGTCCCGCGAGCAGCTAACGGACAAGAATCTGGAATTTCTGAAGAGGCTTCCTCACGGGCCGGTGCTCGTCGACGGCTTTTGTATCGTGCACGGTTCGATTCGCGACGAAGATGAATATGTCTTCGTTCCTCAGCAAGCTCTCGAAGAAATACAATACGCAACCACGCCGCTCACGTTTTTCGGCCACACGCACCGCCAAGGCGGCTTTACTCGCCACGGCAAAGGCCTCGGCGTGATCAATTTCGATCCGACGCCCCAAAATTTGGTCGGAAGCCTGCCACTGGAGCAAGGTGCGACCTACTTCCTCAATCCCGGCTCGATCGGCCAGCCGCGCGACGGCGATCCCCGCGCTGCTTACGCCATTCTGGAAACAGATCAACGCAAAGTTGAGTATTGGCGCGTTCCCTACGACATTGCGGCCGTGCAGCATCGCATGATCGATGCGCTCCTTCCTGAGCCGCTGATCATGCGGCTCGCCGTCGGCCGGTAGAGAAGAGCACGGATGAATGGCGAAATGGGACCTGATAGAATTTACTTGGAAGTGCGATCCGGTGTCTAACAACTTGGTCTAACAGATCGCGCGAACGAAAATGATCGACACGCCAAACGCACGTGAAGCTCGCAAACAATTCCCGCTGGCCCTGCTCGCGGGAGTCGTAATCGTTGCCATCGTCGCTGTGCTACTGATTGTCGTCAGCAAATCCTCGCACACCGCGGCGCCAATCCAGACGAAGCCGATGGCGTTTGGCCCCGAAGAGCAGGCGTACGCGCCAAACATTCACTACAGCAACATTCAGTTGGCCAAGTCGGAGAATTTCCTCAATCAGCAGTTCATGTACATCAATGGCACGATCGCGAACACAGGCAACCGCGCCGTGAAACAAGTCGCGATGACGGTGGATTTTTACGACGACATCGACAACAAGCATCTCACTATGCACCATACCGAAACGGTGATCGGTCCCACCGACCCGCCTCTTCCGCCTCACGAGCAACGAAAGTTTTCCGTAACCATTGACGGTTATCCGCAAAACTGGAATCAGCAGATGCCGATCTTCCACACCTCAGGCCTTGTCTTGCAGTAGTTTTGCAGTAAGATATCGCGCTGTGCGGGTTTCGCTGAAGGGAAGGGCGCGGCTGCAGCCGCTTACGCCACCGTTCCGAAGCGCTTCCGGTTACGGAACGAATCCTGAAACGCGCGAAGCGCCCGCCGCTGTTTACTAAACGCATCACGGATTCTGTCTATGAACGCAAGCCCGAATTGGGCCTCGCTGCACCAGGCTATCGCAGAATTAACTTCTTCAGGCAACGCCGAGATCCATGAATCCGGTGAGTGGCTCGCCGAACTCGCCGCCTTTCGCTGGGAAATCCGCTACGAAGGCAAAAATCCGCTGCTGCATCTCTGGTCCGACGAGCGCAACCTCACTCGCCGCGTGCTTGACGTAAAAGAGCAGTCGCCATTCCGCATCGTGCTCGAAGTGCAGCGCTTCGGCCGCTCCAAGCCTTCTCGCCTTGAGCTGATTCGCCCCGACGCGCAGCGAATGCCGGCGCGCGTCGCACGCGAAAAGTTCCGCCTCGCCCTTCGCCGCATTCTCGAAAGGAATTTTCCGGATGCGCAAGTCGAGTCGCTCACTTCCGCCGCAACCCTGAAGGATTCCTTCTCCGACGTGTACGTGCGCGGCAATCTGTCAGACGGCAGAAAGAATTGGGCAGTCTTCGCCGTTCGTCCCGGCGAGAGCGCCGCGACGATCAAAAACTCGCTCGCTTACGGCATCCTCTGGCTCGATTGGCTGCGCGGCCATTCCACGCGCCGTGCCATCGAAGGCCTACGGCTGATTCTTCCCGAAGAATCGAGCGCGCTGATTTGTGAACGCGTCCTCGGGCTCTGCGCGTCGGCACGCACCGAGATATACGAGCTCATCGAACGCGAAGGCCGCCTCCGTCCTGTGGAACCCGGCGAAGGCAATCTGGAGAGCTGGCTGATCCCGCGCAGCGAAAGGGAATCGCTTCTCAATCAGGCGCTTGCGGCCGCCGCCGGCATTCATGCCCTCGCGCCGCATTTACCTCCCGCAGGCGACGACATCACCGCGCGCATCGCGCCAGGCGGCATAGAAGCGGCGCTCGCGTTTCGCGGCCTCGAATTCGCGCGCTATTCCCGTGCCGGATTTTTCTTTGGCTTAAACGACCGCCGCGTTCCGCTACACGACGGCAATCAGAAAGTGCTCGACGATCTCATTCGCAAACTTGACTTCCATCGCAATTCGCTTGCAGAGGATCACAAAGGTCCGCTCTATCGCGCCGCTCCCGAACGCTGGATCGAAACCCTTATTCTCGCCAATCCGCTAAAGCTCGATCCGCAACTCGATCCGCGCTTTTTGTATTCGCAGGTTCCGGCCCTCGCACAGGATCGCGGCATCATTGATCTGCTGGGTGTGACGCGCCATGGCCGTCTGGTCGTAATGGAGCTGAAAGCCTCCGAAGACATCCAGTTGCCAATCCAAGCGCTCGATTATTGGCTGCGCATCCGTCGGCATCAGGTAACCGGCGACTTTCAGCGCTGCGGATATTTTAGTGGCGTCGAACTCAGCCCCGAGCCGCCGCTCATTTGGCTCGTCGCGCCCGGGCTGCGTTTTCACTCTGCCTGTGAAATTTTGCCGAAATATTTGTTGCCGGAAATTCACATCATGCGCATCGGCCTCGCCGAAACCTGGCGGCGCGGGCTAAAAGTCATTTTCCGGCAATGAATTTTTCTGCTCATTTAAACTTATGAGGATTGGTTCTATCTTTTTTGTCCGAATTGAGATAGTTTTCGCGGTGCGTCATGTCAAGGCGCTGCCTTGATGTTCCAGCCCGCCCTCGACGCGCTCGCCTCCGTGCTCTTCGCAGCGCCTTGCCGGATATGCGACGCGCCTTTGCTCAACGCCAGCCGCATCCCGATTTGCCGTCCGTGCCTCGCATCTTTCATCGAACTCCGCGGTCCTCTTTGCCCTTGTTGCGGACGACCGCAGACGTCGGGTCGGATCGTCCAATCTGCGGTTACGCAATCGCCGGCGACAGGCGAGCCTTCGCCATCGTTGCCCTCGGGCCCGAACGCGACTCCGCCGCTCTGCCGTCTCTGTCGCGCAAAGACATTCGCCTTCGTCCGCGCACGCAATTGGGCCGCTTACAACGAGTCGCTCACTGCCGCGATCATGCTTCTCAAATACGAGGAGGTGACGCGCCTGGGCGACTGGTTCGCCGCTCGTCTCGCCGAACTGCACGCACGCCTCTCCGAAATCGACGCCTACGCGTGGCGCGCTGATGTAGTTGTCCCGGTTCCGCTTCACGCCGACCGCCGCCGCGAGCGCGGCTACAATCAAGCCGACATGATCGCGCGTCCGCTCGCGAAGCGCCTGGGGCTGCCGTTTCGCCCCTATCTCCTCGCGCGCACAAAGCCGCGTCCGGCGCGTCTCGTTCTCTCGCGCAGCGAACATTGGAAATCCGTCCGCGGCGCTTACGCCATTCGCGAAGGCTCGCGCGTCGATAAACTACGCATCCTCCTTATCGACGATGTGATGACCACTGGCGCTACTCTCGACGCGTGCTCGCGTGCGCTACTTGCCGCAGGAGCCGCTGAGGTCGTCGCCCTCACCGTTGCCCGCGCCATTCCGCGCCACACCGCCTGAATTGCCGATTCTGCCCCGGTCTGTGTCGTTCGCAGGAGGGAGGTTCCTCACTCGGGAAATCCGCGTCTCGCCGCTGTTTCACTTCTGTTCGCCATTCACACAATTTTTATAGAAACGCGTACAACTTAGGCGATAATGATTCAGGCGCCTTGCAACCGGCGTTCTTTGCTGGGCATCAAAGGGCGCAGGAGAACAGCCAAAGAAACGAGTGCCAAAATGGACCACCGGCATACCGCTGGCCTTCGTCCGCGCCCGACCTTAGCCACTGGCGCGGCGACGGGCGGGCTTACGCCGGATGCTGCGCCTAGAAGGCCATCCCCCGCACCGCGCCCCTCTGTAATGCAGGCTCCCGTTCTCGTTCTCAACGCGACCTTCGAACCGATCAATGTCACCGCCGTTCGCCGCGCGTTAGTGCTGATGCTCAAGGGCGTCGCGCAAGCCGAAGAGACCAGCCACGCTGAAGTGCATTCCACTTCGCGGGCGGTGCAGGTGCCATCGGTGATCCGGCTGCTGAGCTATCGGCATATTCCGCAGCAGAGCCGAGCGCTTTCGCGCAAAAACATTCTGCTGCGTGACCGCAACACTTGCCAGTTTTGCGGCCGCGCGTTTCCCGCGTCCGAGTTGACGCTGGACCACGTGATGCCGCGCTCTCGTGGCGGACGTTCATCCTGGGAGAACCTCGTCGCCTGCTGCTACACCTGCAACAATCGCAAGGGCGACCGAACCCCCGAGGAAGCCGGTATTAAGCTTCAGCGCCGCCCGCGGCCGTTCACGCTGCACACGTCGCGCCAGTTGATGCGCCTCATCGGCCATCGTGACGAAAAGTGGCGCAAGTATCTTTTTTATTGATTTTGCCCCGGGGCTCGGGCTTGCTGCGCCCTTTTGTCTGGTACCGATGCTCAGGTCTTTACTCCAGGGGTAACCGCAAAGCCTAGAGCCTGCCTAACTTATTTTTAATTTGCCGAGCGGCTATTTCCGGGAAACTTTTTGACGCGTCCGTGCGTCTATATGAGTAATACTTCTAGGACACACCCCGGGAAGCGTCGCCGGTCTTGGCCGTAGGCGCTTCCTTTTTATTTTGTGCCTGCCTTTCCTCTTGGGATGGCCAACCCTCGCTGCTCATTTCTGCTTTCGGTGGTTCGCTGGTTTTGGGGATAGCTTCTCGCGCCACTGATCTTCCCATCGCCGGGGCTCTAGCCAAGCTGCTGATGCTAGCGCGTTAACTTATTCAAAATTTGTCGATACTGTAAGTGAACTTGATTGCGCAGGAAAGCAGAACAGGTGTATTGTTCCCCACATTACGGGACCACGCTGAAATTTCGGATAAGGTCCTCGTCCGTTTACCGTCAATTTTCCTCCACCCTACGCCAGGTCAAACAAGGTGCCAAAATGATAACTTCAGATCCCAGGAATCTCTCGGATAATCGGTTGCAAACGCGATTCGAGCGTCGCTTCAACGCCGTACTTTTTCCAGCCATTCTGGCCTTCTTCTTTGCCTGTTTGTCGGTTGCCGCGTTTGGTCAAACGGCGCCGATGAATTCGACGCTGCAGCCCGGAGCCGCCGCCGCTCAAGCGACGACAACGACAGCGCAAACGCCAAAATTCGAAGTGGCGGACGTTCATTCCAGCGCGACCTCGCCGAACTTTGTGCAGACTTTTGGAGGGGTGCTTCGCGATGGAACGTATATCTATCGAGACGCGACGATGCTTAAACTGATCGAAGAGGCATATGGGGTTCAAGAAGACGTCATCGGCGGTGGCCCAGGTTGGGTTGGTTACGACCTCTTCGATGTCGTAGCCAAAGTTCCCGCCGGCACAACCCAAGCGAACGCCAAACTGATGTTGCGTAGTCTGCTGGCAGACCGCTTCGGCTTAGTGATTCAACAGGGCACGAGCCCGGTGCCGCGTTACGTGCTGACGATTGGCAAGGGTGGATCAAAATTGCAGCCCTCAGATGGATCAGAAACAGCAGGATGCAAGCCGATACAGCAGCAGCAACCGCCCCCTAATCCTGCAGGCGGCCCACCAGACCTGGCTGCCATTCCGAATGCCAAAGTCGCCTGTCACAATTTAACAGGCGCTCAGATTGCCCAGAATCTGCATGACATGGCAGGCGCTTATCTGGATCACGACGTGGTCGACGAGACGAAGCTTGACGGCACATGGGACTTTAATCTCGAGTGGACCGCGCGCGCCTTGCTTCCCGCGAAAGGCGACAACGGTATTTCCCTTTTTGACGCTGTGAACAAACAACTGGGCCTGGATCTAAAGGTGCAGGACGTTCCCGAGCCTTCGCTGGTGATTGAGAGCGTGAATCGAAGGCCAACGGCGAATGCTTCGGACGTTGCCACGAAGTTAGCCCTATCACCGGCGCGATTTGAAGTCGCAGCCATCAAGCCGGCCGATCCGAATGCCCGTCCGTTCCAGGGAATACTGTACACCGGCGGCCTGCAGGTGCATGCAGGCGGCACTCTGCGCCAACTGATCGCGATGGCGCTCCAGACTCCAATGAATGTGGCAGAAGATACGGTAATCGGGCTGCCCAAGTCCGCTGACACTCAGCGGTGGGACATCATCGCGAAACTGCCGACCACAGGAGAAGGTGCCGCTGTTATGACAAACGGACGGCAGCTGCCGCCGCCTTTAAGTGTCGCCTTGGAAATGATGCGCGGTATGTTGGTCGATCAGTTTGAAATGAAAACTCATACGGAAAATCGAGAGGTCACCGTCTACGCGCTCACAGTGGAGAACAATAAGCAGAAGATGGAGCAGGCAGCTGATTCAGAACGCATGGGTTGCACGCAGGACGTGAACGCCTCGAAGGCATCGACTGCTATTCAAGTAAGGATGTCATGCAAGAACACGAGCATGGACGAGTTGGCACAGGATGTGCAGAATTGGGCCGGTGCCTACATCGATCATCCGGTCGTGGATGCCACCGGTCTCCAGGGCGGCTGGGATTTCGTTCTTGCTTGGACTCCCAAAGCTTTGTTGCAGCCAGCTCCGACTGCGACTCCCAATCCGTCGGCCGGAGCCATGGCCGAAGCTTCCACTCCTAATGGCGGCATCTCGGTTTTCGATGCAATTGCGTCAGAGCTTGGGCTGAAGCTCGTGAAACAACAGCGTTCTATTCCCGTGATCGTCGTCGATCACGTCGACGAGAAGCCAATAGACTAACTGCCGATGCCGCGTTTTATCGGCATCCTGACTGAAGAGAAGGACCTTTCTTCGCTTTAATTTGGTAAACCACCGCTTGACGCCTCCTTCTATTGCCTGTTTCGGGCAACAGGTATAAGTTGCAGGCTTATGAATGCTCCCCTAAGCCGCCGAGAAGCCATGGGTTTATTGGCGGGCGCGCTTGCCGCAGCCGCGTCGCGTCTGCCGGCAAACAAAAACGTGAAGTGGGGCCTCGGCACGAATCTCTGGAACTATTTTCCGCGCGTTCCTTTCACAGACATTCTCGACGTAATGAAAGACACTGGTTTCACCGGCGCGCGCCTAACGCAATTTCCGCAAATCCTAAAGACGTATGACATCACGGCGGCGCAGATGCAGACGGAAGCTGCAAAACGCGGTTGCCAGATTGTCACGATTTCGTTCAACGCCCCTGCTCATGACGCGTCGCGACGCGCGGAGATCGTCGCCAATGCTAAAGCGGCGATGAATTTTTTGAAGCCGTTCGGTGCAAATCATCTGGTCGTCTTCCCTCCGAATCGCAGCAACGCAGGCCAGCCCGGCGCATTTCAAAACATGTGCGACTGTTTCAACGAAATCGGCCGCGCAGCGCGTGAAATGGACTTCTATGCAGGACTGCACAATCACATGGGCGCCATGGTTGAGACGCCGGAGGAAGTCGATCGCTGCATGGCGATGACCGATCCGCAGCTTTTCCATTTTTCGCCTGACACAGCCCATCTTTATCTCGCCGGATGCGACGTGGTAAAAACTCTCGAAAAGTACAAACACAGACTGATGCTGGCGGACTACAAAGACGCGAAGCGTTTGCCGGACGCCAAACCGGATTCGTTCAATCGCGAAAGCATTTTCGATCTGGGCGACGGCGAAGTGGATTTTCCCGGCTGCCATCGCGTACTGAAATCCATCAATTTCAAGGGTTACCTGATCGTCGACCTCGACATCGCGCGGCAGGGCCCGCGAGCAAGTTACGAGCGCTGCGGCGCATACGTCAGCAGCACGCTGGAAAAAATCTATGCTTGATATGACGAGGAGGACGCTTCTGAAACTCGCTGCTGCGGCCGCGATTCCCGCGCAAAACAACTATCGCATCATCGATTCTCACGTTCACGTGTGGAAGCACGATCCGAAATATCCTTTCGCGCCCGGCGCCAATGTCCCCGCGCGAGACGCCACCCCGGAAATGCTGCTTGCGCTGATGAAGGCCAACGGCGTCTCGAGAACGGTGATCATTCAGGTGATCCACTACAAATACGACAACCGCTACGCCCTAAACGTGCTGAAGCAGTATCCCGATACTTTTCGCGGCGTGTGCCGCGTCGACCCGCTTGATCCCGCCGCGCCGGATCATCTGTCCTCTTGGACCGAGCAGGGTTTTCACGGCGTGCGCATCAGCCCGTCCGGCGACGCTGCCGGCGACTGGTTTCGCGGCCCGTTAATGCCGCCACTCTGGAAGCGATGCCAGGAGCTGAAAGTGCCTATGACCGTACTGGCGCCGATCACGCGCATGCCCGACGTTGTCCCGCTAATGGACCGCACGCCGGATCTCACGTTGGTAATCGACCACATGGCCGACTGCCCGATCGATGAGCCTGAGCAACTCGAAAAGCTGATCGCGCTCAAGCGCTACCCCAACGTGTTCGTGAAAATTTCGCACACGTGGTCAATTTCCAAGCAGCCATATCCCTGGCTCGACGCGCAGCAGTATGTGAAGCGCCTATACGACGCCTACGGCCCGCAACGCCTGATGTGGGCGACCGATTGGCCGATCCTCGAGACCTGGACCAGTTATGACAAAGCCTTGACGGTCGTGCGCGACGAAATGAAATTCCTCAATGCCGAGGACAAGCAGTGGATGTTGAGCAAGACTGTTGAGGCAGTCTGGCCGTTCCCTCAATAAGCCATTCCCACTCGTGGGCGGAGATTGACAACCTCGAATTGCGACGCGTTCGGACTACGATCCCGCTGTCCTGATTGGCTGTCGCCCTCTTGGTCATCGGTCGTCATCCTGAGCGAAGCGAAGGACCCCTCTTCATTTTTCCTGCTAGAAGCGCTCTCCGCCGCATGTACACGTTCTGTAGCAACGCTTTTTGGAAACAATCTGAAGGAACTAATCCGGCGTACAATGCCTCCGTCCTTGGATCAAAAGCCGTGGCGCAAGCCCGGAACAAATGAAGCCCTCGTTGGAGGATTAGAATGCGCTCTCTTGCAGTCAGTATTGCTCTCACGATTGTGGCTGCGGCCGTTGTCATTGCTCACAAATCCGCCGCACAAACCGGTCCGCCTGAAATGAAAACGTATACGTCGTCGGCGGATGTCCAGGCGCTCATCGCGCAGAAGAAGGCTGGGCCCTTGCTTGCGGCCGCGCCCTACAGCGTGAACATGGAGTATCGTGCAACAGTCGGTCCGGCCGCTGTACACGAGCGCGAAGCCGAGATTTTTTACATCATTGAGGGAACTGGGACATTGGTCACGGGCGGCAAACTCGTCAACGAAACTCGAACGAATCCCACGAACCTTTCAGGGACCGCAGTCGCGGGAGGCTCATCGCGGACGGTTTCGAAAGGCGATTTTATTCTCGTGCCCGAAGGAACGCCGCATTGGTTTAGCGCGATTGGCGGAAATGGAGCTCTCGTCGATATGTCGATTCACGTTCCGCGACCCGTCCCACCATTCGCCGAACTCGAAAAGCTCGTCCCCGCTTCACAGTGAGTTGCCTTGCAGTCTGACTGGGTGAAGCGAAAGTCCGTGCCTGACCATTTGGAGTCCGCCTATAGGCGTCACCAACGAGCGGGAGCACTTTTATGAGAATCGGCACCGCAAATCCAGGCGCCCAGCGCTAAGCTAGCGGCTCAGGAAACGCAGCGTTATGCCCAAGATTCAACGGCTCTTCCACGCTGGATTGTATGTATATGCATTCGGATCTTTTGCTGCGGGCATTTTCGACCTGATCTGGGGAAATTTTGACGCTGCGCACCAACCCATTCAGGCTTGGGGAGACAGCGTCCCCCACATAGGCGTGTTTGCCTACGTCACCGGCGTATGGATGATCTTGGGTTCAATCGCCTTATTGTGGCGGCGGAGCGAACGAACGGGCGGGGCCGTTCTGGCGGCCGTTTATTTCGTTTTCGCGCTGTTCTGGTTGCCGCGATTTTACTCTGCGGCGCACTACCTGGGTGGAACGATACCTGTCTATATCGGTGTGGTTGGCGGGGTCGGCACGGAGCTTATCGCATTCGCCGCCGGAGCGCTTATCTGGGCATCAGACGGCCGCGAGTCACCCTCCTTGCTGGTAGCGGCTACGATGCGCTGGATTTTTGGAATTTGTGCGATCGGTTTCGGCCTGGCGCAGTTGACCGACCTAAAGGACAGCCTCATGTTTGTACCCAAGTGGCTGCCTCCCGGAGCGGAGTTCTGGGTGATCTTCACCGGAGTTTGCTTCGTCCTCTCAGGCTTAGCCATACTTTCCGGAATTCTGGACGTGCTGGCCGCTTCGCTCCTCGGGCTGATGTTTCTGGTCTTCAATGTCACGATATTGCCGAGCTTCATTTTTGCCAACCCGAAAAACCACGCAGCTTGGGGCGGCAACGCATACAACCTGGCAGCGGTGGGATCGTCGTGGATACTGGCCGCGGCAATCGCGCGTCGGAGAGACACCGCCAGCGAGCCTCGACTTGTTGAGATTTGACGTTACTCACGAAATTGATCCGATCGGTTGGCATTCTTCGCCTCAGTCGATTTGCGCATTCGTCTCGTTATAGACTCCCGAAATGAAGCGCGCCGTCCGAAGCCGCCGCAAAGTATGCGGGCAACTGCTGAAACACGCACGACGCCACCCGCATCGAGAATGCTGTGGAATTCTGGCGGGGCAGGATGGCGTGATCACGCAGGCGTTTCCTGCGAAGAACGCAGCGGCGGACCCGATCAGGAATTACGAGATTGCGCCCAAGGAGATCGTGCGTTTGATGGCGGAATTGCGCGAGCGGCGGCTCGAATTCCTCGGCATCTACCACTCGCATCCCAACTGGATGGAAGCCAACGAGCCTTCGCCCAAAGACATCGCGCTGGCCTACTACTCTGAAGCGACCTACTTCATCGTCACGCCCCGGCCCTACGCAACCACTCCGATCCGGGCATTTTCAATCCGCCACGGCCGCGCGACGGAACTCGAAATTCAGGTCCTTCCCTAAACGTAAACAGGTTTCTTGATTTTGCTACGCCAAATATTTCAGCGTCTGTTCGATTAAGGTGTGCGTCGCCGCGTAAGGATCGCCCTTAGCATCGAATTCCATTGAACAAAATCCGCGATAGCCGCTCGCCTTCAAAATATCGAACGACTTCTTGATGTCGACCGTCACCGGGCCGTTGTCGCTGTCTTCGCCGTCTTTCACGTGGCAAATGCAGTAGGCGTGCTGAAACATCGCCGTCAGCGCACGATAGTTAAAATCTGCGTCGCCATTGAGCATGGAATTCGCAAAATCGGGCAAGGCGTGTAAGTAAGGATGGTTCACCGCCTCGATCACCTTCACAATGAAAAAGGCATCCTCGCTTTTCGGGTCGTCGTTTTCCAGATTGATCACCACATTTTTCTGTGCGCCGTAGTCGGCCACTTCTTTCAGGCTCTCCGCGGCGCGGTCGACGTTAGGATCCGAA
>DATNBB010000174.1:0-4259 GCA_035607335.1 Binatia bacterium | reverse complement strand
ACCTTAAGCAAACGCTCCTGCAATCGATACAGCGGCAGCAGGATTGTTGAAACGTATTGCACGCTTCATGATGCCGATCAGTTGAGCCAGTCCTCCGCGACGCGCAGCCTGCGTCGGCGGCTTGCAATTTGAAAGGTGGATACAAATGCTTCTCATTTTGCTGGTCATCGTGCTGTTGCTGTCTATCGGATCGGTTCCGGCATGGCCGTACAGCCGGGGTTGGGGCTACTATCCCAGCGGCGGACTGGGCGTTATCGTAATAATCCTGCTGATACTGATACTGATGAGATTCTGAGGCTTGCCAGCAAGCCACGCTTCGTCAAGTGGGGAGGCGCGCCTCAGTCCTGACCGCATTCGTCGGCCTCACCTAGCTGTGCGATAATCCGAAGGACCGCAGGGCAGCAGAAGGCATAAGCAAAAGCTTGCCGGATTGTGTGCCTGCGACATTCGGAATGCCGCCGCTTACCGCCGATAATATCCGCGATATACTCCACCTGCAGCCTCACCCGATCGAAGGCGGCTATTTCGCCGAAACGTATCGCTCGGAGTTGAAGATTCCCGGCGACGTTGTCGGCCCGGCATACGCGGGGGAGCGCCTCATTGGCACAGCGATATTTTACTTGCTTACGCGGGACACGTTTTCTGCCCTGCACAGGCTTCCAGGCGACGAACTCTTCCATTTTTATCTTGGCGATCCAGTCGAAATGCTCCATCTCCACCCGGATGGGCACTCAGAGCTCTTTACACTTGGCCAGGACATCGCAGCGGGCATGCGGCTTCAACACTGCGTCCCTGGCCGGTGTTGGCAAGGCTCGCGGCTCCTTCCGGGCGGCTCCTACGCGCTGCTCGGCACAACCATGTCGCCGGGGTTTGATTACGCGGACTACGTGGTCGGCAATCGCGAAACGCTGATCCGTAAGTACCCAGAATGCAAAGAGATAATCGCCGCTTTGACCCGCTGAGCTTTTCTTCTTGACTATTCGCCTTTTATTCGCCTACAATCGCGTACCATTGACAGCCGGATGCAGCGTAGCTTAATTCACAGAAAGAGCGTTCTATGGCCAAGCGCCGCCATTGCAACAACTCGCCGCGTAAGCGTGTCCGTTCGCGTGTTTCAAGCGGCTCAAGCGATTTTGAGAAGGGGCTTTACATCGCTGTTATCTCGTTTGCGGTTGCACTCACTGCCCTATTGGCCCACGGCGCCGCCTATTCGCGTTCGTATCGGCGGTGGAATCCGACCAGACTCGAGCACCGCGCAAGGGTGGGGTATTCGCTGAATCCGATTTACGGACGCTCCATGCTGCTCAACGCGAAGTATGACAGCCGACCCTATTGGCGTGGATCAAAGCTCGCGATCGGCGCGCCCACCAACCGCGAAACAGCCGACCTCGCCATCGAACATCTCATTCCCTGTGAGAGCGGCGCCCGAATCGTCGATCGCCTGGACACGAATGGAAAAATGTCGTACGGCATTCTGCAATTTCAAGATTGGCCGGAGTGGGAACGCATGTCGGGAATTTCAGGCGATCCCGATAATCCCGATGATGCGATCCGCATGGCCGAATGGGGCATTGAGCACGGCATGATCGATCATTGGGCCTGCGCGAGAATTCTCGGAGAGATTTAGGTTCGTGCAAAACAGGAGACTCGGACACAGCCTTGCGCGCCCGAGCCTCATTCAATCCCCGCAGGTTGTTTACATCCTGCTCGCTTCCTGCCAGGAGGTCCGCGAAACCGTGGTGCCCGATGTTGCTGGTATCACCGTCGTTCCGGGCTGCGGGACGGCAGTCGGGAACCATGGAGGGCCGAAGGAACCGGAAGCGAAGCGACGATCGTAGTACGTATTTCCCGTATTGATGTTTACACTGTGAGCCTGATCTTCTGCGCGCCCGCCAAGAATAGTCCATGTGCCAATGCCGCTTCCCGGAGTTCTAAAGCCGCTCGTGCCGCCCGTTACTCCGCTCAGCGCCGCGAGGCTGGCATCAACAGTGAGATTTCCGCCCGATCCGGGATAAAGATTGATATTTCCGTTCGTGTAAATGCCGAGGACGCCTGCGTTCGTACTCGAATTCAGTACGTCAGACGGGATCGACACGGGAGAAGAGGCATACGTTACGTCCCCCGTTATGCTGATATCGTCCGAAGCGGCTATCGTGATGCCTGCCTGGTTCTGAACTGTGCCCGAAAGCCCGCTGATTTGACCATTTACGTAAATCATTGTCGGGCTCACGGTGGCACCGGAGGGATCCTGCTGGGTGATCACAGCGCCGGAGTTTGGGTCCAATTGGGTAGGGATGCCCGTCAGGATCTTTGTGGTGCCGCCGGATTTCACAGTTGTTTGATTTGTGGCACTGTCCACTGTAATTGTGGTCGTCGTGCTACCCTGCGTAATCGTGTACTTCTGCGTCGCATTTCCTGAGGCATCCGTGCTGGCGCTCAAGGAAATAGAGGCGTTGCCTTGGATATAGAAGCCGCCCGCGTATCCCGAATTGCCAGGCACCGTCGGATCGGTACCGTAATTGTACGTCGTCACTCCGCCCGACGTCGTCGAGTACATTGGAATGTAAACGCCGCTCGGCACGCTACCGCTGGCCGGATAACTACCACCGGTGACCGTTTTCAACTCCGCCGCCATTGTCGATTGGCTCGGCGGAGGATCGGATGGGCAAGGAGCCGACGTGCACGGCGGAATTCCCTTGCCATCTAAGACAGCCTGAGCTTGGTTGTACGTATCCGACGGAGCCTGGACGTAAGCTTGGTTCAGGTTGAAGCCGCCCTGGAAGTTAGGGCTGGAAAACCCGTTCGGAGCGGAAGTTGAATTCGAGCACCTGTTGTTCTTCCACCAGCTGGCTTGCGAGCCCGCCTGTCCGATGGTGTCGGTGAACGTGTATCCCGGATTGCTGTAATTTCCGAAATTCCATTGCCCGTCCGTGAAGAACGGTCCGGTCATAGTGCCGGGTACGAGTGGCCCCTGGCAAGCATCGAACTGAGTAATGAAGGCGCCCCATTTGGCAAAGCTCGGGAGGGCGCTGCTGGCACCCTGCCCGGAATAACTGTGATAGTGAATAGTCCCGGTTTCGACAATCTGTTCCTGCTCCGAACCAGACGACTGTCCCTTCACAACGGCCGTGAACGGATATATGTAGTCACAGGTAACATTGTCATTCGGATGCGTTGCGTCTACAGGATTCTGGACGCAAAACTTGGTAGCGCCGGCAAGTTTTTGCGCGTTGCCCAGCGTCGTCCCGGGCGATACCGCCTCGAACCTGCCGTTCCAAGAGCCTGGGTCACCAACCGAATAGTAATTTGTCTGAAACGGTGTGTACGCGGCGGTCACAGACGCAGGAACGGATCCGTCGGTCGGCAGCGTCGCACCGGCCGCGTTGATCGCATTTTTCATCGTCTCGACGATGGAATTGGCGCCCGAATCGGCCGCATAGAACGATCCGCGGTAGTCTCGGTAGTAGCCGTTAATGAACGTATCTGAAGAGACCAGCAGCCCTACGGCTAGACTGGCGGCTCCGAGCAGCGCCAGCAGAATTAAGGTTGTGACCAGTGCGACGCCGCGGCTGCGCGCCGAGAGCCGTCCGCGAGAGGCGGCGGCTGCACGTCTAGCATTTGTCACGTATTTCATGAGCTTGCCTCCTGCAAGTTGCTTAGTTCCCAAAATCCGGAATCGTCATGTTCCGGAGGTCGACTACCACCGAAGCTTGTTGAACGAGATACGGCCCGTTATCGAAACCGTTCTGAAACTTGGCCAGAGTTGCGTCGGTCTGCGGTGTAGTACGCGCGATCATTGACACGCGAATCGATCGAATTAGCGTGAAGTCGTAAGGATCGTTGGAAGGTGGCGGAGTCGTTGTACAATCCGCCCCACCGATTGCATCGCTGCAATATTTCGAAGCATCATAGAAGTAGTTCGCGATATCCGTCGCACCCGTCTGAGCGTTATCCCAAAGCGCTGCACCCACCTTGAATCCAATCACCTGATCCGTAACCGGCTGAGAGTTCGCGTTTGTGCATACCGAGCCGAGGCAGCGCACAAGTTGCACGTCATTGGCATTTGCGGGGTTGGCCTGAACTGCATACGTGATATCGCCCGCGCCTGTGCCCATGTCGATCACGTATGAACCGTTATTGAAGTTGCTGTTCAGAGAGTTCGCTTTGGCGAAATTATTGCCTGCCGCATTGAAGGCTATTCCAAGCGGATCGCTAGTCGCGCCCGTCGGGTTATGTTGGAGCTGTACCTTGTTTCCAGA
>DATNBB010000185.1:0-21704 GCA_035607335.1 Binatia bacterium | reverse complement strand
TAAATGGCAGACGAGCAAAACCAGCAGATACTCACTCCGGTCGATATCGAATCGGAAATGAAGAAGTCGTACCTCGATTACGCCATGAGCGTAATCATCGGACGCGCGCTTCCTGACGTTCGCGATGGTTTGAAGCCGGTTCATCGCCGCATTCTCTTCGGCATGTACGAGCTCGGTCTTACTTCGACGAAGCCTTATCGCAAATGCGCCAAGATCGTCGGCGAAGTGCTGGGCAAGTATCACCCGCATGGAGATACACCCGTCTACGACGCACTCGTCCGACTCGCGCAGGATTTCAACATGCGCTACCCGCTCGTCGACGGACAAGGGAACTTCGGTTCCGTCGATGGCGATCCGCCGGCGGCCATGCGTTACACCGAAGCGCGCCTTTCGAAGATCGCCGAGGAAATGCTCGCCGATATCGAAATGGAGACCGTCGATTTCACTCCTAATTTCGATGAGAGCGAAAAAGAACCGGTCGTCCTGCCCACGCGCATTCCCAATCTTTTGGTCAATGGCTCCTCGGGCATCGCCGTCGGCATGGCGACCAACATCCCGCCGCACAATCTGCGCGAAACGATTGAAGCCGCAATCACGCTGATCGAAGAGCCGGAAACCTCACTCAAGCAGATTATGAAGATCGTTCCCGGTCCGGATTTTCCGACGGCCGGCTACATTTACGGCCGCGAAGGCATCGAGCAGGCTTACAAAACGGGCCGCGGCAGCTTTCAAGTCCGCGCGAAGGCTGCCATCGAGCAGCGCGGCAAAGATCGACAGGATATCGTCGTCACTGAGTTGCCCTATCAGGTCAACAAGAAGAACCTGATCCAACATATCGCTGAGCTGATCAACAACAAGAAGATCGAAGGCGTGGCCGATATTCGCGACGAAAGCGATCGGGACGGGATGCGCATCGTCATCGAAGTGAAGCGCGACGAGGAACCGGAAATTATCCTCAACAAGCTCTTCAAGATGACGCAGATGCAGGAATCGTTTGGCATGATCCTGCTCGCCATTGTCGGCGGACAGCCGCGGGAGCTCGGCCTCATTCAGCTTCTGCAATATTTCATCGAGCACCGCGTCGATGTGGTTCGGCGCCGCACGCAATATGAATTGCGCAAGGCGCGCGAACGCGAGCACATCCTGCTCGGCTATCGCATCGCGCTTGATCACATCGACGATGTGATCAAAATCATTCGCGGATCGTCGAGCCGTGCCAATGCTCGCGAGAATTTGCACGAATTCTTCACCAATAAATCCGTGGAAGTGCTGGTCGGCGGCAAAAAAACAACGATCAAGGGCGTAAAACTCGATCCGAAGAAGTATGACGTGCTCGCCGAAGCTGCAGGCGCCGCGGGTGGCGGTTTTGGCCTTAGCTACACGCAGATTGACGCCATTCTCGAATTGCAATTGCACCGGCTGACGCAGCTCTCTGTTGACGAAATCCTGAAAGAACTGGCGCAAATTCGCGAGCGCATCGCCGAGCTGCAAGCCATTCTCGCCAGCGATAAAAAGCTGAAGGGCGTCATCGTCTCGGAGTTGCGCGAGGTTGCAAAATCTTACGGCGACGACCGCCGCACGCAAATCGTCGATCGAGTGGAAGAAATCAAGCTCGAAGACCTGATCAAAGACGAAGAAATGGCGATCACCGTGAGCCACGCCGGCTACATCAAGCGCACTCCCGTTGATGTTTATCGCCATCAATCGCGCGGCGGCAAGGGCCGCATTGGCGCGCGCACGCGCGAAGAGGATTTCGTCGAACACTTCTTTACTGCGTCCGCGCATAGTTATATTTTGCTTTTCACTTCGAAGGGTCGTATTTACTGGCTGAAGGTTTACGAAATTCCCGAAGCGGCCGCGGCCACACGCGGAAAAGCTATCACCAGCATCGTCCGCCTGCAAGAGGGCGAGACGCTAATGGCGGTAGTTGCCGCGCGCAATCTGGAAGAGGAAAGCAAATATGTCTTCCTCGCCACGAAAAACGGCACGGTGAAAAAGACGGCGCTCGCCGAGTTTTCCAATCCGCGCCCCTCGGGCATCATCGCCATCAATCTCGATTCAAACGACGAACTGATCGGCGCGAAGCTTACCGACGGCAAGCAGATGATCTTCCTAGCGAGTCACGACGGGCAGGCGATCCTCTTCCGCGAGACGGAAGTTCGCTCGATGGGGCGCAATGCAGGCGGTGTGAACGGCATGGATCTCGCGAAGGACGATTACGTGGTGAGCATGGATGCCGTGCAGCCCGACTTCGAAATCATCCGCAAGGAATACAAAAACGAGACGCAAAATCTGGACGAACTTGAAAGCGACCAGATTCGTGAATCGCTCACGTCATTGATGCTTACCGTCTCCGAGAAGGGCTACGGAAAGCGCACTCCGCTCGCGGAATATCGCGTCACGTCGCGCGGCGGCAAAGGCGTGATCAACCTGAAATCGACGGATCGTAACGGCGCCGTTGTCGCGGCGTTGCAGGTGCGCGAGGATTCGGACGTCATGATCATCACCAGCCAGGGCAAGGTGATCCGCGTCCACTCCGCAGAAATTCGAGAAGCGGGCCGCGGAACGCAAGGCGTCCGCCTGCTGCGGCTTGATGAGGGCGACGAAATAGCCGCAGCGGCAGCGATCCTAGAAGAAGAGGAAGCTGAGCCCGAGAAAAAGTAATGGCAGAGACGACGGGCAAACTTTTAATTCGGCCTGCGACTATTCGAGACGCAGCAACGCTCAACCTGCTCATTCGCGAGCTGGCCGAATTTGAGCATTTGCTTCACGAAACCAGCATCACGGAAGAAGACATCATTCGCGATGCCTTCGGAGAAAATCCCAAGTTCCGTGCAATTATTGCCGAGTACGAAGGTCAGCCCGCCGCCTACGCCATCATGTTCGATTTTTACTCGACGTTCCGAGGCCGCGCTGGATTGTTTCTGGAAGATGTCTACGTTAGGCCGCAGTACCGCAACAGAGGTATTGGGAAGGCGATGCTGGCGTACGTTGCGGGAATCGCATCGCGCGAAAACTATTTTTGCATGCGTTGGGAAGTTCTCGACTGGAACAAACCGGCGATCGATTTCTACAAGAGACTTGGCGCCGTCTTTCCAGATGAGTGGAAAGCCGTCCGCCTCATCGGCGATCCTCTTCAAGTCTTAGCGACAAACTCTTAGCGCCGCTTCTTTACGATCCCGGCGGCGCGAGATAATATCCCGGCCGCGTCCGCACAGTGACTCCCGGCTCGTCCACCGTCACGCGAATTTCATGGAACCCGCTGGGCTTATCCGCGGGCGGTTGATAGCCGATCGTGTATTGCGCGTGCAATTCGCCTCCGATCGCGTCCATTGCATTCTGGATCGCGCGGTCTTTTTTCGGATTCACGTGCAATCCGCCGGTCGATTTGCTCGCCACCGCCAACGCGTTGGGCCCAATTGCATTTTTGCCTGTTTCGATCAACCATACGGCAAGATCCATCAAATTGCCGCCCTGCATTTGCATCTGACGATTCATCTGATCTTGTCGTTGATCGCCCGTGGGCAATGGCGGCATCGCCGGGCCGCCGCTATCCGGTTTTGTGCGCCACATTGCTGCGGAGGTGCTGAGACCGATTGAATAGATCATCACATTTTCCACTTGCGCGCGCCGCAACACAGCGCCCAGACTGCTTCCGCTTCCGGTATCCTGCGCTTCACCGACCACGAGTAAAATTCGGCGCTGGCCCTCTGGCCGTTCCGCCAATAAAGTAATCGCTTGCTGCATGGCGTCGTAAAGATTCGATCCGCCATTGCCCGGCTGCAGGTCTTCAATTGCGTGCTGCAGCGGATCCGAGTCAGTCGTGAACTTCACCAGCGTTCGCACGGAATCGTCATATTCGAGAACGGCGCCTTCCGCTGTTTGACCCATCACTGGCTGCGCGAAGATCACGCCCGATTTTCTTATACCGGGCAATAGCGGCTTGATGCGCTGGCTCACCTCGACGAGGAGGACGATCGAAAGCGGCTCGCCGCCCACGTCAAAATGATCGATTGACACCTCTTTTCCGTCGTCGTAAACGTGAAAATCCTTCTTCGTTAAGTCGAGGAGCATCTGACCGTTCTTGCTCGTGACAACGACGGGTGCGACGACCTCATTCGCCTGCACGCGAATCGCATTCTGGGATTCCTGCGAGGACGGCGGGGCCTGTTCCGGATGCGTTCCAGGCTGTGGGACGATTGGGCCGGCTGGAGCACCTTGGCAATTGGCGCCTGGGGAAAACGCCAGTCCAGAGGCTATCAGCATTGCCGCAATGAGGCGAGGACGCATAGGGACCAGTTCATCTGATTCCCGAAGCTGGGCCGTCGTTGCTTGAATCCTTCGGCTCCTCTAACTCCATTCCCGATCCCAAGAGCGTTCGTTGTCCCACTGCGTGGTCGGCTCAAAATATGCGGTTCCTGGCACCAGGTGTTGCCGCACCGCATCCTCGTTCAACGTGACTCCCAGCCCGGGCTTATCCGGCACCGTGATCCATCCCTTGTTTACGATGGGGTTTTCGACGCCCTCGACCAAATCGCTCCACCACGGCACGTCGAGCGAATGATTCTCCATGGCCAAGAAGTTTTGTGTCGCCGCCGCGCAATGAACGTTAGCCATGCAACACACGGGTGTTCCGGCGAAGTGCATCGCCATCGGCACGCCATATTCCCACGCCATGTCACCGATCTTATGCGTTTCCAGTATTCCGCCCGCCGTCGCGAGGTCCGGATGAATCTTGCTCACGGCGCGCGCTTCGCAGAGCGTGCGAAAACTCTCTTTCAGATAAATGTCTTCGCCGGTGAGGATCGGCGTCGGACTTTCGAGCGAAATTTGCTTCAGCAGATCGGTGTATTCCCACGGGACCACGTCTTCGATCCATGAAAGGTTATATTTCTCGTAAGCCTTGCCGAGCCGGATGATCGACTTCACTCCGAGATGCCCGAGATGATCCATCGAGAGCGGAATTTCCATTCCAACGGCGTCCCGCACGGCGGCCACGTACTCTTCGAGCGCCGCGATGCCTTTATCCGTCACCTCCATCGCGAGCAATGGGTGCGGCACTTCGCTCTTCTCCCAGTCGGTCAGGTCGCTCCGCACCGTCACAGTACCCGGCTTGTCGGACACCATTTCTATTCCCAAATCCATTTTCAGCCAGGTGAGTCCCATCTGTTCTTTGCGCTCTTTCATGCGCTGCGCGTAGACCTTTGGATCCTTCGACTCGGTCGTATCGGCATAAACGCGAATCTTGTCGCGCACTTTTCCGCCCAGCATCACGTATACCGGAACGTTGTAAACCTTGCCTGCGATGTCCCACAGCGCCATTTCAATCGCGCACACGCCGCCCGCTTGCCGCGCTGGCCCTCCAAACTGCTTGATCTTGCGAAAAATCCGGTCGATTTGAAGTGGATTCTCGCCGACGACCCGGCTCTTTAACATCAGCGCGTACGTCGGACTTGCCATATCCCGCACTTCGCCTAGCCCATAGACGCCCTGGTTCGTATCGAGGCGAATGATCGTGCATGGACTCGGCCCGGGCTTTCGGATCGTTGCAACCCGCAAATCTGTGATGCGCAGCGCCGAAGGACTGGATTTCGTGTTTACGCCTTGCGGATAAGCCTCAATCGACTCGGTTGGAAGCAGCGCGCTTCCCAACGCCGCAGCCGATCCTTTCAAGATTCCCCGCCGGTCCAGCAGATGCGAATTGTCGCCTGGCATGTGTGTGCACCATCCTTTCTGTCCGCAAAATATCTCACAAAATACGGCATAACGGCGCACGCCTTTTTGGTTGGACAAATGAAGTCTGACAGGCGGTTGAATTCGCTGCTTTGCGACGTTGCGGGAAGCCGTGCGGAAATTAACTGAAACGGTCACAGCTTTGGAGAGCAAGTGGGCGGGGCGAGCGTTCCAAAAGACGCGAACGTGCGATAGCTCACCCTCGACCGGCTAATTATTGCTCAAGAAGTACAATCACCGGATTCGTGTCACCCGAGGTTGTGGTCATGATCAGGACTTGGCTTGGCGATACGATCAGGAATGATGCCGTCGATGCCGAAGGTTGTGTTAGCGCGACCGTACCTGTGCCGGCAGTCGCGTCCGAAATGGAGTAAGTACCGCTGAGCACCTGACCTGAAGTGTTTGCCTGGGACGTGCTTTGATCCTGTAGAGTGCCAAAGCTCCCGGTTGAACCGCTGGGATTGGCCAAGACAGCTACACCGGCCACATCTTGCACGGCTGGAGTCGTGGGCGCTGTGGTGCCTTCCGTAAAGGCAGAGGCGATTGTCGATGCATTGAACGGCCCTGTCGACTGCGGTTGGAAGATTCCAAACAGCGGATAGCGCTGGCTCGACTGATCGAGCTGAGTGCCGAGGCAGAAGGCCGTGTTCTGGTCAATCATGTAGAAAACTGGATCGAATGGCGTGGTTGGGCTGGTGGCAACGCGGCCAAATTGATCCGCCTGAATGAAATTAGACTGGATTGAATTGGATGTAACGGTGCCGCCGAGATTTTCGGTGGAGGATATAGTGAAACTGTTGCTTCCCGTTCCGGCAATCGAGACGAGTGCGATATCAGGAACTGGGATGCTACCGCCCGTCTGGCGTCCACTCAACGTGCCGACGCTTGTGCCCGTGAACGTTGCGCCGGAATTCAGGCTATACGGTGCGCCGACCTGCTGATGGATCGTGCCCGCAGTGAGCATTGGGCTGGAGGAACTGACGGTATCCATCTCGACCATGAAAAACTCTGACGACGAAACGGGATAAACGCTGAAGTTCATCGAAGCCTGAATTGTGGAAGAAAGCGTCATTGAGCAACGCGTCGCCTGCGATGTCGGCTGATATGTCCCACTGAGCGATTGATCTTTCACTGTGAGCTTTACCGGAGTATCGGCATCGAGTTCGGCAAGGTTGAGGCTGCCTTGCGTGCTCGGTGCAACGGCCGGCGTGGCTGAAAAGGTGCCAACGATGCCCACCGGACCGGCTGTCGAGACACCGCTGACCGCCATTTGTTGTCCGAAAAGACCAAAAGCATAGCGGCCGTTAAAGGTCGTCGCCGTGCAGGTGCTGAGGGAGCGGAACTCCAAAGCTCCCGAGCCGCGCGTGCCGCTCGAATCAAATTCGATCAGGCGGCCGTGAGATCCGGCATCATTGATTGAGAAGGAATAAATGGGCGAGCCCGGCAGGCTCAAAAACGTGAGCCGCCCCTGATTCGTGCCGGAGACGGTGTAGCTTCCTGTGAAGCTTTGATTCTGCGGCGACGCACCTATCGCGTTTACATCTTCCACGCCATTTGTGATGTTGCCGTTGCCGTCTGCCGTGAAGCTGCCTGCAATCGAGACGGCGTTCCCGTTGGAGTTGAAGCCGTTGAATTCGAACGCATAGCTACCATTGAGCGTCGTCAGATTACCAACGCTGATTACCAGGCCTTTATTCGCCGTCATGTTGGGATTTTCGGAATCGCTCACCTGGACGATGAATGGGAAATTCCCGGCTTGCGTCGCCGTGCCCGAAATCGCTCCGTTCGAGGCGAGCGTGAGACCCGGCGGAAGCGTACCGGAGAGAATCGACCACGAGTACGGCGGAACGCCTCCTGAAGCCTGCAACATGGTGGCTGGGTAGGCGACGTTTAGGGACGTGCTCGGCAAACTTGCCATCGTTACGGCGAGCGAAAGCGGCGCGCCGATCGCGATCGTAAGAGCTTGCGTAGCTGTCCCTCCAACGGAGTCCGATATCTTAATCGTGAAGTTCGAATTTGTCTGAGCCGTGGGTGTGCCGGAGATGGTTACGGAGTTTGTAGCGCTTGAGCCGAGTGACAAGCCAGGCGTGAGTGAACCGGCTGAAATTGTCCAGTTAAAGGGCGGGACTCCGCCGGAAGAGCTGATGGTCGCGGAGTAAGGCGAACCGTAATTGCCGCCGGCCAACGAAGTGGTCGTGATCGACACAGGGGGCTCGACTTTGATCTGAATGGAGGAGCTTTGCGACGGGAACTCGACCGACGAGGCGCGAACGGTGGCTATCGTTTCCTGGCTGACGCTCGCAGGGGCGTTGTAGGTCACGGAGGTCTTTGTGGACCCGCTGAGTGTTCCCGCGCCAGTAAGCGTCCAGGAAACGCCCGAATTGGAGGTGTCATTTGCGACGGTGGCGTTAATTACCGACGTGCCGCCCTGGGAAATGACCGAATTCGTGGCCGACAGCGTGACCTGGTTGAAGTTAGAGGGCGCACCATTACAGCCGTTGCAGCCTCCGGTGTAGACGCAGGCGGCAAATAGAAAGAGATAAACAAGGTAACGTCCGGCGCGCCTGCTCATAACGCCTCCTGAGGCAATAGGGTCGAGGGTGACTCCACAGCCGGTGTGACGGAAGTAGTTCCCCCATTCTATTGTGACCGGAGACACCGCCCCGAGGGAGTTCCTAGGCCGCGCCGGATGGCGTATCAGGCAACTGGGAAAGAGGAGGCGAAAACAGCACAGTCAATTCAAGGCGTTTCGGGTGCGCACGAGCACGCGGGTGCATTCTGGTTACTAAAAGGGCACCCCGCGCAAGGTTTTCTAGGCGGAGGGTCCGCCAACGGATATTGTTTCGGAAGTTTCGTGGAGGCTTGGGAGCTGGAATGAGTCGCATTTGGCAGGCTTTGAGACAGGCTGAGCAGGAGCGTAAGGGCCTGGCACCACAGGAAGCGCCCGATGTCGGCGAGATCGAGCGGGAGCCGACGGCGGAAGAGGATGAGGCGCGGCCCGCGCGCGGTGTCGAGCGGCGGAAGGCTCTCCGACACTCGCACGAGACGACGGTGCTGGTCTACGGTTCGGATTCGGAAAAACAGCCGTTTCACGAACAATCGGAAACGATTGATGCCAACGAAAACGGCTGTCTTTTGTCGCTTGCAAGCAATGTCTCGCGAGGGCAGCGGCTATTTCTGACCAACATGCGAAATCAGGCTGAGCAGGAGTGCCGAGTCGTCTATGTCGGTCCGCGCGCGCGGGGAAAATCTCGGGTCGGCGTGGAATTTACTCATCCTATGCCGCAATTCTGGCAGGGCGTTTAGACATCCGTTTAGGTTCGCCGAGGCCGCCTCTCAAACAGATTGCGATTGGTGATTTGTCGCGCCTCCGCTATACTTGGAGGATTCGCTGTAACTAGGAGAGCTGCTGTGTTGATGATTCGGTTGTCCAGAATTGGAAAGAAGAAGCATCCGTTTTACCGGGTGGTGGTGACGGAAAAAACGCGGCCGGCCAATGGCCGATTCGTGGAAATCGTAGGTACGTACGATCCCTCGAAGAAGCCCGCCTCGATTTCCCTAAAAGACGAGCGTGTGCAATACTGGTTGAGCAAAGGCGCCCAGCCCAGCGATACGGTGCGGAGCTTCTTGCGCAACCGTAAGCCTGCCTGACAACATCTTACAATCGTAGTGATATCGTCGCTCGTACACACGCTCGAGTAGGTACTTCTCTCCTGCGCGCGTCAAGCTCGGAGGAAGTGTAATGAGGGAGCTGGTCGAATCCATTGCGAAAGCACTCGTAGATCATCCAGAGCAAGTTCAAGTTAAGGCCATAGAAGGGGAACAAGTAACCGTCCTTGAGCTAAGGGTTCATCCGGAAGACCTGGGAAAAGTGATCGGCAAGCAAGGGCGAACGGCGAAATCCATCCGCACTCTTCTGGGAGCTGCGGGGATGAAGCTGAAGAAGAGATATACGCTAGAAATTCTGGAATAGCGTGAACACCAGAGCGGCCCACGTCACCATCGCGCGAATCGTCAGGCCACATGGCCTGAGGGGCGAGGTGGCCGCTGAAATCCTCACAGACTTTCCCGAGCGCCTGAAGCGCTTTACCTCCGTCGAATTGTTTGACCCCACGTCGCGTGCCGCTGGGAATGGTGCGCGTAGCGTCCGTGTCCGATCATGCTGGCTTAGCCGGAGCCGCGGTGGTCAAGCGATTTTTCACTTTCAGGGAAGCGAGTCCATTGATGACGCGAAGGGGCTCGTGGGGCTCGAAGTGCAGATTCCGCTCGCCGAGCGCGTTCCTCTTCCGCAGAGCAGCTACTACATTAGCGATCTAGCTGGTTGCGAAGTGATTGAGGCGGACGGACGTGTGTTAGGACGTGTGCGTGAAGTAGAGTTCATCGGCGAAGATGTTGCGGGGACGCCGAACCTTGTGGTCGATTCAGCAGCCGGCGAGCTGCTGATTCCGCTCGCGCAGGATATATGCACCAGCGTTGATATTGTTGCGCGCCGCATTACAGTGGCTCTACCGGAAGGCCTTCTCGATCTGAACGCCAATTCCTAAACGACGAATGCTGTCGTAGACTGTACGCGATTTCCGCAGCTTCTTTGCACAGAGTTCATTGCAGCGCGCGTTTATGCGTTTTGATCTCATCACAATTTTCCCGGAATTCTTCGCTGGACCGCTCGATTACGGAATCGTGCGGCGTGCGCGTGAAGCGCACTTGATCGAGGCACACATCCATGATTTGCGGAATTTCACGCATGATCGCCATCGCACCGTGGACGATCGTCCGTTTGGCGGCGGTGAAGGCATGGTGATGAAGCCAGAGCCGATTTTCGATGCCGTGGAATCTTTGTTTGGCAGAGAAGGCGCAACGGCTCCGCAGGGAAGTGCGATTGTGCTGCTTTCTGCGGCGGGCAAACCTTTTCGGCAGGAGACGGCGCGGCGCTTCGCGGCGCATGAACGCATCGTCCTGATTTGCGGGCGGTACGAGGGCGTGGACGAGCGCGTAGCAGAACATCTCGCGACACACGAACTCTCGATTGGCGATTTTGTGCTTTCGGGGGGGGAATTGCCCGCGGCGATGGTGGTTGATGCTGTGACGCGGCTGGTTCCGGGAGCGCTTGGCAACGAGGATTCAGCGGTCAATGAATCGTTCAGTGAGAGATTGGATCGCGTGTCGGAGCGAAATGGCGAAGGTGGGAGTGTTGGCCCGGCCGCCGGCCGGATGGTTCTCGATTTTCCGCATTACACACGGCCGCAATCGTTTCGCGGATGGGATGTACCGGAAGTGCTGCTGAGCGGAAATCATGAACAGATTCGCAAGTGGCGCTGCGAGCAGGCCCTCGCAAAGACGCGGCGAAACCGTCCCGACCTTCTTGCTCGGATACCAAATTTGGATTCGGCGTAAGCTGTCCGCAACCCGACAGTATTTTCTGCAATTTCAGTAGGCGTAATGCCAGGAATTCCGCTATAATCAGCGATTGTGCGTTGTGTGCTGGCCCCACCTGAGCGGGTCTGCAGGGAATAAATAGCCATGAAACCTATAATCGCCAAGGCGCAGGAGTCCCAACTACGCAAGGACCTTCCGGCGTTCCGACCGGGCGACACGATTCGCGTTCACGTCCGCCTGAAGGAAGGCGAAGGAGAAAAGGAACGCATCCAGCCGTTTGAGGGAGTTGTGATGGCTCGCCGCGGCGAATTGCTGGGCGAGAGCTTCACCGTGCGCCGCGTAAGCTTTGGAATAGGCGTCGAGAGAATCTTCCCCGTTCATTCGCCGATGATCAGCTCGATCGAAGTGGTTCGGCAGGGACGCGTTCGTCGCGCAAAATTGAATTATTTGCGCAATTTGAAGGGCAAAGCCGCTCGCATCAAGCGCGTGGAACGAGTGGAAGCGGCGGCCGCAGGAAAGTCCGCGGAGTAACAACCGCAATACTTGAAGGAATTAGAGGCCCGCTTCGGATTTCCGGCGCGGGCCTTTGTTTTTTCAGGGCGATTTTCCACAGGCTAGGGTGAAAATCGCCAGGAAACGAAATGCATCCGCGAGAGCATATGTTAGAATCCCCGCCGATGGGGCGGCTCTGCTCGGCTCGATACGAACGCGAGGCTCGTCAGCTCGGGTGGATGCGCATCGCCGGACTCGATGAAGCGGGCCGCGGCTCGCTTTGCGGTCCCGTTGTCGCCGCCGCAGTCATGCTCAACCCACGTCGACGGATTGTTGGTCTCGACGACTCGAAAAAGCTCACCGCAGATCGCCGCACCGAACTTGCCGCACGCATTCGCCGGCATGCGCTGTCGTGGGCCGTGGCCGAGATCGACTCGACGCGTATAGACGCCTGGAACATCTACCAGGCCAGCCGCCAGGCAATGGTTGCCGCCGTCTCCCAACTGAATCCGGCGCCCGATTATCTGCTGCTTGATGCCATCGAGCTGGATTTGCCAGTTGAACAGAGGGCCCTGATTCATGGGGACGCCCGATCCGTTTCTATTGCTGCCGCTTCAATACTCGCCAAGGTGTTCCGCGACGAAATCATGGCTGGATTGGACGAGCTGTATCCACAATATGGATTTGCCCAGCACAAGGGCTACGCGACTCCTGAACATCTCGATGCGCTTCGGCGCCACGGCCCCACGCCGATCCATCGCTTTTCATACGCCCCCGTGCGGGAGGCCGGTTGCTGGGCATCAGCGGCCAAACAAGATCCGTTGCCCCTCGCATTGCCTGAAACACAATCGCTGACCGGCGATTGAAGCTCGTTCGCAGCCCGATTGCCCGCATCTTCGCCCTGTTATCCCCTTCCTCAACTCCCCTCTCGGGCCGCGTTGACTTGCCCTTGACGCGTGCTAACCTTCAATTTCAGCCGCTTTGCGTGTGCAGGTTTGCCGCTCAGGGGAGTTGGCTCGTCAAGGTCCATGGCATTTAACAAAAACAAGGCGCTCGAAAGCGCTCTGAAATATCTGAACCAGGGCAAGGTGGCTCAGGCCATCAGCGAATATCGCCAGATTCTTCGGCATGATCCGAAGGACCAAGCGACGTTGATGACGGTGGGCGATCTCTATGCGCGCCAGGGTGACATGCCCAACGCCATTGAATATTTCGAGCGGCTGGCGCAGGTCTACCTTACCGACGGCTTCAACAGCAAAGCTATCGCAATTTACAAGAAGATCGCCAAGCTGGCTCCCAATGAACTTGCCCCGCTTGAAAGATTAGCCGACCTTTACGTGCAGCAGGGTGTGCTCAGCGAAGCCAGGCCGCTCTATCTGCAAATTGCCGAAGCTCATCTCAAGGCTAACCGAGCGCCGAAGGCTGTCGAGGTATTGCACCGCTTATTGGAAGTCGAACCCGAAAGCCCGCGCGTGCAGATGCGGTTAGCGGAGCTCTATGGTGTTCTCGGCCAGAAAAAGGAAGCGGCGGAGACATATTTGAATTATGGGCAACGCCTGCTCGACCGCGGCGAGGCTGACGAAGCCGAAAAGCTGGCGGAGCGCGCGATTGCCGTGGATGGAACTAACACAGGCGCGCTTTTATTGAAGGCTAAGAGCCTTGTTGCCCTTCACAGGACCGAACAAGCCATCGCGGCGTTTGAGCAGCACCCGGATGCCGATGCCGGCGGCGAAGTTACGAACCTGATCGTCGACCTCGAGCTGAAGACGGGACAGGTCGAAAAGGCGGCCGACCGCGCCCGGAATCAGCTATTGCGAGGGAGCTCACACTGCGGCCTGTTGCATCGGGTGGCGGAGGCACTGATCGAAAACGGTCACGCGGCGCAGGCACTGCCGCTGTTCGCCGAACTACGCGATCCGATGATTGAGGCAGGCGAGCAGGATAAGTACGTGAAGTCGCTATCAAGCGCGGCGGAGCGCTTGCCAGGTAATCCCCAGCCTCTCGAGACACTCGCAGATTTCTGCCGCGCGACCAGTGAGCCACTCCGCCTGACCTCGGCATTGACTCAGCTTGCGGAGATTTATGCGGCCTCTGGTGATCATGTCCGTCTTGAACGTGTTACGGCGGAACTGATTGATCGAAATAAGGACGACCAACGTTTGGCGGATAAGCTGAACGGGCTCCGCGCACAAGGTAAATCCGCCACGCCCCTTGTGCCCGCACCTGAACCTGAGGAACAAGAATCACCGGCCAGTGTGCCTTTTGTCGAACTGCATCCAGAGCCGGAGCCGAAAAAGGAAAGAGCCACGCCGGTGGAAACTGAAGCCCCGGCGGCACTCAAGGAAGAGCCGATCGATGAAGATACGCAAAAATTTATATCGCAGGCGCTAACCGACGTCGACCTTTTTTCAAGTTACGGACTCACGCAAAAGGCCACGCATTTGCTTGAAACCGTGCTGGAGCGCGTGCCGCGGCATACGCCGACTTTGGAGCGGCTGCTGGATTTTTATCTTGGCGCCGGGAACGAGCGCCGCACAGCCGAACTCGCGTCGCAACTCGAACAGATCTACACGCAGCGCGGCGACACGCAAAACGCGGAGCGCTTCTCCGAGCTTCGCATGCGTTTCCAAACAGCCGCCGGCATGACGGAAGAAGAATTGCCGCCCGCGCCGGCTTTACCTTCGCAGCCCGCTGCGTCTACAAGCGCAACCCTCGAAACGCCTCCCGCACCAGCTCCGGTGCACCGAGAAGCGCCCGCTCCTGCATCGGCCTCGCAGGCTAGCCATGCGGAATTTGACATTCCGGTTGTTTCTCTGGAAGAGGAACACTTACCCGCGACGCAGCAGGCTTCGCCCGCTTCTGCGGCGGCAGCACCTGTTCCGATTCCGCCAGCAGCAGTCCCTCAACCGGCAGAGTTCACCGAAGAGGTGGACCTCTCTGATGAATGGGAAGCGATGCTCAAGGATTCCGACGCGCCCTCTACGGAAGCGATAAAGGAGGTGCCCGCCGACACCGCCTCGGTGCACGAGCAAGCGGCTGCCGCTCCCGCCTCAGAACGAGGGGATGCGGCGGAGTTCGTCATTGATGTGGATGCGCGGCCCGAGGTCGAGCAGGAATTCACAGTTGCGCCGGCGGCTCCGGACGAGTTGGACCCGATCGTTGAGCCCACCCCCGAAGTGCCAGAAGAAACTCAGGCCACCACGCCAGCCGTTGAAGAATTCGATTTCGAACTTGTGGAAGAAGCAAAGCCGGGCAAGGCGGGTGCACAAAGCACTGACGACCTGATCAATGAGCTTGTGGCAGAACTGGATGACATGGCACCTCCTCCTGCGCCTGAGCCTCGTTCCGCGCGATCATCCGCCAATGGCGCGTCGCAAAAGCCACGTCCTATATCCGAAGTGGTTGCCGCAGCGAGTATTCCGCCCGGGGCCCCTCCACCTCCTCCACCAGCACCTGCGTCCTCGGTACGACCGGTGACCGCCGAAGCGCTCAATCAGTTATCCGAGGTATTTCAGGAATTCCGAAATGAATTTGGAGAAGAGGGCTCGGATGAAAACGAGGATCTCGAGACGCACTACAACCTCGGCATCGCCTACCGCGAGATGGGCCTGCTTGACGAGGCCATTGGAGAATTTCAGAAGGTTGCGAAAGCTATCCAAAAAGGCAAGCAGTTCGCTTACGCAATGAATTGTTCCACGCTGCTGGCTCTGTCGTTCGCCGATAAGGGAGAGCCGAAGATCGCCGCCCTTTGGTATCAGCGGGCACTCGAGACGCCGGGACTCGATCAGGAAGCTACGCTGGCGTTACGCTATGACCTGGGCATTTCGCTTGAGCAGGCGGGCGAATCCCATGCGGCGCTCGATAACTTCCGTCAAGTCTACGCAATGAATATCGACTATCGCGACGTGGCGGACCGCATCGCCACCCTCCAACGCCGCTAAGGGTTGCTGTTCCGCCTGGAATCTCCCATAATTCTCTTTTCATGACAAATCGCATCGTTCGCATTCTTCTTTTGCTTGTTTGGCTTGAGCTGGGGCTCATGCTGATCCTCGTGCCATGGTCTGAGTTTTGGCAGGCGAATTATTTTGTGATTCAGTTTCCCGATTTAGGGGCGTTTCTTCGTAGCGCCTACCTGCGGGGCGCCGTTTCAGGTCTTGGCGTCATGAACGTGTTCCTCGCCCTTGAGTCTTTCCGTCACAGAGCCGCCGCCATTGCCAAGCGTCCGTGATCGCCCCATCGTCTGCTATGTCACTAATGGGCAGGGGTTCCCGGGCGCAGATCGCGAGCGTTTGGCATCCGACCACATACGACGGGCCCTAACGGCTGGCGTGGACTGGATCCAAATTCGCGAAAAGGATATTTGTTCTGCCCAATTGCTGGCTTTGGCGCGCAAGTCAGCGAAGACGGCCTCCGCTATTTCATCGGCGGCCCGAATCCTTGTAAATGACAGGTTGGATGTGGCGCTAGCGGCTGGTGTTGCAGGCGTTCACTTGGGCGGCGAATCTATTCCGACTGAGCCAACTGTCCATTGGTGTCGGGCGAGAGTGGCTTCCAAGGGGTTTTTGGTCGGCGTTTCCTGTCACTCTCTCCAAGAAGTAAGGGCTGCCGAGTCGGACGGTGCGGATTATGTCTTTTTCGGTCCGGTATTCGACACGCCATCAAAGCGAGTCTTCGGCTCACCGCAGGGAATTGATCGGCTCAGCGATGTGTGTCGCTCAGTGAGCTTGCCTGTGATTGCCATTGGCGGAGTTAATGGGGCTAATGCGGTGGATTGTATCCGCGCCGGAGCAAAAGGCATCGCGGCGATCCGCCTTTTTCAAGACGGAAACGATGCTGCGGCTATTATGGAGTTCGTTTCTGCAATTCACGCGTTGCGCTAACGAGCGCTTCGTCAGGGCATTTCAAATCTCAAATAGCACGCCTTGCTTGCCCACGTTTACGCACTTCGTCGCGCCGATCCTATCGGAAAAACCGGCCGTTTCGTGAATATGCCCGCAAAACAAATAGACAGGTTGGACTCTTTCGACCCACGCTCGAAGCGCTGTGCTGCCGGCGTGTTTGCCAGGCGCGAAGGCATCAAGCTTCGTCCCGTACGGCGGTACGTGGATCACGAGATAAAGCGGAGTGTGCCCCTCGAATGCCGCAAGCGCCTCGGCAATCTGCTCTTCGGAATATTCGCCCGGCGTTTTGAACGGAGTGATGTTGCTGTAGCCGAGGCCGGCCCAATAAGTGGGGCCATCCGAGGACGAAACCGTGCGCAACTGGCGATGAAAGTCGACGAAACCGTAACGGGCACACAGCGAACGCGTGTCATCGTGGCTCTCGTGATTGCCAGGCAATACCCATAACCGCTTACTGAGCGGCTTGAGTATCTCTCCGCATTCAGGCAGGCCTTTTTGAAAGCTCACCAGATCGCCGGCGTCGATATACACGTCCGCTTCTCGCGCTACGATCGCCTCCAGGGCTTTCCGGTTATTATGGATATCGCTGAATATGAGAATCTTCACACTACCGTCCTCGCGCGCCTTGCGTCACAGTCTCGTGAACTGGCTGCATACGCCGTAGCAGCATGCCATCGGTCAGTAGACCCTCTTTGATCACCTGGCCAGCCGCGTCGAAGACGACGCGATAGGTAAATGGCTGTGGGCCGCGCCGCTGGTTCATAAACCTGTTTTCGCCGATATCCACCATCTGGTCCCCGTTCTCCGAATGGCTGCGAATCGTAGGAAAGCGCGAAAAACGCCAGAAGAGTTGCACGCTTGACAACATCAGAGCCCGTTCGGTGTACGCGTTCGGCGGAGAATCGGCGGTGAAAACCACGGGTACGTTTCCCGCGTGCCGCAAGTCAAACTGCGACTCGTACACGCCGTCTGTGGAACGAATCCCAACGCCCCAATCCAGGATCGAAGGAGCAAGCGGCAAAGCGCCAATGCGCTCCACATCGATGTGATGATCATTCGCAAACGTAACGATGCTCTGCATCGCCGTGTGATGTGCCACGCCGCACGCGCAGACGTACAGCAGCGCAATGCACACGCCTCCTCTGCACCATGCCGCGCGCGTGACGCGGTAACCCCAGCCGTCCGCCACCATTCCGGGCACAAAGAAAGCCGCCGCAAACACGATGCTTGCAATCGCGATAATCCACGCGTGAAACGGAAAACCCGCAACCCGCGCCAGCGTCCACCCGAACGCCGCACCTGCCGTGAGAGCAATCCAGATCCATACGGCACGTCCCTGGCTTTTTTCGCGCTTGCTGTAGACCCACGCGACGAGTTGTGGGACCAGCAGCATCGATGTGAAAACGAGATCGACAATGAAAATCAGGTCCCACGCCACACGTTGCTGCGAAAACGGCGTCCACATCCTGGTTCCAAATGACGTTGTGCCGTCCATCAGAATATGGCTCAGGATGCCAACGCCGTAGATCAGAGTGAGCATTGCCCACGAAGGCGTCTCGATGCCCAGTTTTTTGCCCACACGGAGGGTAAGCCAAGCCAGGCCGGCGGCGAAGAACGGCAGACCAAAAAATGAATGCGTAATCCCGCGATGGTATTTCACGATGGCCAAGGGATCGCGTGTCACAACATCCGCCACCGTATCGACGTCTGGAAAAACGGAGCCGAGAGTTGCCGCAAAAATTGCTACCCGCGCGCTGCGCTTGGAAAAGAAGCTTTTGCCAAGCAGCGAACCGGCAATTCCGTGCGTGATGGGATCCATGTCTGCTAAGCAAGACGCCAGTAGACGCGTGAATTCGGCATGCGTTTCATTTTCGCACCATTTCCAGGCTTTCTACTCGATTGCCATGACGAAGCGAAATGCCATCGTTTCGAGGATTTTCAGGTTGTGACGCTTTGAGCAGGGACTTCGGCGGTAATCGGAATGTAACGCACAGGGACGCTGAGCGGCGGCAAATCGGGTGTCGCAACGGGCACAAGGCATTGGCCATCGAAGACCGCACCCGGCTCAACCATCAAGCACGGTGTTTGAATCTCCCCCATAACGATCGCCCGCGCCTGAATTTCCACGCGCGCTCGCGCCTGTATCTTTCCCGAGAACCGGCCGGCAATCAGCACGATGTTCCCTTCGATGTCGCCTTCGACGAGAGCGTGCTCGCCAAGAATCAGCGTATCGTGCGAAACAATCGCAGCCTTCACTACCGAATCGAGGCGAAATGTTCCGCCTGCTTCGAGCTTGCCCTCGAGACGTACACCTTTCTCGAGAAAGCCGGTCCATTCGCCCGCTTCGTGCTTCTTCCGTTCGATCCAGCTCCAAGCCATCGTCAGTGGAGCTATTCTCTCATGAGCTGGTCGTACAAGCGCGTGAGGTCAGATGGATCGTAGTACTCAAGGATTAACTGGCCCGGACGCCCGGGTCGCAGCGGCATGACGAACACTTTTGTGCCGAACTTTCGCTGCATCTCATCGATGGCCGCTTTCGTATTGGGATCGACAACTGTGACGGTTGGCGCAGGCCGCGTCCGCGAAGAGCGCGCGGCGAGCCGTTCCACCTGCCGAACCGTCATTCCACCACGTGCAATGCGGCGCGCCAGATCGTATCGTTCCTTCGGATCATTAATAGCTAGCAACGCGCGCGCATGGCCGGCCGAGAGGCGCCCTTCCTCCAGCATGTCCTGGATCGTTTCCTCGAGCTTAAGCAGGCGCAACGAATTCGCAATTGTGGCGCGGTCCTTGCCGGTCCTCTCCGCGACTTCCTCCTGCGTGAAGCTGAATTCTTCGATCAGCCGTTCAAAGGCGCGCGCTTGTTCGATGGGGTTCAGGTCCTCGCGTTGAAGATTCTCAACGAGTGCCATCTCCAAAGCGGTTTCTTCGGGAACGTCCCGCAACACGACCGGTACGCGGCCAATCGGGGCTCGCTGCGCCGCACGCCACCGGCGTTCGCCTGCGATCAGCTGATAACGATTGCCCACGCGCCGCACAACGAGCGGTTGGATGATTCCGCTCGTGCGTATAGACTGCGCCAATTCCTCCAGCGCCTGCTCGCGGAAATGAGTCCGCGGCTGGTAGGGACTGGGATCGATTAGGTCAATATCGACCTGAAGCAAGCCTTCATTGGGCGTCCGGGCCGGAGCTGCTGCTGTCGCTGCTCCCGATGCTGCTGGACCCGGCACCGGCGCTGGCGGCGGAAGCTGCGGTTCCGCTTCCGGCTCCCGAATCAGCGCGCTCAGTCCCCTGCCCAGTGCGTTTCTGGACATTGGTAACAACCTCCTTGGCAAGTTGAATGTAGCTTTCTGCGCCTTTACTATGTATGTCGTAGAATATCACCGGCATTCCGTGGCTCGGCGCTTCCGCTAGTCGGACGTTTCGCGGAATTACGGTTTCGAACACTTTGTCGCCGAAAAAGCTCCTCAGATCGGCCGCAACCTGCTTGGAAAGCGTGGTGCGGTCGTCATACATCGTCAGAAGAATGCCTTCGATCTCTAAGGACGGATTGATCGTGCGGCGAAGTCTCATGAGGGTGTCGAGGAGCTCCGAAACGCCTTCGATCGCCAGGTACTCGCACTGTATAGGCACCATCACGGCGTCTGCGGCCGCCAACGCATTCAACGTGAGAAGATCAAGCGATGGCGGACAGTCAATCAGAATGAACTCGTATTTCTCACGCAAGGGCCTAATAGCCTCTCGGAGCCGATATTCTCGATTGTCCATCGAGACGAGCTCAACAGCAGCGCCAACGAGGTTCTTGTCTGACGGAATCAATTCTAGGCCATCGATCTGCGCATCAATGGCAATTTTTTCAAGAGGCTCGCCAAGAATCAGCCCTTGGTAGAGCGTTCGGCGAGCCGGATCTTTAGCGAATCCGAGGGAGCTCGTGGTATTTGCCTGGGGGTCGGAGTCAACGATAAGTGTTTTCTTCTCAGAAGCCGCGAAGGAGGCGCCCAAGTTGACCGTCGTTGTCGTCTTGCCGACGCCGCCCTTTTGGTTAGCTATCGCAATGATGCGCGCCAAGTCTTCCCCCAAGCGTACGGGAATGTACCAGAATTTTTTGGGGAGAAGCAATATGTTTCACGTGAAACAGAGACGATCATATTGGAAGGAACGTTCCACGTGGAACCTCAACGCAATCTGAATCTCTTAGGAATGTCGGCTGGGCTCGCTGGCTTGAACTCTGTTCCACGTGAAACGGATCGTGCGAGGAGGTAGGTCCACGCTTTGTGGTGGATCTTGCTGTCCTGTTATGTTCCACGTGAAACGATAAGTCCAAACTGCTGGTCCTGTTTCACGTGAAACGCGGTCTGAAACCGAAGATTAGGAATTCTGTCGCGGCGATCCTATGAGAACGACCCTTGCCGAGGTGTCTGGCACAATTTTAGGTTCATTCCAGACCCATTCGGCATTTTGCGAGAGATACTCGGCCTCCGCACGCCCAAGCAATAGAACAATCTTTCCAGTTTGGGAAAGTCTCGCTTTGGACCAACGAAGTAGATCGTTGTACTTTCCTAATGCTCGCGCTGTAATCAAATCGAATCCCGCATCGGATATGTCCTCCATACGGCACCGAATGATGTGGACGCCAGAAATGTTAATCTTGCGAAGCACTTCTCCAAGAAAGGCCACTTTCTTAGCCACGGCCTCCACCAAAGTCAACTGAACGGCCTGTCTCACCATACGGATCGGTATGCCAGGAAAGCCAGCTCCGGTTCCGATGTCGGCGACCCGACCATTGACAATCCCGCTTACATTGGCTGCGAAAAAGCTCTCCCCAAAATGAACGCGGAGGATTTGCTCAGGATCAGTGATCGTTGTTAACGAGATCTTCGCATTCCACTGAAGTAGCGTAGAAACGTAAATGCGAATTTTTTCGCAAAGCTCTGAATCCGTTTCTACGCCATAAAGGCGAAGAACACTTTGCATGCGTACATCACTTAGAGTTGCATATAGGGAATTCATTATCTTCACGAAGCGAATTAGCGGACCGGCCTTTGCGAAGCTTCGACAGCTAGCGCAGCTCGCAATCGTGCGGGAAACAGAAATGCCGCCACGAAATCCACAACAAAATGGGCCGCAACTCCGGGGATCAAAGATCCTGTAATCGCGCGTGCTCCACCGAAAATCAATCCTACTACACAAGTAGAAATAAGC
>DATNBB010000143.1:0-6925 GCA_035607335.1 Binatia bacterium | reverse complement strand
CTGGTCTTCGTAGTCGAAGCGGACTGGGTAGCTTGTTTTTGAGCCGAGGCAGAGGTGGCCGACTTTTGAGTTGAGGCAGGCTTCGTTGAGGGCTTACTCTGGGCTACTCCCAAAGTGGCAGAGAGCATTAACGTCAAGGCCACAACTGCTGCCGAAGCGAAAATGCGCTTCCGGATCATGCTTGATCTCCTTTTATCGCGCTGGAGCTTTCCGCTGATGTGGCTTGCCCTTGCGCGGGTGCTAATGGGCATCGTACTACAGGAGGCGGTTCTCTAGCGTTCAGCCGGGCGCGATGTGATGATGAAGATACTGAGGTTCTGAAGGGTTCTCCATGGGAGCCAAAGCACAGCCAGGAGCGGTTGTACAGTATGCCTACGCTACGGCTGCGGATTCGCGTTCGCGGGCGAGCATGGCGACGAGGCGGGCCACTTCTTCGGGTTCCATTGCTGTGCTATCGATGAGCACTGCGTCTTCGGCTTGAACGAGCGGAGACGTGGTGCGTTCGCGATCACGGCGGTCGCGTTCGTGGATTTCGTCGAGTGTGCGGCCGAGATTTATCCGATCGCCCTTTTGCTGATGTTCGCGCCAGCGGCGCTCGGCGCGGATTTCGGGCGATGCAGTGAGAAAAATCTTAAGCTGCGCATCAGGAAAAACGACGGTGCCGATGTCGCGTCCCTCCATTACTACGCCGCCCGCTTCGCCTGCACGGCGTTGTTCGGCGACCAACACGTGACGAACGCCGGGATTTACGGCAACTTTTGAAGCGCCCTGCGCCACTTCGGGGGTGCGAATTGCGGCGGTGACGTCTTCGCCATCGAGCAGCACCTGCTGACGGCCGTCGGCCGCGCGCAAATCGATTCGCGTGGCGCGAGCAAGGGCCACAAGCTTTTCCGCGGAAACGTCATCGAACGCGATGTTGTTACGCATCGCCTTCAGCGCTACAGCGCGGTACATCGCGCCCGTATCGATGTAAATGTAGCTGAGCATTGCAGCGACGCGCCGTGCGAGCGTGCTCTTGCCTGAACCCACGGGACCGTCGATGGCGACGATGAGCTTTCGTGGCATGGATCTTCGCGCTGAGAATTGTTCGCGAGCCGTTAGCATAACATTAAAAATGTTGTCCTCCATCGCCAGCGCAAACTCGGCTGTTATACTTACTTTGCATTTGGCTCGCGGACCTGATGAAAATACTAACGGCTGCTGAGATGAAGGAAGTGGATCGGCTCTCGACCGAGCGCGCAGGGATTCCGAGCGTTCAGTTGATGGAGAACGCAGGGCGCAGTGTGGCTGAGTTTATCCAGCAGCGGTTCCAAGATATTGCCCGGCGGCGGATTCTGGTGCTTTGTGGCAAGGGCAACAATGGCGGCGATGGCTTTGTAGCGGCACGCCATTTGAAGCAGATGGGCGGCGAGCCAGAAGTGGTGCTGTGCGCGTCTGCCGATGAGATGCGTGGAGAGGCAGCGGAGAATTTGAAGCGTTGGCAAGCATTGCAAGGCGCTCTACGCATGATTGCAAGCGAAGCGGAATGGGAGCAGGCCGCGCCGGATTTCGCTGCGGCCGACATTATCGTGGATGCGCTGCTGGGTACGGGAACGCGTGGTGTGGTGACCGGTGCAATAGCGCGTGCCATTCATGCCGTTAACACTCGACGCACACTCCGTTCTGTCGTTTTCTCCGTGGATATTCCGTCAGGGCTGACTGCGGATACAGGCGAGCATTCGGGGGAGACGATTACGGCGGATTACACGATCACGTTTACGGCGCCAAAAATCGGCATGTTGCTCCGCGACGCGCCGAACTACGTCGGTAATTTGGTCGTGCGGGACATAGGTTCGCCTGCAGAACTCATCGAGGAAACAGGAAAAGGCGATGCGCGGTGGTTGGATGCGCGCGAGTTTGAGTTTTTCTCGAAGCCACGCAAAGCTGCCGGGAACAAGGGCGATTACGGGCATGCCTTGATTGTGGCGGGATCGGTGGGGAAGACGGGCGCCGCGGTATTGGCGTCATGGGCGGCGCTCCGTGTGGGTGTCGGACTGGTGACCGTGGCTACGCCGGAGCCTGCGCTGCCTGTGATTGCGGCGCATACGCCGGAGGCGATGACCGAGCCACTCTCGGCGACTGCAGCGGGCACCGTTTCGATGCGCAGCATGGAAAATGGCTACTTCGAGTCGCTGTTGGAACGTAAGCGTGCACTCGCAATCGGACCCGGACTTACGACGCAGAAAGAGACGCAGGAATTTATTCGCGCAGCCGCGAAAATGCGCTCCGGGTCGCGGATCATTTTGGATGCCGATGGGCTAAACGCGTTCGCGGGTCGCGCGGGTGAACTGAAGCAAAGCAGACCGATTGCGATTACGCCGCATCCGGGCGAAATGGCGCGGCTAGTGGGCGGTTCAGTGCCGGAAGTGCAGGCGAATCGCATTTCCATCGCGAAGAAAACGGCTGCGGCCTGGAATGCGATTGTGGTGCTCAAGGGGCAGCAGACTGTCGTCGCCGCGCCGGACGGACGAGTGGCGATTAATTCTACGGGCAACCCAGGAATGGCTAGCGGCGGCACGGGGGATGTCCTGACGGGAATGCTCGCCGGCCTTACGGCGGAATTTTCCACTGCCGATTGGTTTCAGACGATTTGCTTTGGAGTTTATCTGCACGGGCTTGCGGGCGATGTAGCTTTTGCCGAGCATGACGAAGCGCCCCTTATGGCCTCCGATTTGATTCGCGCGGTTCCTCGCGCTTTCGCGCAATTCCGCAAAGAGCTTGATCGTGGCTGAGCGCGAATTTCTCACGCATTCACCGGAAGAGACGATCGCGCTGGGGCGCAAGATCGCGGCTGAATTGAAAGCTCCCGCGCTCATCTTGCTCTCGGGCGACCTAGGAGCCGGGAAGACTACGCTGACGAAGGGAATCGCGAGCGGATTGCATGCGGCCAAGGAAGAGGAGGTGACGAGCCCGACGTTCACTCTGGTGCATAAGTACGAGGGCGAGACGCGCGTTTATCATGTCGATTTGTATAGGATCGGCGATGCGCATGATTTTGAGACGCTTGGGCTCGAGGATGTTTTTTCGGAGCAGGCGATTGTGCTAGTGGAGTGGCCGGAACGGATGCCGCCTGTTCGCACTGGGTGGCCGATGGTGAGGGTTCATTTGGAGCATGTTGATGAAGAGACGCGACGGATTCGAATCAGCGACGATTTGACAATGAGGATCAGCGATTCCAGCATGTGAAAGGCAGGCGAGGTCCTTCGCGAGTTCCGCTTTGCGGGACTCGCTCAGGGCGACGGACTTCCGCAGGGAAGAGCGCTCAGGAAGATGGTGCGCCGATACCCATGATTTGGAACCCGGCATCTACGTAGAGGATGTTGCCGGTGACGCCGCGGCCGAGATCGCTGCCCAGGAAGACCGCAGTATCCGCTACTTCAGCGATGTCCGTATTGCGGCGCAGAGGGGCGTGCGCTGCGACAAAATCCAAAACCTTCGAAAAATCTTTGATGCCGCGCGCCGAGATCGTCTTAATCGGGCCGGCGGAAATCGCGTTCACGCGAATTTTTTGCGGGCCGAGTTCGCTGGCGAGATAGCGGACTTCGGCTTCGAGAGCGGCCTTCGCAATGCCCATCACGTTGTAGTTCGTGACGACGCGTGTCGAGCCGAGATACGTGAGGGTCATGATCGAGCCGCCATCGGTCATCAACGGCGCGAGCGCTTTTGAGACAGCGACGAGCGAATAGGCACTTACGTCAAGCGCGAGCTGAAAGCCGTCGCGCGAAGTCTGAACGAATGGACGATTCAGGTCCTCGTGATTGGCGAAGGCGATGCTGTGGACGACGACGTGCAGCTTGTGTCCGGCCGACGTGACGGCTTCGGCGAGATTATCGATGTCGCCCTGTTTCTGAACATCACACGGAAAATAGCCTTTCGCACCCAATTCGCGGCCCAAATCTTCCACCTGTGGCTTGGCGCGGTCATTTTGATACGTGAGCAGCAGATTTGCGCCCTCGCGGACGAATGCATGCGCGATCGCGTAGGCGATGCTCCATTTATTCCAGACTCCAAGAACAATTGCCGTCTTGCCTTCCATAATTTTTGACATGGTTTGGAATTTTACCCGGAAATGCGTTTTCAGGACGGAAAAAGACGCGTGGCGCTGACTATGGAAGGCAAGAGAGGTTCATCGAGGCGCTGGCGCGCCCCTCAGAATGACGAATCTGGAGCACTCGCCCTGCGAGGAAGCTGCCTCCGCAACAGACAAAGGCATCCACCCCCCAAAGCGCTGTAACTGGCGCGGGCGACGGCCACTGCTACATTCATCGAAAGCTTAACGGGAAGCAAGCCAGCGGAAGAGTTCGCGAACCAAGTCCGAGACATAGGGCCAGACGATGAGGGCCAAGGCGATGGTGGCGGCGAGGATGCGCGTGTAGTTGCGGCCTGGAAGACGAAATGCCGGGTCGCTATGATGCCGGGCGCAGTAGCCGCCCGGAAGTGCGGGTTGCGAGCATCGTTCACCGCGCGGGCCGAGGTAAAGGCATGGGCCATGCGCTGGAGATGGCTCAACCTGCGTGGCAGAGGCCGATTCGAGCTCCTCGGGAACCTCAAGCTGTACGCGCTCGATCCGGTCATTAACGGTTACGCGCCGTTCCATTGCACCTCGCTCACCCAGTCGGTTAAATTCAAGTTTTACCACAGGAAAGGCCGGAATGCCCGATAGCTCGTCCATAGCCCCGCCCGTACAGGCGCCACGCTCAAAACTAGAACCTTACAACGCGGAGATTCGGCTAGCGGGAATAGCACTGGGCGTCGACAACATCCATTATGACGTGTTTTTAAGCCCCAAATTCGCGGAACTATCGCGCAAATACATCCGCGATCTTGTCCGGCAGACGCTGAATCTGCAGGCTCTTTGGGGACAAACGATCGGGCCTGAGACAGAGCGCGAAAGAAGGCGAAGGAACCAATCCGGGTCGCCCGAGCATGGCGCGTTCCGGCGAATGCTTACGGAGGTTTTGCAGGCGTCCCTCACGAATGCAAAGTATCGGCAATCCATCGACACGGACTTGCTGCACCGGCTGGCGCTTCTGAAATTCTTCACACAGGAAATCGTGGACCAGTTTTCGAGCGTGCTCGTTGAGTGCAAGGAGTGGATTCGCGGCCGCGGCGAGCTCTTTGAGCATAGCGAGCAAGCACACGTGATGCGGTCGAAGATCGCCGAGATGCGCGCGGATCGCAAACGCGTTTTTCGTCAGGTGGGTGAGACGCTTTGCCGCATTTGGTGCGAAGTTGAAGACAATGTGCTGTCGAAATCGCGGCGCGCGCTCTTTGGCGAGGATTTTTATGCTACGTACGAAATTCTGAGTAACCGTTTTCTTTTCGTTGAAAACGGCAACGACGATCATCTTTTCCTCGAACACTACGTGCTGCTCGGCAATTTCATGAACGACCCGGACCGCTTCGACGTGTTCGATGCGCTTCTGCTTGACTTCATCGCGGAGTTCGTGCACGACGAAGCCGATACGCAAGAGTTGAGCAAGGCGCGTAAGACATGCGAGCGCCTTATCGAACAAGCTAGGCTTTTGAAGGCCGAGATCGCACGAATTGAGGATGAGCGGCAGGAGTTTTCCGCACGTGCCGGGGACGATGGCTTTCCGCGTCTATTCAAGCGACGGCTGCCCGCGACCGATCCGCGAACGGAGTTGGATGATCTGCGGCGCAAATCGACCTCGCTTGAGAACAATCTTGAGGAGCTTGCTCCACAGATTGAGGCGGCCCAGCAGCGCGTCGAGTTCCTGTCCGACGAGTACCGGAGCCGCTTGGGCGATTATTTGAATGAACCTGCAAACGCGCACCGCATCTTTGGGGACGACGCAAATGCGCAGAATCAAGTCCTCGAAGAGTGGGTTCACCGGCTCGAGGAGCGCGATTTGCTATTCCACGTGCTCGCCGGATATGAACTTCGGAAAATTGCAAGCGACTACTGCCCGCCGGTGCACCTGCAGCAGCTCAAAAAGGCGCTCGTCAACCGTGACGAGATGAAACGCGTCGAGCACGTGCTCGAGCAGTTCCCGGCGCGAAAGATTTCCACGAAGAAGCTGGATGAGGCGTCTCGGGGCATTCGCCGGCGGGGCCATGAAGAGACGCTTTCGGTTTGTCTGCAATTCGCCGAGGATTTGATGCGCCTCCGCCGCAGCCGGCGAAATTATCAGCAGGCGGCGGCATGGATGGAGCGTATTCAGCTCGTTCGCTCAGAACATGCACGCGAGCTTTCGCGCGCGAACAAGAGCCTCTATGAATTTCTTCTACCGGACGAAGGCAAGCCGAAGGACGATCCGATCGTCAACCATGCGGTAATCAAGGCGGACGTGCGCGGATCGACGTCGATGACCAAGGATTTGCTTTCGCGCGGCATGAATCCGGCGTCACACTTCAGCATGAATCTGCACGAGCCCGTGAAGCGGATGCTCGAACGCTATGGCGCGGCAAAAGTATTTATCGAAGGCGACGCAATCATCCTGGCGATCTATGAACATGAGTCGACGCGCGCGACGCAGAGGGCGGTGGCGCGCGCATGCGTGCTCGCTCGCGAGATCCTCGCAGTCACCCAGGCCTACAATGGGCGCGCAAAAGCTTCCGGCTTGCCGCCATTGGAACTGGGCGTGGGAGTCGCGTTTCAGGACTCGGCGCCGTCGCTTTGGACGGACGGCGATTCGAACATTATGATTTCGCGCGCGCTGAATCTCTCCGATCGCTTGTCGGGTTGCTCAAAAATGGCAAAGCGGCTCTTCAAAGATAATGCGGCGCCGTTTAGCGTGTACCAGTTGCAAAGCTTGATGGAAGATGCGGGCGCAGACGAGGGCGAAGAACTGCTTGTCCGCTACAACATGAACGGGATCGAGTTGAACGAAGAGGGCTTCCAGAAATTAAGCTCGGAGATTTC
>DATNBB010000141.1:0-5348 GCA_035607335.1 Binatia bacterium | reverse complement strand
AAACATGCGGAAGAAGGACTGTTCGCGCGGCAAAATTTTTTGTAACAACCCCGGCATAGTTCCACATACCTCGTGCACATTCTATTTTAGTCGGCGCGCTAGACTATACCCAAAGGCACGGTACCGCGCAATTGCGCAACGGCTTCAATGAGAAGGCTCCGTTTTTGAGAGCCTTTTGGATTTGGTTTGTCGAGCGAGGGCTAATCTCTCTACCTCTCAGCCAGTGCAAGCTCCCTCTCAACCACTTCCTTGTGAGTCTGCGCGAACTTCGCCTTTGCTTCGATCCCTAACCGCCCGGCATAGTAGAGCAGCTTATCCACGCTCTTGTTTGAGATCTTTCCGTTCAGCAGTTCGCTTACGCGCGGCTGCGGTTCCCCGAGAATTGCTTGCAACTCCTTCTGTGAATACTTCTCGGCAACCTTCAAAATCGCCCGATACAACTCCGCTTTGAACTTGAGCGCCGTTGCATTCTCGGGCGAAAATCCAAGGTCATCCAGCACGTTGCCACGGGTTACATGCGTCGGCCTGTTAATTGTGCTTTTCATGTTTCTCCTCCGCCAAACGCGCCTTCACGGCTTTGAGTCGCAGCCGTGCCTTCTCGAAATCTTTTCTCGGCATCTCGCGGCTTTTCTTCTCGAAGCAATGGAGAACGTAAATCACATCATTTATTCTGGAAAGGTAGATGACCCGATACCAGGCTCGTTCGTCTTGGTTGCGAAGCTCAAATACGCCGGCACCTACCGACGGCAGCGACCGGTAATCGGTTGGCCTTTCTCCCAATTGAAGCTGCCAAAGTTGGAAACCAAAGTCCTGTCTGACACGGTCCGGGAACCCTTGAAGGATCTCCCTGGAATCTCCCTCCCAGGCCACGCTCGCGTATTTTGGCTGTTCACCTGCCTCATGCACGGGAGCGACTATAGCAGGGAAGCGGCTCGAAATATACAATTAAATGTATGTCTCTGCGCGGTTTCTCCCGGCCACTAGCTTGTCGCAGAGCAAGCGGCTTGACCCTCCTTCGATCGCGCGCTAGGCTATTTATGAAGGGGAAGAACACTAGCGCCGCCCAGCGGCTCACCACTTAATGAAGCAAACCGTCCGAATCGCCGGAGGAGTCCACGAATTCTTCGGCACGCTTGACGAAAATCTCAAATTTTTCGAATCGGCCCTGCACGTCACCACGCATCTTCGCGGCGATCAAGATCTCGAAATCGAGGGCGAACCTGAGCAGGTAGAACGCGCGGCGCGACTTGTGGGTGCTTATAACGAGCGAGTCCGCGAGGGGAGTGCGCCGCACAGTGGGGAAGTGCGCGACTTATTGCGCGCCGCGGCTGGCGAGCCGACGCCCGCGCTTCGCGGTGCCTTCTCGCCGACGCGCACCCGCACGTTCGGCAAGAAAGTGGTCGCGCCGAAAAGCCCCACACAGAAAAAGTATATTGAGGCGATCGAAACCCACGACATGGTATTTGCGATCGGCCCTGGCGGAACGGGAAAAACCTATCTCGCCGTCGCGATGGCCGTTTCCGCGCTGCTCTCCAAAGACGTGAATCGCATCATTCTCGCGCGGCCTGCTGTGGAAGCGGGCGAGCGCCTTGGGTTTCTTCCAGGCACATTGCAGGAAAAAGTCGATCCTTACATGCGCCCTCTCTACGACGGTCTGCACGATTTGCTCGAAGCGGACAAGCTTGAGCGCTTTCTCGAAAAAGACATTATCGAAATTGCGCCGCTTGCCTTTATGCGGGGCCGTACGCTGAATGACTCTTTCGTGATTCTCGACGAAGCGCAAAACACTACGAGCGAGCAGATGAAAATGTTTCTCACTCGTCTCGGCTTCAACTCGAAAGCAGTAATCACGGGCGATATTACGCAGATCGACTTGCCGAATGAGCGTCGCTCAGGGCTGGTTGAAGCGATGGAAGTCGTAGGCAACATCGAAGGCATCGCCATGATCCATTTCGACGAGCGCGACGTTGTGCGTCACAGCCTCGTCCAGCGGATCATCAAGGCCTATGACGAATATCCGGGAACCGCAAAGCGGCCTGTGAGTGTCGCCGGCGTTTCGACGCGCGAGCATCGGCCGCGCGACTGATTGGTATCCTCCTGCGCATGATCTCCAACTGCCAGCGTGCCGTCCGTGTGCCGATCCGCAGCATGCAACAATTTTTTGCGCGCGCCATGAAAGAAGTTCGGCTGCCGCAAACCGCCGCCAGCGTCTGCTTCGTCACGGACGCACAAATCGCCAAATGGAACGCCGCCTATCGTGGCAAAAATAAGCCCACCGACGTGCTGTCGTTCCCAATCGATGACGGAGCACGCCGGAAAAAAGGGAATGTGCGAGCAGCAATGCACGATTCGCAGGGGCTAAAGCATTCCTCCTTTGCCTCCTTAACTTCCTATCTCGGCGATATAGCCATTGCCCCGGCCGTCGCTCGCCGCAATGCGCGCCTCTATGGACGTACGTTAGATCAGGAATTGCGAATCCTGATCCTGCATGGAATTTTGCACTTGATGGGGTACGATCACGAGACGGACACCGGACAAATGGATCGTCGCGAAAAACGACTTCGCCGCTCGCTGAGGATCGCGTAAATGCGCGCTTTCCTTTACACGATTGGCGTGCTGGCGCTCACTTTCGGTCTTCCCGTGTTCGCTTATCTGGACCGCGTTTATCGCGAACTTGGCCGTGTCAACGTTGGCCGAACGCACACTCACCTGGAAACATTCGAGACCGCAATCGAGCCACGGTTCCACATGGATCGAGTCCGCGCCGCCGCCACATTCAATCTGCTCGCGCGCCTTTGGCTCGTAATGATCGCTACAATGACGGCCCACGGCATCACCGCGTTTGTGGAGAGCACGTGGCAAGCGGCCGCGGAAATGGTCGTTTTTCTCGGCGTCGAAGTCGTCGTGCTGATGCAGTTTGTTCCCTGGCTTCTTTTAGCCGGCGCGCCGGGGAATTGGCTGCGGCCTTTCGTCCCTCTGGTCCGAGTGGCTGTTTGGATTATCTGGCCGGTGCAAAGTGTGTTGGATTTGCTCGTCTCTGTCCTGCACCTTACCGAGCCCGAAGCCGCAGCGCCCGATAATGACCAGGCGATCGAAGCTTTTGTCGACGCCGCCACAGAAGAGGGAATTATCGAGCGCGAAGATGCTCGCTTGATCGAGCAAGTGGTCGAATTCGGCGAAACGCGCGTGCGCGACGTAATGACGCCGCGTCCCGACGTGGTTGCTATTGCGGCGTCCGCCACGCTGGAGGAATTGCGCAAGCTCATGGTCACGACAAAATATTCCCGTGTACCCGCGTACGAAAAATCGCTTGACGATATCGTCGGCATCGCCATGAGCCGCGACGTGCTGGAAGTCTCCGAACGCGACGCCGCGCGCCGCACCGTCCGTGAACTGATGCGCCCAGTCATGTTCGTTCCCGAAAGCAAATTCGGCTCCGAGTTGCTGAAGGAAATGCAGCGCAAGAGCCAGCAAATGGCGATTGTCATCGATGAATACGGATTAATGGCCGGCGTCGTCACTGTGGAAGATTTAGTTGAAGAAATCGTCGGCGAAATTGGCGAAGAAGACCGTCGTCCTGCGCCGGAGGTCGTGCGCGAAACGAGCGGTTCAGCCGTTTTGCGCGGCAGCGTGGCCGTGAATCGGCTCGCCGACATCTTTGGCATCGAGATGCCGCAAATCGAGGAGCACACAAACGCGGCTACCGTTGCGGGCTTGCTCAATTCCGTTGTCGGCCACGTGCCGCGCACCGGCGAATCCATTGACTTCGATGGCATTCGCTTCGAAGTGCTCGAAGCCAACCAGCGCAAAGTCTTGCGCGTCCGCGCCCGTCCAATTGCCGCGAGCACCGCTGCATCGACGCACTCTGCCTAAGCGAAATTGCAGCGAGGCAACCGCCGCCGCGATCTCAGGTTCTTACTTCACCGGTCATGGCGTGCTCATGATTGCAACGCATAAGGCCCCGCGCACGCGGTCGATTCTCTTCGTATCACTCCTGATTTGCGCCCCGGTCATTCCGCTTCGCGCGCAATACGCACCCACGCAGAATTCGTCTGGCTCGAACGCAGCCGGTTCCTCAACTCAATCGCAAAATTTTGCGTCCGTCTCGGGCACCGTTGTCAGCGCGAGTACAGGTCAGCCTCTGAGAAAAGCTCGCGTCGAACTTTCATCGATAGGCGACCGCAACCAGAACCCGCCACTCGGCACAACTACCGATGCCGGCGGCCAGTTCGAAATCGACGGCATTACGCCTGGCCGCTACGATCTCTCCGCCAGTCGCCGCGGCTACGTTTCCAAACGCTACCAGCAGGAGAACGCTGATTCTCCCGGCGCAGAGCTCACGCTCTCTGCCGGCCAGACGCTAAAAGACATCACCTTCCGTCTTGAACAGACCGCCGTCATCGACGGCCACGTTTACGATGAAGACGGTGACCCGTTGCAAGGCGCGGCGGTGCAAATTCTCCGAAGGGCATACATGAACGGAAAGCGAACGATGGCCACCGTCAACGAGGTCATGACCGACGATCGCGGCGCGTATCGCATGTTTGGCATCGAGCCGGGTCACTATTACGTGATGGCATCATGGGGGATGGGACGGATGTTCGCCGGTCCGGGCGATCAGGACGAACCCACGTATGCGCCTGTCTTTTATCCCAATGCCGATTCCGCCGAACGCGCCGCGCCAATTGACCTGAAGCCCGGTGATGAACTTCCGGGCATGGATTTTCAGCTCGCGCCGAGCAACACTCGTACTTACGAAGTCGGTGGCAAGGCCATGAATCCCTCTGGCGCAAAGAATGGCCCAAATCTTTTCGTCACGCTGATCAACAAAAACTCCGAAACCCAATTTATGGCAGGCACAACGCGCAGGATTATGGCCAACTCAGATGGCACTTTTCGCTTCACCAACGTACCTGCCGGCGACTACATCATCAATGCCGTGGCCACAGCAGACCGGCCGCCTCGGACGACCAGCCAGGAAATCACCGTGGCTTCAGACATCACTGATATTTCGCTTGTAGTCGGCGTTGGAGTGAACATCACCGGCCGTCTCTCGTTCGAAGGCGGCGACTCATCGACCGGAGGCCCTGTCACCGTTGCACTTTCTCCGGAAGAGGACCGTGCCATCGGAGGGCGCCAAGCACAGGTTCAGTCCGACGGTTCGTTCACGATTACCGATGTTCCGGATGGAAGTTATTTACTCAATGTGTGGTCGCGCTGCGGAGCCTGTTTTGTGAAGGCAGTAACTTCAAATGGCGCCGACCTCTCCGGCAAGCCGGTCGACATCGAAGGCGGCACAGGTCCGTCGCCGCTCGAAATCGTTTACAGCAGTAACACTGCGGACGTGA
>DATNBB010000131.1:0-11329 GCA_035607335.1 Binatia bacterium | reverse complement strand
AAGCGCCGCTTGTGCTGTTTTCCCGGCGTGAAGTGGATGATGAGAGAAAACGAAAAATCCTGTGGAATGTGGCTTCCACTACCAAAGGCATAAATCGCTTCTCGCCGAGACCGAGACAGTAGCAAACCGGGAAGGTTTGAGAGGCGCGCACGAAAGTCGCGAGTAGACTGCTTCCTGTCCACTATTTGACTGGGGCCGCATTCTTTCGGTTAATCCGTTGCTCTGCATTGGCAACGTTTCACGCCAAAACCGATTCCCATGTCACGTTCGTAGCGTGGATAGATGAGAACGGTGAACAATCGTCGTCCGGCCTGGAAAGTGAACCTGCTTGCGGTCAGCGGATGCTTCCTTGTCGCCATCGTTAGTCCGTCGATCGTTCGTACACAATCGTCCCTCACTGAAGACTGGCAGAAGGCTGCGGGCGGCAAAATATCGTTTGACGTTGCCTCCGTGAGGCAGGACACGAATCCTGACGCCGACACGCAGTCGAACGTGCCGCTGGGGTCAATGGATTCTTTTTCGGATTCCTTCTCATCGACCGGCGGTCTATTCCGAGCGAGCGACTTCCTCTTGTCTCAATACATCGCTTTTGCCTATAAACTTTCACCTGAGGAGGCGAAAAGAGTACAACTTCAGTTGCCGAAATGGGCGGATACAAACCAATACGACATTATCGCCCGTGCGAGCGGTAATCCTACGAAAGACCAGCTTCGCCTGATGATGCAGTCGCTGCTCGCCGACCGATTCCAGCTAAGCGTGCATTATGAGACTAAGGAAATGCCAGTTATGGCTCTTATGCTCGACAAACCGGGCAAACTCGGTCCCGGCTTGCGTAAGCATAAGGAGGACGGAGTTCCATGCACCACGGTTGCGGCGAGCGAAGGGACGCTGACGACCGCGGCCGGATTTCCGGTACAGTGTGGCACGGTCGTTCACTTGCCCGTCAGTGCGTCTGGCGTCGCCCACCTAGGAGCGAGGGCGATTGATTCGTTGATGCTGGCGGATGTTCTGGGCGTCTGGTATCAAGTCGATAAGCCGGTTGTAGACAATACTGAGCTAGGCGTGGTGGATTTCGCGATCGAATTTACGCCGAATCGTATGACGAATAAAGGATTGATGTACAACCCTGACGCACCGACATTTCTCGAAGCATTGAAGGAACAGCTAGGGCTCAAGTTCGAGGCGCGAAAAGCGCCAGTCAGATCGATGATTATCGACCACCTCGAACAACCATCGCCGAATTGAGTGTGACCTACTCGTGAAAAGACGGTGAACACACAAATACCCGCTAGTACTCACCATCCGTAAGAACGGTTCCAATCCTATTGCCGCGGAGCGCCTTCACTATTGGGAGCAGGTGTAGCGGGGGTGGGCGATTCAGGCGCTGGGCCGCGTCCTGCACCGCCGCGACCACGTCCTCGGCCAAACTGAGTCGCTGCCGGTTGAGTTAACGGCGGCGCGGGGGGTGCGGCAGCCGGTGGAAGAGTGCCGCCAAGCTTGAACGCCCAGAGATTGTCACCGCGGCCGGAAAGCTGGAAATTATTGCCGCCTGCCAGAATCGCAACGTACTGCTGGCCGTTGACTTCATACGTGATTACGGGTGCATCGGCGCCGGCTCCCGTTTGAAACGACCACAGCTCTTTTCCGTCTTTCACGTCGTAGGCAACGAGCCGTCCGTCCGATTCGCCGTGAAAAATCAAGCCTGACGCCGTCGTAAGCAATCCGCTGCCGGTACCAATCGGATATGTGGTGCGCTTCTGCCAGACAATCTTATTGGTAGTCGGGTCCATTGCCGTCAGCGTGCCCGAACGCGGCTCGCCCGTAGGTCGCGCAAAGCCGAGGCCCCTTCCCTGCCCGACGGACTGGAAGCGGTTCGCTTGCGCGTCCCACTCTTCACGGCGGAGCGAAAAGGAGGAATTGATCACGCAGCCGCCCACGTAAACGAATCCCGTCTTTGGATCGAAAGCGATCGGCGCCCACGTGACTCCGCCTTGCGTGCCGGGCGCCATGACCACGGGCTCGTCCCAATACGCGCCGAAAATGCAGCTGCTTTTCGATCCGGCTGCAACACTGCCAGGTTCAGGACAAGTGGGCACAAATGAATCGCCAATCGGAAAAGGCTGCGTGGTAGCCGTCTTCATGCGCGGCTCCTGCGGCACAGGCTTTTCCTCGATGCCGATGAGCGGTTTGCCGTTCGTCCGGTCGTATATGTAAAGAAAGCCTGTCTTGCCGGCATGGATCAGGACTTTCCGCGTTTGCCCGTGGTACTTGATGTCCGCCAGAACCGGCGCGGCCTCATCGTCGTAATCCCAGATATCGTGATGAACTTCCTGAAAATGCCATTTGTACGCGCCAGTTTTCAGGTCGAGCGCAACAATCGACGACGTGAAAAGATCATCGCCGCCGCGCTGCGTGCCATCGTTGTCCGGCGAGGCATTCCCAACCGAAAAATAGACCATGCCAAGATCGGGATCGATCGCAGGCTGCATCCAAACCGGCCCGCCACCGTATTTCCAGGAATCGCCTTCCCACGTGTCGGAGCCGCGTTCGCCGGGAGCGGGCGTAGTCCAGAAGCCCCATTTTTCTTTGCCGGTTTTCGCGTCGAATGCGGCGAAATATCCGCGCACGCCGCCTTCGCCTCCGGACACACCCATGTAAACGAGGCCATCGTAGTAAACGGCGGGCGCGACCGTGGTTCCACGGTCACCGACTTTCGCAGTCCAGGCCATCTCGCCGGTTTCCTGATCGAGCGCGACGAGCGTATTGCCGCCGCCTGAGCTGAATACTTTGCCGTCGCCCACCGAAACACCGCGATTCGTGCCGCCGCCATTCGGCGATTGATATTTCCATTTCACCGAGCCGGTGGCGGCATCAAGCGCGACAACGCCGCCGGCGCCCGTCGGGACATACATGACGCCATTGACGACAATCGGCGTGGCTTCCATACTGCCGGCCGCTTGCGCGTTGACGTGGACCATCCAGGCACCGCCGAGCCGGGAGAGATTCGCAGGCGTGATCTGTGCGAGCGAGGAGTAGCGTTGATTGGCGAGGTTTCCGCCGACAAGCGGGAAATCGCTGCTGGAAGGAGCCATCCAACTTTGGTGTTGCGCGAGTGCGGGGAACGAAAGCACGGCGGCGGAAAGTGCGCTGATGATGGCGAGTTTACGAAACGCGTTCGACATGGGCTACCCTCAGATCAGGTCGCGCTGCACCTCATTCGGCGCATAGCCTACCCTCGTGTCTCCGGAATTGCAAAATATTCAATTCCACCCGTACGGGCTAGTTTGAAACAAGGTCGGGATGGAGTACCGCATTTATGATACGCCGCGGTCTAGCTTACTCTGCAAAGCAAGTCGGGATCCCGCCCGCCTCAACGCAATTCGGGTGTACTCTCTAATGCCAATTTTCTGAATGGAGCAATGATTGTCCGATGCTGGATGAAAGAACCGCGTCCGTAAAAGCTGCCGCCACCGGATTGCGAATCGCCGAATTGCGCGTGCATTCCGTCGCGATCGCCGATCCGCCGCTGCGCAGCTCTTATGGCCTGCACGCGCCATATGCGCTGCGCACGATCATCGAACTCGATGGCGGCGATGGCATCATCGGCCTCGGCGAAACACACGGCGGTGAAGCCATTGCACGCGTGTTGGAGTCGCTTAAGCCAAAACTGGCCGGCTCCGATCCATTTAGGCTCTTGGGCGAAATCGCCACTCAACTGGGCACGAAGTGTACGGGAACCAGCCAGGATCGTTCGCAAATGTATCTCGTACCCGGCGAAAACCCGCTCGACATGGAAGCGCGCATCAACTCCGTGCTCGAAATCGCATGTCTCGACCTGATCGGCAAATCCATCGGCAAACCTGTGTGCGATCTGCTTGGCGCCCGGGCACGAGGCGAAGTCGCGTTTTCCGCGTACGCATTCTATAAGCATGCGGGTGGAGGCGGAGAAAACGGCGATCAACGCGATGATTTCTACGGCGAAGCGCTCACGCCCGAGGCGATTGTCAAGCAAGTCCAGCAGATGACGCGTGAGTACGGTTTCGATGAGATAAAGCTCAAGGCTGGCGTGCTGGACCCGAAAATCGAGATTGAAACGATCCGGCAGCTTCGCGCCGCCTTCGGTCCCAAAGTGCCGCTTCGACTCGATCCGAACTGCGCCTGGTCGGTAGAAACTTCGGTCGAAATCGGCAAAGCGCTGCAATCCGAACTGGATAATGGCGGCTATCTCGAGGATCCCACGGCCACTCTCGCAGGTATGGCCGAAGTCCGCCAAAAGCTGCTGCACGCCGAAGTGCCCACGCCGCTCGCAAGCAATGTCGCGGTCACGTCGTTCGCCGACCTATCAGAAAGTGTGCGAACGGATGCGGTTCAGATCGTGCTCTGTGATCCGCATTATTGGGGTGGCATTCGGCAAGTGCAGCATCTCGGAAAAGTTTGCGAGACGTTTGGCCTGGGCCTCTCGATGCACTCGAATAGTCATCTGGGCGTCTCGCTAATGGCGATGGCGCACGCCGCCGCGTCCACGCCTCATCTCGCCTATGCGTGCGATACGCACTATCCCTGGCAAACTGCGCACGACGAAATCGTTGAGGGCGGCCGCATCAAATTCCATCGCGGACGCGTCCGCATCCCTGACAAGCCGGGCCTGGGCGTCGATCTCGATTATGACCAGCTCGCGCGCGGTCGCGAACGCTTCGCCAAATGTTCCTTCCGAAAGCGCGACGACGAAGCCGAAATGCGGAAGCACGTTGACCCAAATTGGAAAAGGATTCTCCCGCGATGGTGACGCGCGCAAAAGACAGCCCCTCTTTCGAGGCGTTCATTCTCGCCGGTGGCGTCAGCTCGCGGATGCGACGCGCGAAGCATTTGCTTGATTTCGGCGGCGTCCCGCTCATTCTGCAAACGGCGCGGCTCCTCGAGCCGCTCGTACGCAAGATCACCGTCATTGGCGCGAGGCGCAACACCGTACCAGCGGGGATCCGGACGATTCCCGACGACGATTTCGGAATCCGCTCCGAAGTGAACCGCCGCAATGGCCCTTTGGCGGGTATCGTAACGGCTCTTTCGCACTCGCACTCGACATGGAATTTGATCCTCGCATGCGACATGCCTTACCTGAACATCCGCTGGCTTGCATGGTTGCTCCATCGGGCTGCGAATTCGCACGCCGAAGTGGTAATCCCGAGAACCCGGCGGGGTCTGGAACCGCTTGCGGCCATATATCATCGCGATTGCTGCAATGCGTTTGCCCAATCGCTCATGCGGCGTGTTCCCAAAGTCACCGAGACACTGAAGGTTCTGCGACTCGAAGTGTTGAAAGAAAGGGAATGGCGTGAGTTCGATCCGGACGGGCTCGTCTTGAATAATTTAAATACGCCCGCCGATTACCAGCAGGCGCAAGTCTGGTTTCGCGATCAAGGCTACATCACCATCGGCGGCAAACTTGAGCGCACGCCGCCGCCTCCCATCGAGATTACGCGTCCTTCTATAAACCGTCCTCCGGTGCTGTCGCTTCCGCCCGCCGAACGCGAATCCAAGCCGCCATTGATCACTTTTTGCGCGCCACTCGCCAAACGCCGCAACAAAACCGCATAGACGCTTCGGGGCCGAATTTGCATAAATTCGCATGCCGCAACTCTTCCGTATGAAGTAAGCTTGTGGCCCTTTGAGCGAATCCTTCCATGCCGAAACCTCCAAGAACGAGACTGCCGCTCGCGCCCTCAATCGGCCCGCGCAGGTTCTCTTCGCCAGCCTTATCGGCACCACAATTGAATATTTCGATTTCTATATTTACGGAACGGCTGCCGTTCTCGTTTTCCCAAAATTGTTTTTCCCTGCATCCGATCCGGTGTCGGCGACGCTGGCCTCGCTCGCGACGTTTGCAATCGCCTTCATCGCACGCCCGATCGGCTCGGTCCTCTTTGGACATTTTGGCGACCGCATCGGACGCAAGGCAACTCTCGTCGCTGCGCTTCTCACGATGGGAATTTCGACGGTCGCAATCGGCGCGCTTCCAAGCCACGCCGCAATCGGCATCCTTGCGCCCGTCCTGCTCGCGTTGTTCCGATTCGGACAGGGTCTTGGCCTCGGCGGCGAATGGGGCGGCGCGGTCTTGCTCGCGATAGAAAATGCTCCGCCTGGGAAGCGCGCATGGTACGGCATGTTTCCGCAGATGGGTCCGCCCGTCGGCTTCATCCTGTCGGGCGGAATTTTCCTGGCCATATCGAAGTGGCTGACGAACGATCAATTCTTCGCCTTCGGATGGCGCATTCCATTTCTCGCCAGCGCCGTCCTTGTACTCATCGGTCTGTACGTGCGGCTGACGATCACCGAGACGCCCGTTTTTCGCGAAGCGATCAGCCGTCGCGCCACCGTTAAGGTGCCATTTGCCACGGTCTTTCGAAAATATCCCGCGCTGCTTGTAATCGGAACACTATCTTCGCTCGGCATATTCACACTCTTTTATCTCATGAGCGTTTTCGCGCTTTCGTGGGGCAGCACTCAACTCGGCTATGGGCGCAACAAGTTCCTTGTCATGCAGCTGATCGCAATTCTCTTCTTCGCAGTGGCCGTGCCCGTCAGCGGAATGCTCGCCGAACGCGGCCGCCGCGCCATCTCATTGTGGGCGAACGGCGCCATGGCCGTCTTCGGTCTCGTGATGGGACCGCTCTTCCTTGCTGGAACCGCTGGTGTGATGGCAGCGCTCTCGATTGGAATGGCACTGGCGGGGTTGTCGTACGGTCCGCTCGGCACTCTCCTTGCCGAGCTTTTCCCCACGCAGGTGCGCTATACAGCCAGTTCGATCACATTCAGCCTGGCCGGGATTTTTGGAGCGTCTCTGGCGCCGTACATTGCCATTTGGCTCGCCAGCACGCATGGGCTTAATTGGGTGGGCTACTATCTCACGGCCGCGGCGTTGCTCACTGTTGCCGGCCTGCTCGCCGCGCGCGAAACCAAGGACATCGCGCTCTGAGATGTCTTGACAGGAGTGAATCAGCCGCCTGCGATTGCGCCTACGATGTAAAGCGGTTCTTTGCCGGAAACAATATCCTCCGGCAGCGGCGTATCCGGCGACTCGTGCGACCAATCCTCGGAGCACACAAAGAACCGCAAAAATGGCCGGCGCGCCTGCGTCACGTGATCGCGAATCGTACCGCGAAGCATCGGATACGCGTTCTCAAGCGCATCGAGCACGGAACGTTGCGTCACTGGACGTGGCACCTCGATGCTGATCTCGCTGCTCACGTGCGCGAGCGCGCGCAGATGCGCCGGCAATACCACGCGAATCATGACAACGTCTGCACCTCAACCGAAAGCACCGGCGGCAGGCTCTCCACGATCGGCGTCCAGTTGTCGCCCGCATCCGGTGAAACGAAAACCTGCCCGCCAGTAGTGCCAAAATAAATTCCGCACGAATCCAGCGAATCGACCGCCATTGCGTCGCGAAGAACGTTCACGTAGCAATCCTTTTGCGGCAAGCCTTTCGTCAACGCTTCCCATTCGTTACCACCGCTGCGACTGCGATACACCCGCAACTTGCCATCCATCGGAAAATGCTCCGAGTCGCTCTTGATGGGCACCACATAGATCGTTTCCGGCTCGTGCGCGTGAACGTCAATCACAAATCCGAAATCGGTCGGCAAATTGCCGCTCACTTCGGTCCACTGATCACCCGCATTGTCGCTGCGCATTACGTCCCAGTGCTTCTGCATAAATAGCGTGTTCGGCCGCGATTTGTGCATCGCCACATGATGAACGCAATGCCCCACTTCGGCATTCGGATCGGGAATGTATTGCGAAAAGAGTCCTCGATTGATCGGCTTCCACGTTTTCCCACCGTCGTCCGTGCGAAACGCTCCCGCCGCCGAAATCGCAATGTAAATCCGCTTTGGATTCTGCGGGTCGAGAATAATCGTGTGCAGACACATTCCGCCTGCGCCTGGCTGCCAACGCGGTCCGGTTCCATGCCCGCGCAAGCCCGCCAACTCATGCCAGCTTTTCGCGCCATCGGTCGAAAGGAAGAGCGCGGCGTCTTCAACGCCGGCGTAGACAGCGTCGGCGTCCGTCAGCGACGGTTCCAAGTGCCACACGCGCTTGAATTCCCACGGGTGCTGCGTGCCGTCGTACCACTGATGCGTGTGCAATTCGGCGCCGTTCGGCGAGGATGTATCGTAGACAAACATGTTGCTCTTGCCTGAGGGCATTTGTCCCGGCTCCATCTTGATGCCGCCGCCGGGCGTATCCCACGTTTTGCCCCCATCATCGGAGCGCTGAATCACCTGCCCGAACCAGCCGCTCGATTGCGAAGCGTAGATGCGGTCCGGCTTAATCGGCGATCCTTTCAGGTGATAAATTTCCCAGCCTCCAAAAAACGGTCCACTCACATCCCACTTCTCGCGTTTTCCATCGGCACTCAAAATGAACGCGCCCTTCTTCGTTCCCACCAGCACTCGCACCTTGCTCATGCTCGCTCCTTTTTGCGTTTGCTATCGAACTTCGGCAATATCGGCGTGCGATCGTCTTCAGCCCATCGCCGCCTTGTCTCTGCCAGAATTGCGCTGCGATTGCTCTCCATATGATCGATCACGGCACACGGCGCGGCCGTCGATTCATGACGCGCGCCCCAGATCAGCAGTTCTAACATCACCGGAGCCAAATCGATCCCTTTTTCCGTCAACCGGTAATTCACTCTTCGCCGATCCATCTCTTCCGCCGCTGCAATGACGATTCCGGCCGCCTCCAGTTTTTTCAAACGGTCGGCAAGAATGTTCGTCGCAATTCCTTCGCCGGATTCCTGAAAATCCTTGAAGCTTCGCAACCCGCGCACCATCATGTCCCGGACAATCAGCAGCGACCAGCGGTCGCCGAAGACTTCCAGCGAAACGCTTACGGGACAACCGGACCTATGGTTTGTCTTCGGTCTGCCGGGCACGCGCAGAAACGTAGCACGATCACTTGCATTCCGCAAGTGATATAGCCTTTCTCACACCCGCGACTTTGGCCTGTGATAGTCTCCACGTGCGGCTGTGTTGCGACAAGATTTAAGAACACGTTAAAACAGCGAAAGATCACGATGCGAAATACACGATTCTGTATTCTTGCGTTTTCCGGCCTTGTACTCGCGCTCGCTGGCCTCGGCGCGCATGCACCATTGACCGAATATCACATCTACGCGGGCAATACCCACTCGCACACCGAATACACGTGGTCCCACGGCGCCCAATACGACAACAACGGCTGCGCAGGGATACGCGTATACGGAAACAGCCCAGAAAATCCCGACCTTTACAAGTGGAATGATGGCTATGTCAAAACAAACGGCAAATGCGCGGCAATGTACGTCATCAATTCGTGGCAAATTCCGAGTTCCGACATCATATTGAGACCTGATTGGCAGGAATTTCAGGGTCCTCCGTCAAAGCATTTCGAATTGGCAAAGGCGGCTGGTTTCGACTTTTACACCGTCAGCGACCACTCTCAGGAACCCGCATTCAATCCGGCAGGTCCGGATAGTCCCGGGTGGGTCGCCACGAAAAAAGCTGCGTCCGAGGCGACAGACAGCAACTTCGTCGCGCTCGCCGGATTTGAATTTTCAGAGAACGATAGCCCGGCTGGCGTTGGGCACCTCAATGTGATTAATTCCGACAGCACCCTGAACGCACTTGAGCGCGGAAACGATCTTCCGCATTTCTATAAATGGCTCGAAACAGCGAAATCGAATGGCGATGGACCTGTCGTCGCAAGCTTCAATCATCCTGCAAAGGATCAGTACAATGACTGGGCTTATCGCGATCCACAAGTGACGGACATCCTCACGATGCTCGAAGTGATCAATTCAAACAACAAAATTCACTATGACGCGTTCATCGCCGCGCTGGACAAAGGCTGGAAGGTTTCTCCGGTGTCCGGTTTGGATAATCACGGTACGCAAGGAATTGCCAAAGGCGTGTCGCGCACGTTCGTTCTGGCACAGAGCAAGACGAAGGCCGCGATTCTCGACGCGATGAAGAACAGGCGTACCTACGCCGCACTCGATAAGAACATCCAGTGCAGATACACCGTGAATGGCGCAATCATGGGCTCGACTCTGAATCGCCCGGACGCTTTCGCTTTCGACATTGTCATCAGCGATCCGGACACGGCAAATCCGAGCGACAAGATCACGAAGATCGATATTGTGGGTGACGGCGGCGCTGTGGTGCAGTCATACGCTGTCCCAGCTCCCGCGTACTCAGTCGAATGGAAACCCGCGATTCACGATTCCACAAACAAGTATTTCTTCGTTCGCGTGTGGAACGCCGGCGGCGGCGACGCTCCTGGCGCCGATCCCGCAAAACCCGTCGCCTGGCTCGCGCCAGTTTGGACCGGCCGACTGTAGGGCATCCCGCCGCTTGGTTAAAGAAATGACCCATCGGGCGAGACGACGAAATCGCCTCTCACTTCTCAGGAGAACGTTGCAATTCCTCCATCGCAATGTGAAAACCGGTATTCGCCGCGGGAACGCCCGCGTAAATCGAAAGCTGCAACAGAAGCTCTTTCACGTCGCAAGGCTCAAGCTCGTGAGCAAAGCCGGTCCGCAAATGCATGCGAAATTCGTCCCAAGCTGCGCGGGTCGCAAGCGTCGTTAGCGCCATCAGCCGACGCATGCGCTGGTCGAAATGCGGCCGCATCCAGATCGTGCCCCATGCGATGCGCGTCAGCATCTCCTGAAATTCGCGATTGAAGTCGGTGGTATTTGCCACAGCACGATCCACGTGCACATCGCCAAGAACTTCCCGCCGCTTCTTGAAGCCTTCTTCCAGCAGATTGCCTTCAGGCTGCTGCATGAAATCAAAGAGCGCTGCCAAAAATGATCGTGGTGCCTCGATATTCGAAAGATGCGCCGTCGGCAGTCCCACCACTTGCACGCCGGGAATCGACGCCCCGAGCACATCGCCGTTTCCCTTCCACGGCGTCGAAAGATCGCGATCGCCAAAAATCACAAGCGTATGCGTCTGAATTTTCGGCAAGAACCCGGTATTGTCCATATCGCGCACAGCCGCGCAGCATCCCGCGTATCCCTCAGGATTCGTCGCCAGCAGCGTACGCCGCACCGAAGCCACCTCCGGCGGATTCGCCGCGACAGACTCTGGCGTGAAAAATCGCCCCATCACCATATCGGCGACGGCGGCCATGCCGCTCTTCAGCACTTTCGTCCGCCGCTCTTCCATCGCACCCGGGTTTGCCGACTTCGCCGCCGTATTCGCAAGCACCAAATGCGTGAGCCGGTCGCCCGCATTGGCGCCGAGCCACTGGCCGATCATTCCGCCGAGCGAGAGCCCGCAAAACG
>DATNBB010000118.1:0-15141 GCA_035607335.1 Binatia bacterium | reverse complement strand
TCGCGAATCACCTGCATCGTTTCATACCCGTCCATTTGCGGCATCATGATGTCCATCAGGGCGATGGCGACGTTTGGAGTGGATTCGAGAATGGCGATGGCTTCGGCGCCCGTGCCGGCGGCGAGCACGACCATTCCGCGGCGCTCCAAAACGCTGCTTAGCGCGAATATGTTGCGCACGTCGTCGTCGACTACAAGGACTTTCTTGCCGACGAGTGCTTCGTCCGAATGATGCAGGCGATCGAGCATCTTCTGTTTGTTCTGCGGCAGCTTTGTGATGTCGCGATGCAGGAAGAGGGCCGTTTCGTCCAGCAGGCGTTCGGGTGATTCCACGCCCTTTACCACCACGCTGCGGGCGAGCGCGTGGAGGCGAGCGTCTTCGTCCGGCGAAAGCTCTTTTCCGGTGAAGACAACGACGGGCATATCGGCCAACGAAGGAGTTTCGGCGATGCGCTCGAGCACGTCGAAGCCGGTCATATCGGGCAGGCGCAAGTCGAGCACCATGCAATCGTATTGAGTTTCATGCATCGCGTCGAGCGCTTCTTTTCCGCTGGCGACGACAGTGGCGTCTATATCGTCATGAACAAGCAGCTCGCGAATGCTCATTTGCTCGGCTGCATTGTCTTCGACGATCAGGAGCCGCTTGCTGCGAGGTTGGGCGTACTCCTTCATGCGCGAGAGGGCCGCGTCGAGCGATTCGCGTGAAGCGGGCTTATTGACGAAGGCAAAAGCGCCGCGAGCAAGAGCGTGACTGCGGTCTTCGTCCAGCGTGAGCATTTGCACCGGGATGTGGCGCGTGGCGGGATCGCGCTTCAGGTGATTCAGGACGGTCCAGCCGAGCATGTCCGGGAGGTAGACGTCGAGCGAGATAGCCGTTGGGGTGAACTCGCGGGCGAGCATGAGCGCGTCTGAGCCGCGCGTGGCAAGGAGCACCTTGAAGCCTCTGTCGTGCCCGATCTCGCGCAGGACGTGAGCGTAATGCAGGTCGTCTTCAACGATGAGCAGGGTAATGTCACCCGGTTCGAGGTTGTTACGATCGTCGGCAATTTGCTCAGCAACGCTTTCGGCGATGGCTGCGCTGGTCGTGTGCATGTGCGACGCCGCGACTTCCGGCTGTTGGAGTTTGGAGGAAACCGGAGGAGCGACGTACATCTGGGGCAAATAGAGCGTGAAGGTACTGCCTTCGCCGGGGGCGCTTTTAAGTTGAATTTCGCCACCGAGGAGGCTGGCAAGTTCGCGGCTGATGGCAAGGCCGAGACCTGTGCCGCCGTACTTGCGCGCAGTGCCTGCATCGGCCTGCTGGAAGGCTTCGAAGATGATGCGCTGCTTCTCCTGAGGAATGCCGATGCCGGTATCGGAGACTTCGAACGCGATCACGGAGCTGACGGTGCTGAGAACCGGATGATCCGGCGACCAACCGCTTGTAACACCCTTGACGGCAAGGCGCACCTTGCCCTGCTCAGTGAATTTGAAAGCGTTAGACAGGAGATTCTTAAGCACTTGCTGCAAACGCTTCGAGTCCGTGACGAAGCCGCGGGGCAGGTGCGGATCGGCCTGAACTTCGAACGTGAGGCGCCGATTTTCCGCCTCGTGCCGGAAGGGACGGGCGGCCATTTCGAGCAGGCTGGTGAAGAAGACTTCCTCCGCCTGCACGGAAACGGTGCCCGACTCGATCTTGGAAAGGTCGAGGATATCGCTGATCAGGTTCAGCAGGTCGGTTCCCGCGCCATGAATCGTGCGCGCGAATTCCACCTGCTTGGGGGTCAGGTTGCCGTCGAGATTTTCGCCGAGCTGCTGGCCGAGGACCAGGATGCTGTTGAGGGGTGTGCGTAGTTCGTGGGACATATTCGCCAGGAAGTCTGACTTATACTTGGAGGTGAGCGCGAGTTCCTTAGCCTTCTCTTCCAGTGCTCGGCGAGCTTGTTCGATTTCCTGATTTTTGCGTTCGACTTCGGCGTTTTGTTCAGCGAGCTGTTGCGCTTTCAGAGCGAGCTGCTCATTTTTCTGCTGCAACTCGCGCTGCTGGGTCGTTAGTTCGCCGGCGAGCTGCTGCGATTGCTTCAGCAAGCTTTCGGTCTGCATCGTGGCTTCGATGGAGTTGAGCACGATGCCGATGCTCGCGGTGAGCTGCTCGAGGAACGCCAAGTGCGATGTGGTGAATGTATTGAGAGTGGCGAGTTCGATCACGGCCTTGACGCGGTCTTCAAACAGCACGGGCAAAACGATCACATTTTGCGGCACGGCGGTGAAAAGACCCGAACGAATGGGCGTGGTGCGTTCAGGCAAATCCGTAATGAATATGCGGCGTTTTTCGGCAGCGCATTGACCGACGAGTCCTTCGCCGAGCTGGAGACGCGTGGGGTGCCCGGCTTCGATGTTATCGGCGTAAGCGGACAGCAGAACGAGCTCAGCCGTCCCGTCCGTTTCCATCTGGTAGATGACGCCCTGCTGCGCGTTAACGAGCGGGGCGAGCTCGGAAAGAAGCGTGCGACCGACCGTTGTGAGGTCACGCTGACCTTGCAACATGCCGGTGAAGCGAGCGAGGTTGGTCTTGAGCCAGTCCTGCTCCTTGTTGCGATCGGTAGTGAGCCGAAGGTTATCAATCATCGTGTTGATGTTGTCCTTCAGCTCGGCGACTTCACCGCTGGCTTCCACTTGAATTGAACGCGTGAGGTCGCCCTTCGTCACAGCCGTGGCGACTTCGGCGATGGCGCGGACCTGGCGCGTCAAGTTGTCGGCGAGCAGGTTGACGTTACCGGTGAGGTCTTTCCACGTGCCCGAGGCGCCGGGAACGTTGGCCTGACCGCCCAAGCGGCCTTCGACACCGACTTCGCGGGCGACGGTAGTGACCTGATCGGCGAAGGTCGCCAGGGTGTCCGTCATATTGTTAATGGTCTCGGCGAGCGCAGCGACTTCGCCTTTTGCGTTCACAGTAAGCTTTTGCGTCAGTTCGCCATTCGCGACGGCGGTGACGACTTTCACGATGCCTCGCACTTGCTCGGTGAGGTTCGCCGCCATGACGTTTACGTTGTCCGTGAGGTCGCCCCAGGTGCCGGCGACTCCGGGCACAGCGGCCTGGCCTCCGAGTTTGCCTTCGGTGCCGACTTCGCGAGCGACGCGCGTGACTTCGGCGGCGAACGCATTGAGCTGGTCCACCATGGTGTTGATGGTGTTCTTTAGTTCAAGAATTTCGCCTTTCACGTCGACGGTGATCTTGCGCGAAAGGTCGCCGCGCGCGACGGCGGTGGTGACTTCGGCGATGTTGCGAACCTGGCCCGTGAGGTTTCCGGCCATCGCGTTCACGGAATCCGTGAGATCTTTCCATGTTCCCGCAACACCCGCCACGTTAGCCTGACCGCCCAACCGTCCTTCGCTGCCGACTTCGCGAGCGACGCGCGTTACTTCGGCGGCAAAGGAGCGGAGCTGCTCGACCATCGTGTTCAGCGTTTCCTTGAGCTGAAGGATTTCGCCGCGGACGTCCACAGTAATTTTCTTGGAGAGGTCGCCGGTGGCGATGGCGGTGGCGACTTCGGCGATGTTGCGGACCTGAGCGGTGAGGTTGCCGGCCATGAAGTTCACGTTGTCCGTGAGGTCTTTCCAGGTGCCGGCGACGCCGGGCACTTGCGCCTGGCCTCCCAGCTTTCCTTCCGTTCCGACTTCGCGAGCCACGCGAGTCACTTCGCCGGCGAACGCGTTGAGCTGGTCCACCATGGTGTTAATCGTATTTTTTAGTTCGAGAATTTCGCCCTTCACGTCCACCGTGATTTTGCGCGAGAGATCGCCGAGCGCAACGGCGGTGGTGACTTCAGCGATGTTGCGGACTTGTGCGGTGAGGTTTCCGGCCATCGAGTTGACCGAGTCCGTCAAATCTTTCCACGTGCCGGCGACACCTGGCACGTTCGCCTGACCGCCGAGGCGCCCTTCAGTACCGACTTCGCGAGCCACGCGCGTGACTTCGGATGCGAAGGAGCGCAACTGATCGACCATGGTGTTGATGGTGTCTTTCAGGAGCAGGATTTCGCCGCTGACGTTCACCGTAATCTTCTTTGAAAGGTCGCCGCTCGCGATGGCCGTGGAGACTTCGGCAATGTTACGGACCTGGCCTGTGAGGTTACTGGCCATCGAGTTGACGGAATCCGTCAAGTCCTTCCATGTGCCAGCGACACCTGGCACGAGCGCCTGGCCACCAAGTTTGCCGTCGGTGCCAACTTCGCGGGCCACGCGCGTTACTTCGGAAGCAAAGGCGCGGAGTTGGTCCACCATCGTGTTCATGGTGTCTTTCAGTTCGAGAATTTCGCCCTTCACGTCGACAGTGATTTTGCGTGAGAGGTCGCCGCGCGCGACAGCGGTGGTAACTTCGGCGATGTTGCGGACCTGGCCGGTGAGGTTGCTGGCCATGAAGTTCACATTGTCCGTGAGGTCTTTCCATGTGCCAGCGACGCCGGGTACCTGCGCCTGGCCACCTAGTTTTCCTTCGGTACCGACTTCGCGAGCCACGCGGGTAACCTCGCCCGCGAAGCCGTTGAGCTGGTCCACCATCGTGTTGAGCGTATCTTTCAGTTCGAGAATTTCGCCCTTCACATCGACGGTGATCTTGCGCGAGAGGTCGCCGCGCGCAACAGCGGTGGCGACTTCAGCGATATTACGGACCTGGTCGGTGAGGTTGCCGGCCATCGAATTGACCGACTCGGTTAGGTCTTTCCACGTGCCGGCGACGCCGGGCACTTGCGCTTGTCCGCCGAGTTTGCCGTCGGTGCCGACTTCGCGAGCGACGCGCGTCACTTCGCCAGCAAACCGGTTGAGTTGGTCGACCATCGTGTTGAGCGTCTCTTTGAGCTGGAGAATTTCGCCGCGAACATCGACGGTGATCTTGCGCGAGAGGTCGCCGGTCGCGATTGCCGTGGCGACTTCAGCGATGTTGCGGACCTGGCCGGTAAGATTGCTGGCCATGAAATTCACGTTGTCCGTGAGGTCTTTCCACGTGCCGCCGACGCCTGGCACGGCAGCCTGGCCTCCGAGCTTTCCTTCGGTGCCGACTTCGCGAGCCACGCGCGTCACTTCGCCCGCGAACGCGTTCAGTTGGTCCACCATCGTATTGATGGTGTCCTTCAGTTCGAGAATTTCGCCTTTCACGTCTACCGTGATTTTGCGCGAAAGATCGCCGCGAGCCACAGCAGTCGTAACTTCCGCGATATTGCGGACCTGGCCTGTGAGGTTGCTGGCCATCGCATTCACGGAGTCGGTCAAGTCTTTCCAAGTGCCTGCCACACCGGGCACTACGGCTTGGCCACCTAAACGTCCGTCGGTGCCGACTTCGCGAGCGACACGCGTCACTTCAGAAGCGAAGGAGCGCAGTTGATCCACCATCGTGTTGATAGCTTCTTTGAGTTGGAGGATTTCGCCGCGAACATCGACAGTAATCTTGCGCGAGAGGTCGCCGCTGGCGACGGCGGTCGTTACTTCCGCGATGTTTCTAACTTGAGCCGTGAGATTACCGGCCATCGCGTTCACAGACTCGGTTAGATCCTTCCACGTTCCCGCGACGCCGGGCACGTTGGCTTGGCCGCCGAGGCGGCCTTCGCTACCGACTTCGCGAGCAACGCGCGTCACTTCTGATGTGAAGACGCCGAGCTGTTGAATCATGGTATTGACGATGCTGGCCGAACGATGAAATTCGCCTTGCAGCGGACGTCCATCGACGTCCAATCGGACGGTCTGCGTTAGATTTCCCTGGGCGACGGCCGCAATGGCGCGCGTCATTTCGGTGGTCGGCCGGAGAAGATCGTCTACGAGTTCGTTGACGTAGACTTCAATTCGGCCCCAGTCGCCGCGGGTTTCATGGAAGTGCGCGCGTTCGCGCGTCCTGCCGTCCTTACCTACCATTTGGCAGACGCGTTGCAGATCGCGAGCCATTTGCTCGTTCGCAGCGACGATTTCGTTGAACGTGTCCGCGATCTTACCTTCGACAAGCGTCCATGAACTCGGCAGGCGAACGGAGAAATCGCCGTCGCGCATGGCCCGCAGGCAGGTGAGGATCAAGTCGAGGTTCGACTCGTTTGCGCCGTCACCGCCGTTAATGGTGCGACGATGTCCGTTATTGACGGCGCGACGCTCTCCGTTAATCTTTTCTTGCGTTTTCATTGCGTGTACGACTCCTACGACTGAGGATTAATCGACCGGAAGACTGCGCAGCCTAGCGCGTCCTTAGGTGTGACATGGATTCGGAAATCTATACGGAATTAACATGACTCGGCCTACAGTTCTCTACAGTAAAGTCTGTATCCCGTTACAGGCAGATAACTTACTGGGCAACTACGGCGAAGCAGGCCGTCGGTCTTGGGCTAGTTCGGGTTTGGCTTCTCTGAAGTTTCGCTTCTCTGAAAGACTACGTCATTCCTGCGCGCAGCACAACAGCGAAGCATTTGTTTCGCCGCACGGGCCCGAACTACCGAAAAAGCTCGCCATTGTATCCGCGGATCAATTCGTAGCACTCGCAGGAAGAGGCTTCCAAAGCCCTGCGGTTGAGCACGCGAACCGAACCTCGCGAATATTCGATGATACGGGCCTTCTGAAGGGAGCCAGCAGCTTCCGTAACGCTTCCGCGGTCTGTACCCAACATTGTGGCGAGAAAATCGTGCGTCATTGGAATGAAGCCGGACTGCACGCGATCCTGCGTCAGCAACAGCCAACGCGCGAGCCGCTCCTCCACTGCATGCAGTCTATTGCAAGCGGCCGTTTGCGAAATCTGCATACGATTGATAATGGCGAAGCGGCTGAAGCGCATCAGAACGTTTGGAAAAGCACGAAGCAAGGCTTGCAGATTGCCGCCTGAAATACGGTGCGCGGTACCGGCGATCTGAACAATCTCGCGCAACGGGCTTCGGCGCATCCCGAACAACGCCTCCATTCCGACAACGCCTTCGTTGCCAACCACGCCGGCTTCGGCTGTTTTTCCGTTTGACATAACTACAACCATCGAAACCAATCCTTCGTTGAGGAAATAAACGTTACGGGCGGGGCGTTGGCTTTCGTGAAGGATACCGTGATGTGCTAGTCCCGTAAATTCCAGGCGATTACGAATGGCGCGGAATTCCCGGTCACTTAGTGACAGCAAAATGCCGTTGTGGACTGCTTTGCCTTCAGGACCCGTGCGTTCGCCGGGATGGAGGAGACTAGTTGGGTTTCAGGTTGGGCCACGATCTTACAGTGAGTACCGGTCCTTTCTATTCACATATACCCATGAAAAGTCTGAAGGCTCTCTAACAAAAAGCAAATAAGGTATTTAGCGGGTTTAGCAAAGGCAATGCAAGTTTCTGTAGGATGGACTACATGGCTATTACGTGCACGGCACCGGCGGGATACGTAAATATCTGTATTCTCTTTGTAAGGCCTTGTATATATTGTGCGTCCCACCCTCCTTATGTTGGATAAACGACATAGGGATTTAGAGGAGATTTTCGCGTCCGAGATGATGGCGCTTTTCGTTAGATGCGGAAAATTCTGATCGCGGACGACAACGAGTCCGTTCGCAACGCGTTGAGGGACGTGTTGTCGCGGCAGAATGGGTGGGCTGTTTGCGGCGAGGCTACGAATGGCCGGTCCGCTGTGTCTCTGGCGCTCGAACTCAAGCCGGACCTCATCATTCTCGATTTCCTGATGCCCCTCATGAACGGCCTTGCCGCTGCCGCGGAGATTTCGAGGACTTTGCCCAATGTGCCCGTCGTTTTGTACACGATGCACAACAGCGAACAACTGGACAGGGAAGCGAAGAAGGTCGGCATCAAAAAGGTTATTTCCAAAGTCGGGCCGTTCGACAGCTTCGTTGCCGAACTGGCCGCTTTGCTCCACGCCGAGGAAACTGTCGTTGGACCTCTTGGGCTAAGCGACAACTACGCGGTAGGAGATTCTCAGGCCGAACCTGCCCCTAACTCGGATACCCGATCAAGAGGAAAGCCTTCCGAAGATAGCTCACTGACGTAAGGTCTACGGCTCTTAACGGCTCCGTCTTCGCAACGAAATAAGGAATCAATCCTCTCCCGCCTGCTGTTATAGTACGTCCCCATCTGGTTGGCCGGTCAGCGCGCGCGCCGGACATTTCACAGCGAGAGAGGACGATAATGTACACACGAAGAGAATTTGGGCAGGCGATGCTGGCGGCCGTTCCCTTTTCGACGGTTTTGGCCATGCGGATGCCGGAGACGGTGCATGGCGTGAGGCTCGGCACGATCACCTATAGTTTCAATGATATGCCGATGGTGGCGGGGCAGGACCAGATCGACAGCGTGATCGACGAGTGCAAACGGTCGCGGGTGAATCTGATCGAGCTAATGTGCAATCACGCCGAGCCGGTTTCCGAATATCAGGCGAAGATGGCCGCCGAACGCGCGGCACGAATGGCAGCGATGGAAGCGGCAGCGGCGAACGGCACTCCGCCTCCGGGCCGTGGTGCGGCAACTGGAGCACGTGGCGCTGCACCTGCCGGCGGCCGTGGCAGAAGCCCGGAAGCTCTCAAGGCGCGCGATGATCTTCGGCAATGGCGGCTCTCGACGCCCATGAGTCACTTTGCGGACATGAAGAAAAAGTTCGACGACAACGGCATCACCGTTTTTGCTTACTGTGTAAACGGCATGGGCGACGATTTCACCAGCGAAGAAATCGATGCGATGTTTGCACAAGCGAAGGCGCTTGGCGCGAGCACCATTTCGTCTTCTACGACGCTTTCAGTGGCTCAGAAGCTTGTGCCCGTTGTGGAAAAACACCAATTCACGATTGCGTTTCACAATCACGATCAGGTGGACGATCCGAATCAATTTTCAACCGGCGAGAGCATTCTAAAAGGACTGGCGATGTCGCCCTGGTATAGAAGCAATCTGGATGTGGGACACTATGTGGAATCGAATCTCGATCCCATCGAGTTCATCCGGCAGAATCACGAAAAAATCACGCACCTGCACGTAGCCGACGGGCAAAAGAATCATGGCGTCGAGGTGCCCTTTGGGACGGGCGATACTCCGCTGAAGGCAGTGGTCAATTTGCTGAAAGACAATCATTACAACATCGTGGGAATGGTCGAACTGGAATACCGGAATCCTCCTGGCTCAAACTGCGCGATCGAAGTGAGGAAGTGCCTGGACTATCTGGAGCAGGCGATGGCGTAGAGTCTTGAACCGGCGCCCGACTGGGCGGCACATGTCTAGTGATCTCTCACTCCGGCGATCCAGCGGTCGAGAATTACCTGGTCGTTTGGGCCGATTCGCGTAAAGAGGATTCCCATTCCCGCGCCGGGCTGAGTGTGCGCGACTGTGCCCAGAGCGGCGAAAGACGCGCCTCCATGCGAGATGCGGATCCGGACTGTGGTTCCGGCCGGCCATGGGTTCTGCGTTGCGACATGGCAGCCAAAAAGACTGAGATCGGTGGTCTTCTCCTTTAGACCGGCGGAAGAATCCACTTGCGTTAACTCCACGGACGCGACGAAGGTGTAGCGCTTGGCTCGAGGCTGCTTTGCGTGGATCAGGTGAACCCCCACGGAGCTCGTGAACAGACGCACGCTCCGGTTCCCAAGAAGACGGCGTTCATGCCCGACGGTTGACTAAAACTTCCGGTCTGCTTCCTATTTTGCTACGGAAAATGCGGGGTTTATCGCTGGAGCGCGCGTTCGGTGACTAATTAGATATGTTGGGTCGGAGGATGCCTAAACGGCGGGGCAGGCACTTAAGACAATTTTGGGCTGGGTCTTCTCGAGCTATGCTGCGACTCGTGCGGCTCTCGGGTTGATGGTGCGTCCGATCTCCGTAAGTTTCGCGTCGGCGGCTTTTTCTTCGGCGAGCGTCTCTTCGAAGAGTCCGACTACTTGCTGAAGTCCAAGGTCGCGAGCGAACTCGGCAAGCGTGCCGTACATGGCGATCTCATAGTGCTCGACGTAATTCCCATTGACCACGAGAGCGGTATCGCGAAGCGCGGCGTCTTCGATATGGGACACGGTGTCTTTCGCGGCTTTGGTCATTTCTTCGAGGATGCTGTTGCTCTTTGTATCCGGCTCGATGCGTAGGGCGGAAAATACGCGTTCGAGGCGGGAAACGTGGGTTTGCGTTTCCTGAAGATGCATCTGTAGCGCGTTGCGCAATTCGGGCGAGCTGGCAGCCTCGATCATCGAGGGCAGCCCCTTTTTGACCAGCTTCTGCTCGCAATCGTATGCGTAACGCAATTCAAGTTCAAATAGTTCGCGCAGACTCTTTACTTTCATGTTTTTGGCTCCTTATCCGCTAGCACCGACATGTATCCGGTTGCCGCGTTCTAAACGCCGCTCGTATTTGAACCCGGTCGTTCTCCACACGCGCCGTGGACTCCCTGTATCAGGAGAACGCGTAGGCAATCCTGCTTCTTGCGAGTTCGCGGCTTCAAACTTATACATCGCATGAATGCGCGTGCGGTTGACATGCGACCCTCGCTGTATTTTTCTTCGGGTCTCTTTTGTAAGAACCGCAAACAGCAAGCTAATAGATCGCCGATCGTTTCGGCGCACTCCAGGTGTGTGGCTGCGCCGGTATTGCAGTGGTATTGCAGGTCCGAACAGAATCTTAATAAAGATTACGGATGTGGTTTCTATTCAGCGATTTAGATGAATAGATAAAGCTTTACCGCATCGCGATTGACGCCGCCTCATTCGAAGGTTAGGAAGCCTTCATGAATTGACAACGGATGCGGCCGTGCGGACCGCCAGCCGTCGGGGTGCTGTGGAAAGTTGTTTCCCAAAGAGACGTGTATCGGTCCGCTCGTACTTCGAGAGGCTGCACCGCCTGACGAGGTGGAGGGGTAGTGTGATCAAACGCGTGGGGATGGTTTTCCTTTTTGGGGTAGCGTTGCTGTTTTGGTCCTCGGCAAACGCACAGACGGTTTCCAGCTCTATAGTGGGCACGGCAGTAGATCAAACGGGCGCCGTAGTACCCGGCGCGGCCGTGACCCTACGGGACCAGCTACAGGGTGTGACTCGCACCGCTACATCCGGTGCAAATGGCGTTTTCCGTTTTCCCAATCTGGCGCCGAGCACTTACACAGTCACGATTAACGCTCATGGATTTAAGGTGAGCAGCACTACCGGGATCGAACTAGGCGGCAGCGAGACGCGCGATCTTGGCAAGATTGCCCTCGAAGTCGGCGCCGTGAGCCAGGAAGTGACCGTCACGGCCGCGGTGACGCCGATTCAGACGTCTTCGAGCGAAAAGAGCGCCGAACTTACGGGATCCGAATTGAATGCGTTGCCTCTGAAAGGCCGTGACTTATTTGGTGCGATGGAACTCGTGCCCGGTGTTGTCGATACCAGAGGGAGCACGCGCAATGTGACGTCCCCGAATGCAATCGGCGGAATCACGATTAACGGCAACACGTCCGCTAAAAACTTCACCGTCGATGGCATCACGGATATGGATACGGGCTCAAACGGCACTTTGCACTACGAGCCCAATATGGATTCGATCCAGGAAGTTAAGGTGCTCACTTCGAATTATCAGGCGGAATTCGGGCGCAACTCCGGTGGCACGATCACCGTCGTGACCAAGAGCGGTACGCAATCGTTCCATGGCAGCGGCTGGTGGAATCACCGCCACGAGCAGTTCAATGCGAACGATTACTTCAACAAACAGAACAACCGGCCGAGGGACAAATACCGCTACAACGTGGACGGATGGAGCCTTGGTGGTCCGGTTTACATTCCCGGCCACTTTAACACTGACAAAAAGAAGTTGTTCTTTTTCGCTTCGCAGGAATACACGGGCCAATTCACTCCGGCGACGACGCAGAACAAAACGACGCCCAGCGCGATTGAGCGTGGCAGCATGTATGTAAACGGAGCGCTGACGCCAACAACTACAGCAGCGGAGTGCTCGGCAGCAGGCAATCCAGCAATCGCTGGTTGCGCCGATTTTTCCCAGCAACTTGATGGAAAGGGAAAGCCGATCACAATCATCGATCCGCAAACGGGCTCCGCATTCCCGGGAAACATTATCCCGGCGAACCGCATCGATGCCGCGGGCCAGGCGATGTTGAATTTCTTCCCTCTGCCTAACTTCAACCCGACATCCGGTTCGCTGCTCTATCAAGCGAATTACACCGAGCAGGGCAGCGCCTCTCACAAGCGGCGCAACGACACGGTCCGCATCGACGTGAACCCGACATCAAAACTTACGGCCTACTTCCGTTGGATTCGAGACGCTGACGATATGATTTCGCTCTTCAATGGTGTGCCGTTCAACATCAGTCCAGTAGATCACCCGAACCCTGGGCATGGCTACGCGGGTTCGGCGATCTGGACGATTTCTCCGACCCTCGTGAATGAAGTGACGGTTGGGAAAGATTGGAACACATGGTCGTGGTACATCACGGATGCTTCGCTGGCGCAACGCAGCCGTACCTCAACCCTGAATCCCCCAACGTTGTTCACTGAGCCCACCACTCCGAAGGGGGTGAATGGGTACAGCAATGAGCTGCCGGTATTTTCGTTCGGCAGCGACTTGCCGAACATGATGAACTACGGCAGCGGCGAAAACTTTAACTATTTCAATGCGAACAACATTTGGACGTTTGAAGATAACCTCAGCAAGATCTGGGGTGAGCACCAGTTCAAGATGGGAGTGTATTACGAGCACAACACAAAGTTGCAGCCCGCCGGCCACGGCTTCGCCGGAAACTTCAACTTCGCGCCGGATTCGACGAACCCGTTCAACACCGGCGAGGGCTTCGCAAACGCTTTGCTCGGCTACTTCAATTCGTACACTCAACAAACGGCTCGCACAGTTTTCGATGTCGCGTATCACGATCTCGAATTCTATGTGCAGGACAACTGGAAGGTAACGCACCGGCTGACGCTGGACCTGGGGATTCGGTTCTATCACCAGTCGCCGCAACTGGACACGAACAACACATTCGCGGAATTCGTGCCGGGCAAGTTCAGTGCAGCCAATGCGCCCCGTATTTTCGAGCCAGCGTGCACGGTCGCGTTTACGCCACCGGCTACTTGCCCGAGCGCCGACCGACGGTCTCAGGATCCCTCGAATCCGGGCACATATTTTCCAATCTCCTATGTGGGAGACTACGTGCCTAACACGGGAAATCCTGCGAACGGCATGGTGCAACTGGGTGCGAACGGCGTATCTCAGGAACCGTACCATCAGAGCTGGCTTGCACCCGGGCCGCGCATCGGTTTTGCCTACGATGTATTCGGCAACGGCAAAACCGCTCTACGCGGCGGTTTCGGCGTCTTCTTCAATCAGCTTGACGGAAACCAGGTCTACAACATGTCCGGCGCACCGCCGGTTGCGTTCACGAAGGCGGACAATCAAGACAGCCTCGCGAACCTTGCCCTTATCGGAGCCAGCGGTAACGGTGGCGTCGTCGCACCGCAGAACATCAACTTCTTCGGTGGGGACGTGCCGTGGATGGTGGTTCGCAATGCCAGCCTGGATATTCAGCAGAGTATCGGCTTCAAGACGGTGCTGGATGTGGGTTGGGTTGGAAACTTCAGTCGGAAACAGAACCTCCGCGTGAATTTGAACCCGATTCCGCTCGCTGCGGATTTCAACAACATCAGCCCGGTAACTGGGACAGCCCTGACGCAAGCGGGCAGCGTGGCTGAGAGAAACGTCTACAAAGGCATGAATGACATCAACCAGGAAACGTTTGTCGGCTACTCCAATTACAACGCACTGCAGGTAGCCGTGAACCGCCGCTTGTCTAACGGCTTCCTGATCGGCGTCTCGTACGCATACTCGAAGGCGCTGGGCGTCACGTCATTCGATCCCCTCGTGCCGAACAACGATGCGCGCAACTATGGGCCACTCGGCACAGACAGGCGCCAAAGCTTGCTCATCAACTACTCTTATGCTTTGCCAAACGTCGGCAAGAAGCTGGGGAACGAGTTCGTCAGCACAATTCTCGACAACTGGACATTCTCAGGACTTACGACGTTTATTTCTGGAGCGCCGATCATGCCTTCTTTCTCCGCAAAGGGCGGTTATGACGTCACAGGCTCCTCCAATGAAGCGCCGCGTCTGAATCTTGTCGGCAATCCGAAGGCGAATGTGCCAGCGGGCTATATCTTCAATCCGGGTGCATTTGCGCCTCCGACGGTTGGTAGTGCTGCGGGTTGCGGTGCTTCATGCCTCGGCAATATGGGCGTGAATCCCTTCTACGGAGACGGGACTAATAACTGGGACTTGACTATGGAAAAATTCATTCCGATTAAGAGTGAGCGTCGCGGCTTCAGAATCCAGGTCCAGGCGTTCAACGCTTTCAACCATCCACAATTTGACTCACAGAACACGACAGGGCAGTTCGATTCCAAGGGAGCCCTGAGCAACAGCCAGTTCGGTAAGGCGACTGGCACGACGGGCTATCGCATTATGTCCTTCAACCTCCGCTTCGAGTTTTAAGCGGAGCTAACGGAGTTGTTGTATCACCCGAGCCGCCGGCAGCTCTCCTCCACAGACTGCCGGCGGCTTATTTTTCTCCGACGTTTGCAATTCGCTTACATTTCATGCCACCTGGGATCGCACTCTTCTTTGCTGCGCGAAGTTGGTGACATCAGCGGCAAGATCCGACAACTTTAACGGGCGTTCGTTTGTGTGCAGTGGCGGCTGCGCATTCTCGTGTAGAATATTTGGACCACGTTTAGGGGCGTAGCTCAGTGGTAGAGCAGCGGCCTTTTAAGCCGAAGGTCGTGGGTTCGATCCCCACCGCCCCTACCAGCTTTCTCATTCACTCCGAAGGACTTGCGAATTTCGCGAGGCAGCAAAAGGCAGCATTAAGAAATCCGGCAGAGTCGGCAAGCGAGCAAAAGCTCGCGGCACGGATGGCAAGCCGCCGATTCGCTGCATCCATCTTCGTGTCAGAAACAGCCACCAAGGCAAGGGACCAATCTTTTTCCCTGACGGGGATCAGAGGCGAACGGTTGCGTTTGGATCAACGACTGAGATAAGTCGCCACGGTAGCAGCTAAGCCGACGATCAATTCAACATCCTTACGCTCTGGCTTGCGCCCTTCCCGAATGTGCCGGGCCATTTCAGACGCATAGCCCCAAGCCTTCGCGACCGAATCATCAAGTGGTTTGGGGATCGTTCCTGGATATCGTTTGATGACTTCGCCGAGAGTG
>DATNBB010000045.1:0-4599 GCA_035607335.1 Binatia bacterium | reverse complement strand
AATACTACTCGCTTACCCGAATGGGACGCCGGCAGCTTGAAAAAGAAGCCGATAACTGGGGCAGGTTGTCCGGCGCGATTTCGCGAGTAGTCAAACTCAAAGAAGCATAAGGTCGCGAGCCCCAAAGCAGGAGACCGGGATACGAGTACAACAATTGCTTCACAAGCTGTCTTTCTGGTTTCGCACGCTCCTGCATCGCCGAGAACTCGATCGCGAAATCGACGATGAAATCACATACCACATCGAAGCCAAAACAGAAGAGAACATCGCCAACGGAATGACGCAGGAAGAAGCCCGCCGCACCGCACAAATCGAGATGGGCAGGGTCGAGCAAGCCAAGGAACGCGTTCGCGCCGAGCGCGTGGGCGCATGGCTGGACACAATCGTCCAAGACCTGCGCTACAGCCTCCGCACTTTGCGCAAATCGCCGGGCTTTACGGCCGTCGCCATACTCACTCTCGCCCTGGGCATCGGCGCCAACGCCACCATCTTCTCGATTCTCGATCCGCTATTGCTGCGCAAACTGCCGGTCCGAGATCCAGACTCGCTCGTATTTCTGGGCAACGCCGGGCTTTGGAATTCGGCTCGCAACGTGGATTATGAGACTGCAATTATTTCCGAACTCGGCGCCTACCGTCATTATCAGCACGAGAATCGCGTCTTTTCCGGCTTAGTGTTTTTCACCCCTACGGAAGATTACGACCTCACGCGTGGCGACGAAGGTTCATCCGCATCGGGCGAGACCGTCTCCTCGAATTATTTCTCAATGCTCGGTGCCCGCCCTTATCTTGGCCGGTTGATCGCGCGCGAGGATGGCAATAGCGCTACGGCCAGTCCCGTCGCGGTTCTCAGTTACGCATACTGGCAGCGTGAGTTCGCCGCCGATCCGGCCGTAGTCGGTCAAACGATTTCGCTCGCAAACTCAGGCTGGTCTTTCGACCCGCTCCAACATCAGACCTACCAGATCATCGGCGTCGCACCGCCCACCTTTTCCGGCATCGAAATTGGAATCGATCCGGATTTTTACCTTCCGGCGCCGAATAGCGGTGACTCACCCGCTTTCGTCACGATTGTGGCGCGCCTCAAGCCGGGAATTTCGATCGCAGAGGCGCGCGCCAGCCTCGCGCCCATTTATCAGGAAACCGTTCGTGAATCCCAATTATCCGGGCGAGAAAGGGAGCAGGATATGTCCGGCCTGGAGATCCAGCCGATTCCACGCGGCCTCTCGCGCGTGCGCGATAAGTTTGGTCTCGCTACACAAGTCGCCATGGCACTGGTCGGGCTAGTCCTTCTGATTGCTTGCGTCAACGTTGCGAACCTTCTGCTTGCTCGCGGCATCAGTCGCAGGCGCGAATTGACTGTCCGCATGGCGATCGGCGCCGGCCGCTGGCGTCTGATCCGCCAAATGCTCGTCGAAGCCGCGCTACTCGGTTCAGTGGGAGCGATAGGCGGTCTGCTCGCAGCGAACTGGACTGCAAAATCGCTTGCGGCTGCGCTCTCCACAAAAGAGCTTCCGGTGCAATTGGACGCTGCTCTCGACGTGCGCGTGTTCGTATTCGCCGCGGCCGTCCTCGCGATCACGGTTCTGCTTTGTGGCCTGATTCCCGCAATGGCCGCCACGCGCGGCGATCTCACCTCCGATTTGAAAGTTGCAGGTGTGAATGCTGCGCATGCCGCATCGCGCTCGCGCCTCGGCAGTCTGCTGCTCGCTGCGCAAATCTCGATTTCCGCGATCGTTCTCATCGCCGCAGGTCTGCTCCTCCACAGCCTCTTCAATCTCGAAACCTACAATCTCGGCTTCGACGCCGATCACGTCTTGGCCCTTACGTTAACCGGCAAAGACGCCAGCAGGGCTCTTTACGATCAGTTGTCAGATCGCGCGAAGTATCTTCCGGGTGTTAAAGGAGCCGCCTATTCCGTGATGTTGCCGCTGCAAGGCAACGTCGTGGGAATTAACGTGACCGTTCCCGGTTATACGCCGGGTTCTGCCGCGGAAACCCATGCGTATATGAACGGCGTTTCTCCCGGATACTTCCAGGCCATGCGGATTCCCCTACTGGCAGGCCGCGATTTCACGCCGCAGGATGGCGTTCCTCAGATGCCCGGTGTCGTGATCATCAGCCGCAATATGGCGGAGCACTACTTCGCGGGAAAGGATGCGGTCGGCCAGGAGATCAGAATCGGAGGAAGCGGGCGGCCACCTCTGCGGATCATTGGCGTGGTCGCGGACTCCGTTTACTTCGGTGTCCGCGAGAAAACCACAGACGTAATGTACACGCCGTATGGGAGAAGCACCCTTCACACCAGCATGATGGTGCGCGCAAGCGGCAATCCCGCGGCGCTCGCAAGCGCGGTCACCGATCTGATCCACTCTATGGATCGTTCGATTAAGATCGAGTCCATCGAGACCATGCGGCATGCGTTGAACGATTCTCTCCATGAAGATCGCCTGATCGGCGCGCTTTGCGGCGTATTTGCCGCTCTGGCGCTTGCCCTCACGTGCATCGGAATCTATGGCGTGCTGTCATTCCAGGTCGCTCGCCGCACGAACGAGATAGGGATACGCATGGCGCTTGGCGCGCACCGGTGCGACATTCTCTCGCTCATACTGCTGCGCGGATTGCGAATCCTCATCGCTGGCCTCGCGGTCGGCATCGTCGGGGCGCTCGCGATCACCCGCGTAATGGCCCACATGCTCTTCGGGCTCTCGCCATCCGATTTCTTCACGTATGCGGCTGTCGCGTTGGTTTTACTTTCCGCCGCACTCGCGGCGCTCTATGTTCCAGCGCGGCGCGCCATACGCATCGACCCAATGGTGGCCCTGCGTTACGAATGAACAATCCATGCCCAAGCCAGGTGATGCGATGTTTGCCTTTGAATTTGTTTTTGTAGCGGCCGGCCTTGTGGTTTAGTCGGGCAGTTTTTGCCGTTGTTGTTGAATTTGCTTTTGTTTGGCTTTTGTAGATTCTCTCTTCGCGTACAAGCGGCCACCGTTGCCTGCGGTGTTTGCAGGCGCTTCTCGGTGGGCGTTTTTGCCGTTGGCTCGTGTAGGTGATGTGGCTTTTCTGACTGGATTCTGGCTTCCCGCGTACGGAGAAATCCGGGACAGCGACCTGTGCCATTTTTCTGCGTGCGTGCCCTGGGCGCCTGCTGTGCCCCAAATTCCCGCACAGGGGCATCCGTGGCTGCTGCGCGCCCGCGCGTGCTTCGCGAAAACATCGGAGGAAGTGCCCGGTTTCCCCGCCTTCGGCCCTGCGCATGAATAACAAAATTAAGCTCGTTTTACGCTGCCATTCGCGCCATTTTGTGTCCAATTTGTTTGTTTTAAAGCGCCAATGGCGCACTTTTTAACCAGCGCCCACCACGCGCCGAGATACTCATCTCTTCGAGAGTGTCTACAAACTGACACACAAGAAACCCTAAAAAAGTCCTTGCAAGTATCTTTAACGTGTGGTAAACTTGTGTCTGGAGTTTGCGTTACTGACGTCATGACAACAGCCGCCACAGTCCAAAGCCGAAGCCCTGCTAGCCCCTTGCTACTATTCAATAATCACAGCCTTTCTAATCGCAACCGCAAAGAATTAAAAACCGGCGTAACTCCTTGCAAACAAAGGACAGCGCCCAGTTCTAATCGCAGTAGCCAGCGGGAGAAAGCGAAGAGGCGAAAGAGCGAAATCCACGTCGGCAATGATGCAGCCGCCATGCATTTTCTAATCGCCAGTCTGCCGATTAGAATCGACCGTAACCCTTGCACCCTCAATACAAATCACATTTCTAATCGACAAAAAAAGGGGGGTTTTTAGCGTAAAAACTAGACCAGTCCTGCGCCGGACATGATGCCCGTCATCGTGTCGTAATCGCGTTTCAGCAGCGCGATGGCCTGCTCGCGTGGAATCGAAAGTTCGGTCGCGCCCTGATCGGCGCCGCCTAGCTGCGGCCACTCCGGCTCGCACTCCATCGGCCCGTTGAAGCCGATCTCCTTTAGAGTCTGCGCGATGAGAGCAAGGTTGACCATGCCCGTGCCGACAGGCACCTGGCGGATGCGGGTCTTCGTGGGTGCATTCGGATTGTCTCCGCGACCTCGGCCACCGCCGAAACCGCCGCGGCCTCGACCACGCCCGCCACCGCGACCGCCAAATCCTTCGGCACCTGCGCCCGCGGCCGGTGCGGGCCGCGGATCCGCGCGCCACTCGTCATCGGGATTCGGGCTGTTGGCCGGTTCGATCATCACGTCTTTCCAGACAAACCCGCCGATGTAGGGCGTTCCGAGGCGCAGCTGTTGCACCCAACCGCTATCGAAGGCTTGAAGGAGATGATGCGTGTCGTATTGAAAGCTCACCCAACGTGGATCGAAATTCTTCAGCACATAGAGGAGGTCGAAAAACGCACCTGATACGCTCGCGGCACCGTCGCGCGGATGCGCCATGCCCTTCATCCCATACTTTTCGTTGAGCTTGGCGATTTTTTCGACTTTCGGCTTCAGCGCGTCAAGTTGCGGCCAATAAGGCTGCGTCTCATCGAAGCGGAACGTTCCCCACCAATAGTGATGAATGCCCAGCGACGATGCAGCGTCCAGTGTAGCCTCGGCATATTGGTCCT
>DATNBB010000020.1:0-24465 GCA_035607335.1 Binatia bacterium | reverse complement strand
GGGGTTGAGGCAACTCCTTCGCGGCGCAACTGGCTGGCGCTTTCGATTGTTCAATCCGGTGCTGCCACCTTTGACGCTTATGCGACCCGGAAAGCCATCGAAAACGGTGCGCACGAAGCCGACCCGTTCATGCGTCCTTTTGCGAATTCGTCAGGAATTTACGCAGCGATTCAGGTCTGCCCGCTGGTTCTCGATTACACCGCCCGGCACATGCAGCGGAGCGAAAATCCCGTGATACGCCATACCTGGTGGCTTCCGCAGGCCCTCGGAACGGGAATCTACATCTTTTCCGGCGCGCACGATTTACAGGTTGCGTCGCATCACTGAGCGGCTGAAGCTGTATTTCCGAACCCTTATTGCGGCGTTTCGACCTGCTTGGCTGGCCAACAAAGCGATGCGGCCGCAGTGATAGCAAAAATCCCGCCAATAATCGCAAGGGACCAAGTATCCGGTATTGAGAAGTAATTGCTTCCCACCATCTTGATTCCCGTAAAAATCAGCACGGCTGCCAGCCCCTGGTGCAGAAAACGCACGCGCCGAAGAATCCCGGACAGCACAAAATAGATGGCGCGAAGCCCGAGGACTGCGAATACGTTCGAGGAATACGCAATAAACGCGTCGCGCGTGACGGAAAGCACCGCCGGAATCGAGTCTGTCGCGAAGATTACGTCCACAGCTTCGATCGTGAGAAGCGCCAGAAAAAGCGAAGTTGCTCGCCACTTTCCATTTTCTCGAAGGAAGAAGTGACGACCGTCGTCGTTTTCGGTGATGGGCAGAAAGCGGCTGGCCGCCCGGACCACCCAGGATGGAGCGGTTTCATCTCGGCGCGGAAAAAGCATGCGAAATGCGGTTACAAACAGGATCGCGCCAAAAACGTAAACAATCGGTTGGAAATGATCGAGCAGAGTCACCCCAGCAAACACGAAAGCGATCCGCATCACCAGCGCGCCTGCAACGCCGTAGTACAAAATGCGATGTTGTGCGCGCGGAGCAAGCTGAAATGAGCGGAAAATGATGAGGAACAGGAAAATATTGTCGATGCTGAGGCTTTGTTCGATCAGGTACCCGGAAAGAAACTGAATTGACGCTTGCTTGCCCCGGGCATAAAAAATCCAAAGATCGAAGAGCAGTGCGAGAACAACCCATCCTGCTGTCTCGATGGCCGCGGTCTTTGTCGAAACGGAAAATTCGCCGCGCCTGTGAATTACGATGTCTATGACGATTGCCACGGCGGCAACAGCAAATAAGCCGAACCAGAGCAAGGAAGTAGGTTCGTTCATGAAGTGTGCTCGCGCTTTGTACCGCAGCCGCAAGCGAGAGCATTCAGTCTACACTGGAACTATGCGTTCCCGAGTTGCGTTGCTCCCAATGCTTTGATGAACCTAACACTATGCCGAAAAACGATGTCGCGGGCGTTGCGGAAGAACACTTAGGCCGTGTTCGGCGTATTTGCATGTCAATGCCAGGTGCAAAGGAAAAGCTTTCGCATGGCGAGCCAACCTTCTTTGTAAAGAAGCGCGTTTTCGCTATGTTTGCCAACAACCATCACAATGATGGGCGTATAGCGGTCTGGATCCCGGCCGTTCCCGGTCTGCAGGCTGCGCTCATAAAAACCTTGCCGAAGACTTATTTCAAGCCGCCATACGTCGGCAGTGCCGGATGGATTGGCATTGAGCTTGATCAAATCAGCGATCCGGATTTGGCCGAGCACATCTTTGAAGCGTGGCATTTGATCGATTCCAGGCAAGGAAGATCGCGTGCCGCGAAGAAGTGCCGCTAACGAGCTTGGCTGCCGATACTTAGAGTGCTGTCACGGACGAATGGATCATTCCAGGACAGCGCGCAAACCCCGGCGTGCCACCTCTGCGCTAACGCCGTAGACCAGATGCGATGCCAATCCGTACAGATGCGATGACAGTGGATATTCCGTTGGCTTTCCTGACAACTTCAATGCCGGCACGGCCACCTCATCGGCCGCAAGATAGAGTGCAGTTCCGAAAATAAGTCCGGAGAGCAAGCCTTTTGAATCGCCGGCCATTTCCGTCACGGCTCCGTAGGCGGCGCCTTGCAGTGTGCCGAACGAATAGTGCACCACCGGACCCAACTTCTTCTTCTGTTCATGCGACAGGTGACGCCCGCCCAACTCCGCGATTTTTCCGGCCGCTTTCATCGTGGCATCTTCCTTCTCCTGCTCGCCCTGCTGTTGCGAGGCGTTCTGGCTCTTGCTTTTGCTCCCGTTTTTCAACGCGCTCGACGCTTTACTCCATCCGTTCTGAAATTCCGTCATAACAATCGTGCCTATCAGACCGCCGACCAATCCGGCGATGATTCCTTTGCCCACATTGCGCTCATGCCACATCGTCATCTCCTGTCGCCGAACGTGCCTCGGCGGAAACTTTCCCTGAGATCAGGCTATTGCGCATAGGTATCCCTGAAAATCAGGGCTTTGCCCTAGCTTCTTTCCAGCTTGATGTGTGACGATGAATTGCGGCGTGTCGTAGCCGAGACCCGGAGTGGCCGAACGCCTCGTCGTACGTGCCTCACTCTCAATGAAACACAAACTGCGCATCACTCTTGCTGGCGCAATCGGCAATCTGCTCGAGTGGTACGACTTCGGCCTCTACGGTCTGCTGGCGCCTCTGTTGGCGTCGAAGTTTTTCCCCGGACACGACCGCCTGGCCTCGCTTCTCGGCGTATACGGCGGCTTTGCTGCCGGATTTGCAATGCGGCCGCTTGGGGCCATTGTACTCGGCCATTTGGGCGATCGCGTCGGGCGTCGCTTCGTGTTGGCATTATCCGTCCTCTTGATGGGCGTCTCGACCGTCGCCGTCGGTCTTTTGCCAACTTATCGTACTCTCGGCGTATGGGCGCCAGTCTTGCTGATTGGTGTGCGGCTTTTTCAGGGATTCTCGGTCGGTGGCGAGTTCGTCGATTCCGTCACGTATCTCGTCGAAGCCGCGCCGCAAAACCGCCGCGGTCTGGCGGGGAGCGTCGCGAACTTCGGTTCGACGGCGGGAATGTTGCTGGCCGCCGGCGTTGCTGCCGCCGTGACCACCATCGCTGATTCCGCCACTCTCACTGATTGGGCCTGGCGAACGCCTTTTCTTCTGGGCGGTGTCATTGCATCGGCTGCCTACATCCTGCGGCGCCATCTTCCTGAAACGGAGTACGGCCCGACCGAGAAGACTGTCACGAAACCTGAGGCACCGCTCCGCCGAGCGATTCGCGAGCAGCCGCGCATCATGCTGGCCGCCCTATTATTCACTTCCGGCTACGGAATTGTGGACTACCTCACGATGGTTCTGCTGCCTACATACGCGCATGAATTCGGCGGTGTCGCCGAACACTTGGCTTTGCGCATCAACACAGTTGGACAGGCGCTCGCCCTTCTCGTCGTCCCGCTTTCGGGTTGGCTTTCTGACCGTGCCTGGACTCGGCGAGCCGCGCTGCTTGCAGCGTTCGCCGCCGAAGCTGTGTTTTCGTGGGAGGCGTTCCGCATAGTCGGAAGTCAAGGTGCGGCGGGTCTATGGCTTTCGCAATTATCGTTTGCGTTCCTTTTGGCTCTGGTGATGGGTGTGGGGCCCGCGATGCTGGCTGAGCAGTTTCCCGCTGGGTATCGCGTCAGCGCGCACGCGGTCTCATTCAATATCGGAATCGGCATCGCGGGAGGAACGGCTCCCATGATCGCGACAGCGCTAATCGAAGTTACAGGAAGCGCAATGGCGGCCGCCGCGTATCTGATTTTTGCGGCAGTTCTCGCGCTTATTGGAGTCCTCATGCTGCGCGACCGCACCCGCGAGGAAATGAACGCGGCCGATGACCAACCGGCATCTTAGGCGCAGCTCTCGCCTAGACAGCTACTAGCAAACTCTCGGCAAACGGCCACTCCGAATCGACCCACTGGCCGAGGCATCGATAGCCGGCGCGTTCGCCAAGTTCGCGAGCCTGTTGCAGCGTGTATTTATGTGAACTCTCGGTCCATATCGTTTCGCCGTTTTGCAGCGTAAACGAAAGGCGCGCCTTGCGAATCGTCACTTGCTGCCGCATCTTCGAACGAAGATGCATTTCGATTCGGTCTTCCGCCGTATCGTATCGGACGACGTGCTCGAAACGTGCAAGATCGAAATTCGCATCCAGCTCGCGATTTATTCTTGCGAGTAAATTCTTGTTGAAGGCAGCGGTTACGCCTGCAGGATCGTCGTAAGCCTTAATCAGTGCGTCGACGGGCTTTTGCAGATCGGTGGCGAGCAGCAGGGCATCGCCCTTTTGAAGGATTGCTCTTACGGCGCACAAGAACGCCCCATCAGCGCCTCTATCGAAATTCCCGATCGTGCTCCCGAGAAAAAGCACAAGCAGCCGTTCGCCATCTCGCCGCCGAGCCGCTACCTCTCGCAAGCCGTCAAGATAGGCGCTCTCAAAACCGACCAGGCTCACCATGTCCAGATTTCCCAGTTCCTGGCGGCAACGATAAAGGGCGCTGCCTGAGACGTCGATTGGGTAATAATTCACGCGCTGCCGTCGCGCCAGCGATTCAAGTATGAAGCGCGTTTTTTGACCGCTGCCGCTTCCAAGTTCCGCAACGATTGCCGGCCCGGTCATCAGCTCGATGAACTCGTCGGCATGGCGCTCCAAAATCCTAAGCTCGGCGCGCGTGAGCCCGTATTCAGGCAAGAGGCAGATAGCGTCAAACAGGGCTGATCCGATTGCGTCGTAAAGGTATTTCGATGGAATCTCTTTCTGTCCGGGATGCCGCAGCCCGATCAGCACGTCCGAACAAAATTCCGCAGGTGGGCCGGAAATACCGGTTTCAATTCGTGGGGTGGCGCTCATCAATATCCTTCACTCCGCGACGCACCGAAATGTCGCATAAATATATGGGTAATGCGGCTGGAACCAGTTGCGATACGAGCGCCTCAGCATGCAGGCGTCCGTGCGGTGCGATCCGCCCTTCATAACGAAGTGCTTGCCGTCGAAAAAGTTCGCTGAGTAGCCTTGATAAAAGGGAAATGGCTGAAATCCACGAAACGGTGCGAACTGCGTCGAAGTCCATTCCCATCCATTTCCGAGTAAGTCGAAAATACCGAATGCACTCGCGCCAGTCGGATGTGCATCCACGGCACAAGGTTCCCATGACTCATGGTGGAAATTACCCCGCGTTAGCGAGGGTGGCTCATCGCCCCACGGGTATGCGCGCTCGCTTCCATTGTGTTCGCCATATGCCGCACGATGCCATTGCGCCTCGCTTGGCAGTTTCTTGCCGGCCCAACGGGCAAACGCCGCGGCTTCCGCATGGCTCACGAACACAGGCCATGAGGGCGGGAGGGGAATTGTTCCGAACATCCCACGATAGTCCCACTCCGTCTCCAGACCGCTCGATTTAGAACTCGCGCGCGAGCGCCAGAAATGCGGATGCTCCACATTCTCCCGCTTCCGCCATTCCCAGTCGTCAGGTGTCCAATAGCTCTGGTTCTGGTATCCGCCCGCCCGCACAAATTTCAGATACTCCTGATTGGTGACGGGAAACGCGTCGATTGAAAAGCTCGGCACATCGACTCGCTCAATTTCGAATTCGTTATCCCATCCGAAGCCACCACTATCGCGGGATTGCCCAAGCGTGGCAATTCCCGCGGGTATATCGACCTGCCGGGGCTGTGGTGGTCTGTGCGAATCCGCGGCAGTGGCGGCATGGGCAACTTTCTTGTCCACGGCCAAGGCATGAAGCAAGTACGCCAGTGTTTCGGCATGCATCAGCCGGTGTTCGATGGCCACATTGAGCAGCTTCCCGGAATGGAGATCCTGATCGTTCTGCCCTCTCCCGGCTTGCCTCAGCGCGTCGTTCAAGTGGGTGCGCACGCGACGGCTATACCGCTGCACATGTCCGATGGTCGGCCAGTCGCCCGGCACGTCCGTCGGAAGACCTCCGTCCACAGGATCGATCCCGAATGCAAACAGCTTGTCGAGTTCGGGACTGTCAGATTCAAATCCCAGACAAGGCGCAAGCAGGTTCCAGTCGAAGGCTTCCAGGTGCCCGAGGTAGAAAATCAGCCGGTGGCGTTCGGGGATGGGCCGCTCATACATCGAAGTCGGTGGCAGCAGATCAAAAACGCGGTCGGTCCGTTCGCGAGCCTCGTCCAGGCGAGCCAGCAGCGAACTGGGCAAATATGGGGCCATCTGGGTTATCGCCATTTTTGACCTCGCAATCAGATTGGACAGGAACCGGAGGTTTCAGTCTATGGTGGGCTCGCGCCCTAACCCATACCACCGTCGCTGTACGCTGCGACGCAACGTCGTTGACGCAATCCACTGTTGGATGCAATGAGAACGGCTTAGGCACTATGTAATTTCGGTTTGGCCTCCTCTTCCGGCAACTGCGATTAGAAATGGGTGCTGTTGTTTATTTTCATCGACTTACGAGGATTTTTAATTCTTGGCACTTGCGATTAGAAAGCATCAGAAATCGGTGATTGACCACCTTATTTTTCAAAATCAAGGCGATCATGGCCTAGAAAAAGTGATTTCTGCTGTGGAAAGTACGGTTATAGTACCCAAACGATTCCTATGCGGTTTACTTGAAAGGGGCGCTCGAAAAAGGCGGCGGCCTCAAAATTTCGAGGCCGCCGCGCGGTGGAGTGGAGCAGCGACGTTATCGCTCTGTGGGTGCGTCATTGGCCGGCAGATCGCCGAGCGCATACTGCGTTCCCGCAAGAATGTGTTGCAGCATCACCGGCATCTCGTAAACGTGTTCGTCATGGCCAAGCACTTCGATGAACACACGGCCCTTGCCTTCGCGGCGAATCCAGCTCAGACCGTAGTCGCCATCGGTGCGCCGTGAACCTGCCGGCTCCTTTTGCTTGTCGGCATCGCTCATCTTCGGATAATCGATGCTGGTAAGCTCGTGGACGTTCTTCAGAGAATACGAGTCCTGAGCCATTGTGTAGGTTTCGTCGTGGATCACAAATTCCTGGCCATGGAACATTTGCGTGAGCGGGCTCTTCGCGTCGTCGATTTTCACCGTGATCACCTGCGGATACGGCCAGTGCCACTTGAAAAATCCGCCGATCATCTTGTTATAGTCGGGCCATGTTCCCGTAGGAACGAATGACTCTGCCGCTTCTCTGGCAGCTTGCATTTCGGCCGGAGTGGGTGGCGCGCCCGCCGCTCCGCGGGCACGTCCCGACGAGGGGCTGGTGTGATACGAATCCACGGCAGCATGAACGCCCGCGAGGCCCTTGCCGCTGCGGACGAAGTTCAAGAGCGCCTGGCGGCGTTCGGTAGTCATCTCCTCGTTGCTCGGATCGTCAAGGAATTGACCCGTGGTGCTATCCAAGAAGACGAGATCGTATTGCTGAAGGTTATTGGCGTTGATATCGGCGGGATCGTACGTGATCGTGGTTGACCATGCGCCGGTTTTATCTCCAATTTCCTTGATCGTGGCCGCGGCGAGGGGGATCGAGGCATGCACGAAGCCAGCAGCCTTGCAGAGCACAAGGATTTTGCGCGCCTGTTTTGGAGTAGCGTACGCCTTTGTAGGAACCGCGTCGTCCATGGCGATGACATCCCAATTCCATGGCGTCTCGCTCTGCGGAATGTTAAACCCCGCTGCCGGACGACCGGTGGGGCCCCTTCCCCCCCGCCCACGGCCCTGCGCGCCTGGAGCACCCACAGCGGCCGCTTGCGGCGGTGCACCTGGTGCAGCTTCCTGCGCATGCACCGCATAACCCACGACGCCGAGTAAAAACGCCGCCGACAGGGCGGCCATCAACTGAGCAATCTTCTTTTTGGATCCCATCGAGTCCTCCTCGCGGCCAATATCCTGAGTCTTTTGGGCGTGGTTTGTCCAGCGAAAAGATCGTCGAAAAATCCAAGTCGTGACCGTACACGGTCGCCGTGAAGGGTATTGCGGGGGCGAGCCTCAACCTGTTGGCACACTCAGGCGGTTTTGTAGCCAATCCACCACGATCGCACGCATTTCGGGTGTTTCTTCGTGGCCGCAATTGAGAACTTCGATTCGGCAGTCGCATTCCTTGCCTTGTGCGCGATACAGCGGATAGAGATGCTCGCGAATTTTTCCCACGCCTCCCGGCGGCGTCAGCGGATCGAATCGCCCATTCAGACTCAGACGAGGCCGTGGGACGATGAGTTCATTGATGTGCGCGGCATCGAATTCCCTGAGCAGAGATGGAACAAAGTAGTAGAAGCCGTGTCCGTGCAGCCCGCCGGACGCGATCAATGAGTCATAATCCGTCAGGCAACAAAGATCGATCGTGAGCGAGACGCGCATATCCAGCGCAGCGAGCCACCATGCTTTCGTCGCACCCATGGACATGCCAAACGCGCCGATCCGACTCGGATCGACTTCGGAGCGGCTGGCCAGATAGCCGAGCGCCTGAAATTCGTCGAACATCATCATTCCCCACAGTGTTTGGCCCCGCCACAGCATGAGCTTAAACGCGTCGTGCTCGCCTTTCTGACCGTTCGCGTCGCGCTTGCGTTCGCCGAAACACCAGCTATCGATAGCCAGAGTGACCAACCCCAATTTGGCGCACACAGGCGCATAGGCGGGCTGCACCGGTGTGCCGCGGAGAAGCTGCTCTTTGCCGAGGTCGTACATATCGCCGTGCCAATGAATGAAGAGAAGCCCCGGCGCGGGCTGCCGAAGCCGTTCGGGAATCAGGAGAATGGCAGGCACCGGCTCGACGCCATTCAGATCAAGCACAAGGCGTTCGAGAATATATCCATCGTGTTTCTCGATGCTGAGAAGCTTCGCTGGACCGACTGAGTGATGGCATGGAAGATCGCCGAGCACCTTCCAGAGATCCGCACGCTTTAGCTGCTGCTTGTCAGAAAAGTCCGTCAATGGAATGCCTGTTCGGAATGCGAGTATAACAGCGCCGCGCGCTAGGGTACGGTCCCTGAAGGTGGTTAATGAAAGCCCCGATTGGTTCCGTGCTCTTGGAGCTGTACCTTTGTTTCATGAAGTCCACACGCCGCTTCGTGATGGGCGTGTTCGTCGCCTTAATCTTGGCCATATTACAGACGGGCACAGCCTCAGCAGACCAGGTTCCTGTTCACTATCCAGAGGGAACGTCACACGGGCACTTTATCGTGAGGTCCTTGAATGGCAAGGAAATTGGGAAAGGCGATTTAACCGAAACGCTTGACGGCCATCGCGTAAGTGCCAGGCTGACTCTGAGTTTCAATAACGGCTCGCTCTACGATGAGACGACTCACTTCACGCAAGATGGAGTCTTCCGCCTTCTCGATTACCGCCTACTGCAAAAGGGCCCCTCGTTCAAAGGGACGCTCGAAATGACGATAGATGCCGTAAACGGCGTGGTAACCGTGCGGTGCGACGGAGGGCAAGAAGACTCGTGTAAAGGCCGTGTCTGGACGAAGCATCTGCAGATCCCACCGGATCTGGCAAATGGCATTGTGCCTTTTCTCGTGAGGAATATTTCGCCGAAAGCGGACAAAGTTCAGGTCTCGATGATCGTCGCAACGCCCAAGCCGAGGCTCGTGCACGTTTCCATCTCGCCGACTGCGCTGCAAACTTTTCCCTTTAGAGGCTCAAAACTTGAGGCGACACGTTATGCGCTGACCGTGGACCCGGGCGGAATGCTGGGTCCTTTGGTGAAGATTGCCGGTCGCCAGCCGCCGCCGAGCTTTGTTTGGATGTTGCATGACAAAGTGCCATCGTTTCTGATGGCTCAGCAGGCCTTCATTGACGGTCCTGTTTGCCGAATCGAGCTTGCCTCGCCGACTGCCAGTCCGGACGAAAGTGCTCAGGATTCGACTTCCTAGACGCCCACGATATCGAAGTCCCGACTAGATCCGCGAGCAGATGTGCTTCCTTTGGAGTCGCCACGCAAGGAACGCGGTTCCCAGCCATATCGCTAATGCAATAGCTAGAGTCGCGGCAAAATTTAGCATTGGAGCCAGCTTCCAAACAGCAATCGCAAAACAAATTAGCGCGAGGCTCCCAATCTCGGTCCCACGCGCGCAGAGAGCCGCCGCGAGCCGGCCGCGCTCCTTGCCGGATAATCCCTTTTTCGCTTTCCGCTCTCTCTCGTGCTTCTCGATAAGTGTGGCCGTTGCCGGGAAAATAGCGGGGAACGCCAGAAATAGTCCGCCGAATACTGGGCCGTAGCGCTTTGCGAGGAGGCCAGCGATTACCGTGATGCCGCCGCCAAAGACGAAGCGGACCAGCAGTTCGTACCATTTCGTTTTTGCGGCGGCCCGAATATCAAAACGGACATGCATCTGGTTTTTTCACGTTCCCCTTTTGCTGCCTTATCGCAGAACACCCAGCCAAATGCCCAAGGCGCATCCAAACCAGACGGCAAGAGCGATGAGGGCTGCGGTTAAGCGATGCCAGCGCCACCGCACGATGAACTGCATCGTCAACCACGCATACAGCCCAAGTGCGACCGCACCGGCAATCATTGAACATGCCTCGCTTGACGCGTAGGCCTTTCCGTCGCTTGCAACGGTAATCGCGAGCGTTGCGAGCGCAACGGATGGCGCCGCCCCGAATAATCCAGCGAAACTTTTAGGTTTAAGCGCATCGCCGAACATCGCGAACAGGGAAACGACTAAGCCGCCAATGACGAATCGGAGCAGGAATTGCATCAACAGGCTTCTTGGTGGATGTTCTTTCAGCCCTCCGGGCTGTCTGGCGTCATGGTACAACCGCGGCCGAGCCTCGTCCGAGGCGGAAACATTGAGATTGGGCGCGTCGAATCGTTTAGGCGCCATTCCGTGCATTTGTCTTGATGCGAGCGAATAGTTACATTGACACTTCTTCATGCCTCAGCTACTCTAACTAAGCCAATGAACCGGAGGCCGAACGCCGCATGTTGTCTCTGTTGTAAGAGACACATGTGTGTGCCGAGGCTCCGGGTTATGCCTACGTAAGATTGCAATAAAACGCGACTTGTACGCTGCCCGCCCTCGGAATTAAACCGAGAGGCGGGTTTTTTTATGGAATTTCGGATGACGGTGACGACCAGCGAATTCGACACGTTAGTTAGCCAGACCGAGCACCTGAAGGCGCTCGAAGCCGAGAGCATCTTTATTTTGCGCGAGGCCGCGGCGGAGTTCGCGCATCCGGTAATGCTCTACTCCATCGGAAAAGACTCGTCAGTGATGCTGCGGCTGGCCCAGAAGGCGTTTTATCCCGGCAAGATCCCGTTTCCACTGCTGCATATCGATACTAGCTACAAATTTCCAGAGATGATCGCCTTTCGCGACTGGTACGCCAAAGAAGTCGGCGCAGAGCTGATCGTCCACAAGAATCAGAAGGCCCTCGATGCTGGCGCGAATCCTTACGACTTGGGCACTCAGAAATGCTGTGGATTCTTGAAAACGCGATCGCTGCTCGACGGCCTGGCCGAAGGCGGCTTCGACGCTGCATTCGGCGGCGCTCGGCGCGATGAAGAGAAATCGCGCGCCAAGGAGCGCGTCTATTCGTTTCGCGATGCGCAAGGGCAATGGGATCCCAAGAATCAGCGCCCGGAGCTTTGGACTCTTTTCAATGGCCGCCACCATAAGGGAGAGAGCATTCGCGTCTTCCCACTCTCCAATTGGACCGAAATGGACGTGTGGCTCTATATCTACACGGAGAATATCCCGATTGTGCCGCTCTATTTCGCGAAAGAGCGCGATGCCGTCGTACGCGGCAACACAATTCTGCTGCCGCAAAACGGTGTGCGCCTCTTGCCCGGCGAAAAAACGCAAAAGGTGATGTGCCGCATGCGTTCGCTCGGATGCGTGCCGTGCACCGGCGCGATCCTTTCGCAAGCGGATACAGTGCCGAAGATCATCGAGGAGATGGTCTCGTTCCGCCGCTCAGAGCGCGAAAACCGCGTGATCGATCATGACGAGGAAGGCTCGATGGAAATCAAAAAGCGTGAGGGATATTTCTGATGTCCAGCTTTTCCACGGAGCCTCGAATAGGGGCCGCTTCGGCGGCGCATAGCCGCCAGGGCAATCGTTCTTCCCTCATGCCGAACGAAGGCCTGCTGCGTTTCAGCACCGCAGGTAGCGTTGACGACGGCAAATCCACGCTTATCGGACGCTTGCTTTACGATAACCAATCGGTGTTTGAAGACCAGCTTGCATCCGTAAAGAAGAGCAAAGTCAATCGATCGAGCGGCCCTATCGATTTTTCGCTTCTCACGGACGGCCTGCGCGCGGAACGCGAGCAGGGAATTACGATTGACGTTGCCTACCGATACTTTTCCACGCCGCGCCGTAAATTCATCATTGCCGATACACCGGGCCACGAGCAGTACACGCGCAACATGGCCACGGGCGCATCAACCGCCGATGCTGCCGTTGTGCTGATCGACGCGACGAAAGGCGTGCTGCGCCAATCGCGCCGCCATGCGTATATCGCGAGCCTGCTCGGCGTGCAATACATCATCGCTGCCGTAAACAAAATGGACTTGGTCGATTATTCGCGCGAGGTATTCGAACGGCTCTCCGCGGATTTCAACGATCTTGCCGCGCACCTGAATGTGCGCAACGTCTATCCGATCCCCGTGAGTGCTCTCGAAGGCGATAACGTCGTTCATCGCAGTTCGCGTATGCCGTGGTTCGAAGGTTCTCCTTTGCTCGAATACCTGGAGACTATCCCGGTAAACGATGCGGCTTCGTTTGGTCCGCTGCGCTTTCCCGTGCAATACGTCGTACGTCCCGATGCGACCTTCCGCGGATTCGCGGGCCGCCTTGCATCGGGCGTCCTGCGGCCGGGCGCGACCGTCGTTGCCATGCCTTCCGGGCTGAAGACGAAGGTGAAATCGATCGTCAGCTTTGACGGCGAAAAGGAGCAAGCCGGCCCCGGCAGTTCCGTGAATCTCACGCTCGAAGACGAAATTGATATCAGTCGCGGAGACATGCTCGTTGCCGAGGAAGATCTTCCCGCGGTGGGCAATGAATTCCGCGGGAAGCTCGTCTGGATGCACCCCGATAAGCTGGACGTGCACAAGAATTATTTGCTGAAGCACACCACGCGCTCCGTTCGCGCGCGCGTCACTCGGATTCATTTCCGCATCGACATGAACACGCTCGAAAAAGGGGCCGTTGAGCAGCTGGAAATGAACGACATCGCGGAAGTGGAAATCAAGTCGGCGCTGCCGCTCTTTTTCGACCCGTACAAGCAAAATCGCACGACGGGCAGTTTCATTTTGATCGATCCGGTATCCAATGCCACGGTAGCCGCGGGTATTATCGAGCACGGCATCAACTGGGGAACGGCGCTGCGTCCAGCCGCCGGCGCACAACGTCGCGGCCGCAGCACTAAAGAAGAGCGTCACGCGCGATTTGGTCATCCTGCGGCTGCGGTGTGGGTGAACGGCAACGCGCATGTCGCCGAATTGATCGAACGGACACTTTTCGACGAAGGCTGGCACGTACAACTTGTCGGTCCGGACGATTTCGAGCCGGCGGAGTTGGCGGTCGCCGCGAAGGCATATCATCTTGCAGGCATGGTCGTCGTTTTCTCGGCGCCCGCAAACCAGCGCGAAGCGGAAGACGCGGTTCGCAAAGTTTTTGGCCGCGATTCGTTCCTCGCGGCGTGGCCGTATCCGCACGAAGAAGACGCGGACGCCGCGTCGCGCACCATTAGCAAGCTGCGGCAATGGCGTGACACGCAGGAGCAACATCACCATCGAAGCGACAAAGGCGATTGACGCATCCAATCGGAAACGAGAGGTAAGCGGAGAATCCAAATGACCGAAGTCGCGCTCGCTGAACAACTCGAAGGCCTTCCCGCGGACGCGCTGATCGAACGCGTTCTTGCCGATAACGCCGGTCCGGCCTGCATCACGTGCAGCTTCCAAGCCGAGGACATGATCGTCCTCGATCTGCTCCGCCGGCGAAAGCCCGGGATTCCCGTGCTTTTCCTCGATACCGGCTATCACTTCAAAGAGACCTATGCGTATCGCGACAAAATGCAGCAGGCATGGCATTTGAACGTCACGAACCTTGCGGCGAAGAAAACCGTAGCGCAGCAGGAAGCCGAATTCGGCATCCTCAATCAGACCGATCCAGGCAAATGCTGCCATCTGCGTAAAGTCGAGCCGTTGATGGAAGGCTTACAGAATTATGACGTTTGGTTCACCGGTTTGCGCCGCGAGCAATCGCCCACGCGCAAAAATCTGAAAGTAGTCGAACATCACGAGCTGCCGAGCGGCAAAGTGTTGCTTAAGGTAAGCCCGCTTGCTGCATGGACGTGGGGTCAGGTCTGGAAATATACGGCGGAGAACAAGATAGACTTCCTGCCGCTTTACGATCTCGGCTATCGCAGCATTGGTTGCGAGCCTTGCACCGCAATTCCTGCCGAAGGTTCTGACGCGCGCACCGGCCGCTGGGGCGGAAAAAAGCTCGAGTGCGGCATCCACACATTCTCGAAGAAAGCTGAAGAATGAATTTCGCCATCGGAGCGGCGATTGCCTTGGCCGTCGGCCTCACGGGCATCGGCGGAGGCAGCTTCACCGTGCCTGCGCTGGTGCTGATCGTAGGCCTTTCCGCGGACGCGTCGGTCGGAACGGCATTCGTTTTCGCGGGAGTCCTGCGGCTGATTGCCTCGCCTTTCTATTTGGCTGGAAGGCACGTCCACGCGCGCTATTTATGGTTGCTCGTGCAGGGCGCTGTGCCAGGCTTGCTGATCGGCACGATTTTTTTGCGCATGATGAGCAAAAGCACGTGGAGCCCGGCGATTGTCGTGATCCTCGGCATCCTGCTCACAGCCTCATCGACAATCACGTTCATCAAGAAGGCGCAAAATCAGGACTTTGTACGCAAGAACTCGAAGTGGCTGCCATGGCTCGCGCTGCCTATTGGCATCGAAGCCGGCTTTTCTTCGGCGGGCGCAGGAGCGCTCGGAACTGTCCTGCTGCTGAACTATTCGGAAATGTCGCCGCCGGAAGTCGTCGGCACAGATATTCTCTTCGGGCTAGTGCTTGCCGTGATTGGCAGCTTCATCCAGTGGAGCTTCGGCGCGATAAACGGCACCGTGCTGATGCAGTTGCTTGCGGGCGGTGTTCCTGCCGTCCTTCTCGGCTGCCTTTTCGCCAAAAAAGTTCCGGCTCGAAGGTTGAAGCTCGTGATCGCTACAATCGCCATCTTTGCTGGCGTCCAACTTATCTGGAACGGCTCGCGCACGCTTGTCGCCAAGCTTAATTCAGCGCAACCGGCGCCCGCCGCGGCGATTACGGTCGCCAATCCATCCAAACCCGCCAATTAACAGCATCTCAGAAGCGCCGTCGATCCTTCTTACTCGTTCGCTTCCGTCAGCGAATCCACCTTTCGCAACGCGGGGAATGCCCAGGCCCATAGCGCCGTCACGAGCAAAGTGCCTATGCCTCCTAGCACGACCGCTGGAACCGTGCCAAGAAGTTGGGCCGTGGCGCCCGATTCGAACCCGCCCAGTTCATTCGATGCGCCCACGAAAATCATATCCACGGCGCTCACGCGTCCGCGCATCTCGTCCGGCGTTGCCACTTGCAGCAGCGTGCTGCGAACGATCACGCTCACCATATCCGACGCGCCCACGAGAACGAGCGAAATCAGCGAAATCGCGATATTGTTCGACAAGCCGAAAATAATCGTGCTCACGCCGAATCCCGCCACGCACCAGAGCATTGTTGCACCCGCTCGCCGCCGAATAGGTTTGTAAGCCACCAGAATTGCCATTGCCATGGCCCCAACGCCGGGAGCGCTCCGCAATATTCCCAATCCCCACGGCCCGGTCTTCAGCAGCACTGCATACACCGGCAACAAAGCCGTGGCGCCGCCAAGCAGCACTGCAAACAAATCGAGCGAAATCGACCCAAGAATCAGCTTCTCACGCCAGATGTAACGCAGGCCGGCGAGGGTCCGTGCCAATCCGGGCTCTTCTGTTGAAACGATTTTCGTGGACGCCTTGATCCGCAGGATCATGATCGTCGCAAACAACGATGATGCGAGCGACAAAGCGTAAACGGCCGAAGGGCCCGCCGCAGCCGCGTATACCAGGCCACCGACAGTCGGGCCAAGAATCGTGGCGCTCATGAATACCGTGCTCGCCCACGCCACCGCATTCGGGAAATGTTCCGGGGAAACGAGGCGCGGCAGAATCGAACGCCCCGCAGGCCCATAAAAAGATCGCACCACGCCAAGCAGCAGGGCGACGCCATAAATTGCGTGAACGGACTTCGGATCGCTCAAGCTGATCGCGAGCAGCAGCGAGGAGCAGACCGCAAACCCGATATAGCACCAGGCGATAAGTTTCTTACGGTCGAAGCGGTCTGCCGCATGTCCGGTGATGAGAAACAGCAATAGCCCGGGGAGAAATTGGAACAGCCCGACAAGGCCCAGAGCGAGCGGCTGTGAAGTGATCGCGTAGACTTGCCAGCCGATCGCCACAGTCTGCATTTCCAGGGCGCACACCACAAACCATCGCCCGGATTGAAAATGCACGAAATCGGGGTACGTGAACGCAACTCTACCGGAGAGTTTTTCTTCGGTGGTCGCCATTTAGGATTAGCTCGCCGCTGCGCTTTCCGCGCCGGCGCGGTGACGCATCAACGAGAACTCCAGCACCTGGCCGGTGAGAACTTCAAGCTGCCGTGCCAGAGTGGGCTCCGGAACATCTTCTTCAAAGACTGGAGTCGCCGTATTGAACGCTACGCCCATCGGAGTCGGCCATCCTCGTAGGGCGTGAATTACCTGGCGCATCGTCGCAAGGGTCGAAACGGCGGCTTGCCATCCCTGCGCACACGCAATCAATCCCACCGCGCGTCCTTCCAGATATGGAAAATTGTTCTCGCGCAGCGCCTCGGCATAATCGAGCGCGTTTTTCACCATGCCTGAAAGTGAGCCGTGATATCCCGGCGACGACACAATCACGCCGTGCGCGCCACTTAGCGCTTCCACGAACTTCATCACCTTTTCCGTCTTTGCGGGCGCTTCCGCCACATAAGCCGGAAGATCAAGTCCATCTCCCGTGATGAGTTCCGTCAGCGCGCCCTGCGCTGCGGCGCGTCCAAGCGCATAGCGAAGAGCCTTTTCAGAGGACGATCCGGGCCGAAGTGTGCCGCCGATACCGACGATCCGCGGCTGAAATTGAGTAGCCAAAATGCTCTCATGCCCCCCAATGAAAAAGTGTATCGCGGAAAGCTGCGCACAAGAAGCAGCCAATCGCGCGTGCAGCGGTGTTGTTGCCGTTGCTTGCGCAGTGGCCGCCGCAGGTAGGTTGGTTTGGATTTTGTGGCACAGCCACTCCTGGCTGTGTGAATTTCGCTTCTGTAACGACTCGATTTATTAGTCGGGCGCTTTCGTGGTAACGCTATCGCCGGTGCGCGGCTTCGTTCGCGTTCCTGGTTCGCAGGCTCTTGCAGATCAGCCCGCGGAAACGCGTTCAATCCGCGCGCCGAGCTCCGCTAGCTTCAATTCGATCTGCTCGTATCCCCGGTCAATGTGATACACGCGATCGATTGTCGTCGTATTCTCGGCCACGAGCGCTGCAAGCACCAATCCCGCGCTCGCCCGCAGGTCGGATGCGGTCACTGGTGCGCCCGTCAGAGGCGTCGGTCCCGTCACCGTGGCCGCATTTCCGTCAATTGTGATGTGTGCGCCCATTCGCATCATTTCGGACGCGTGCAGCATCCGGTTTTCGAAAATTGTCTCGCGAATATGCGAGACGCCTTCGGCCTGCGTTGCCAGCGCCATGAATTGCGCCTGCATATCGGTCGCGAAACCCGGATACTCCTCGGTTGTTACATCGGCGGCAACGAGCTTTCGCGTCCCGCGCACACGCACTCGGCGGTTCTTCTCGCACGTGATCTCCGCTCCGCACTCGCGCAGTTTGTCGATCACGGCTTTCAGGTGCCCCGGTTCGCAATTTTCAAGCAGAATGTCGCCTCCGGTAATCGCACCTGCCACCAGAAATGTTCCCGCCTCGATTCGGTCGGGAATGATCGTATGCGTCGTGCCATGCAGGCTCTCGACGCCTTGTACGCGAATCGTTGGCGTCCCATGGCCCTCGATTTTCGCGCCCATCTTGATCAACAACTCGGCCAGATCTGGAATTTCGGGCTCGAGCGCGCAATTTTCGAGGATCGTTTCGCCCTCAGCCAGCACCGCCGCCGTCAAAATATTCTCCGTCCCCGTCACCGTAATCTTCGGGAATCTAAATGTCGCGCCACGCAGCCGCTTCGCCCGCGCCTCTACGTAACCATGATCCACAGTGATGTCTGCGCCCAGCGTTTCCAGCGCCTGGATATGCAGGTCTACGGGTCTCGCGCCGATGGCACATCCGCCAGGCAGGGAAACACGCGCATAGCCGAATCGCGCCACGAGCGGCCCTAGCGTCAAAATCGACGCACGCATCGTCTTCACGAGCTCGTACGGCGCCTCCGCGTGCGACACCGACTCCGCCTGAATGATGAACTCGCTTGGAGGAATATCCGGGGCTTCGACGCGGCAGCGCATGTGCGCCAGCAGCTTCGCCATCGTAATGATGTCGCGCACGTGCGGAATATTTTTCAGATGAACAGGATCGGCCGTAAGCAGCGTCGCCGCCATCGCCGGCAAAGCCGCATTCTTAGCGCCACTGATTTCCACTGTGCCTTCGAGCCTGCGCCCACCCTTAATCTTGAACTGATCCATTGCTTTGTCCCTTGCCTAAACCAAAAATCCCGTCAACTGGCCTGTCTCGTTCTCATCATCCTGCTCCGCGCCCTCTTTGACGGCGCGCCGAAGGATCCCTCTTGCTCTAAGCTGCAAAAAATGAACATGCCGTCATCCTGAGCGCCTTTCGCGAAGGATCCCTCTTGCTTTCTCGTCTGCGGGCTTCAGTCGTGCCGCGAATTCTGCGCGAAGCCAAGAATCCGTCTTCGTGTGCGCACCATAAAATCGGCGAGCTATCTCTGCCGCCCGTCCAACCGCATTTCCAGCGCCCTTCTCACGTTCCCATGCGCCGCCGCAAGTCGTCTCAGTGCGTCACTTACGTCCACGCCCGCCTTCAGCATCACGAGCGCTGTCGGCATATCGTGTCCCGCCCGCTGCAGAGCGTGTGCCGCAGCAGACGCCGAAACGCCCGCCGCTTCCTCCAGAATCCGCGCACCGCGGCGCTGTAACTTCTTGTTGGTCAATGCCACGCCAACCATCCAATTCTCGTAAACTCGCCCGACGCGCACCATCGCAGCGGTAGAAAGCATGTTGAGCACCATCTTCTGGGCTGTGCCGGCCTTCAGCCGCGTTGAACCACTCACAACCTCTGGTCCTGTGTCCACCGCGATAGCGATCTGCGCCCGCCTTGCGAGTGTCGAGCTTGGATTAGATGTGATACCGACCGTTGTCGCCCCGCGCCGTCGTGCAAGCTGCAATGCCCCCAAAACGTAAGGTGTCGTCCCACTTGCCGCAATTCCGACTACCACGTCATTGGTGCTCACGCCAGCCCGCCGCAAATCTCGCGCGCCATTCGCGGCCGAATCCTCCGCGCCTTCGACTGCGTGTCGTAACGCGCGCTCGCCGCCGGCGATCAACGCGTGCACCATGCGCGGCGGCGTCCCAAAAGTCGGCGGACACTCCGAAGCATCGAGCACCGCGAGCCGCCCACTCGTCCCCGCGCCCACATAAATTGCTCGCCCGCCCGATTCGAACGCTCTCACAATTGCATCAACTGCGCGCGCTATCTGCGGCAGGACGCGCCGTACCGCCAATGCCACACGTGCGTTCTCGCGGTTCATCGCGCGGACAATCTCAATTGTCGATTTCCGGTCGAGGCCTCGCGTGTGCGGGTTGCGCTGTTCGGTCTTGGACGGTTTCACCCAGCCTGTGCCCCATCTCAATTATAAATGCACTGCGCTTCTGAATTCGTTGGCCATCTGCAACGTGTGCGCGGGCTGTGCTGAGGAAGTTATCGGGCAGGGCTAAGGGAGATCAATCGGCCACAAGCAGCCTAAAATCATCAGGCTATCGCCACAAGCTTTTTCTAGTGTCCCGGCAATGTGCCTTTTTTCTCTTCCGGAATAATCCCCAGCGCGTGAAAAATCGCGTCGTGTACTGCCGGACGTGCTTCTCGGATTTTCTCATTGGCGCGCGTGGGATTCACGCGATTCGTCAGCAAAATCACGAAAAGCTGCCGCTGCGGATCGATCCAAATCGAAGTCCCCGTAAATCCCGTGTGGCCAAAACTTGTCCGCGAAAAGTAGTGTCCTGAGGTATATGGCGAAGTCGGCGCATCCCATCCAATGGCTCGCACCGAATTGCCGATCTGGTGGCGTGTCGTAAACATATCTACCGTCGATCGTTTCGCGATCCGGTAGTACCCGTAAATCCCGCCATTCAGGATCGTCTGCGCAAAAATCGCCACATCGCCCGCAGTCGTAAATAATCCTGCATGCCCGGCAACGCCGCCCATGGCCCACGCGTTCTCGTCGTGCACTTCGCCCCACATCAATTTCTTGCGATAGGTCGCATCATATTCCGTTGGCGCGATTCGCGACCGCATCTTCGCCGGCGGATTGAAGAGCGAGTTCTTCATTCCCAGAGGCTTGAAAATTTCTTCCTCGGCCAGCTTGTCGAGTGTCCTTCCGAATAGCCGATGCACGATTTCGCCCTCAAGAATCATCCCGAGGTCCGAATAAACCACCTGCGTTCCCGGCTCGTGAATGAGCGGCTCGGCCATCACCAGTTTCAGGACGGCATCATAGCCGTTCGCTTGTAAAAAGAAATCGCGATGCGCCGGCAAACCTGAATCGTGCAGCATCAGCATCCGCACGGTGATGCGCGAGCGCCAATCCGCATTTGGGTCGGATTTCGCCGCGGCCGCAAATTCCGGCAGATAACGCTCCACGGGCGCGTCAAGATCGAGTTTATTTTGCTCTACTAGCATCATCGTCAGCGTCGTTGTCACGATCACTTTCGTCATAGACGCTACGTCGTACAGTGTGTCGGCCTTCACCCGCTCCGCGTTCTTATCCCGGGTGAATTTTCCAAACGGGTGCACCGCCACCGCGCCCTTATAACCCACCGCCAGTACTCCGCCGGGAAACGCATCGTTCGCAAGCTGCTCGTCGAGCACTCTGTAAACGGGTTTTAGCCTCCTCGAAAGTGCCGGTGAATGTATCAATTGCATGTGACTGACGGGCATGTCCAAGCCTGCACCGTGTTTCACCGCGCCCGGCACGCTAACTGGAATCCGGCCGCTGATCGCACTCTTGCCGACCAGCGCGTTTGCAACGGCGCGCTGCGCCACGCTGTTCGTCGAAAATTCCGAGACCCAAGTTTTCGCATTCGGAAACGCGCCGATCAGATAAGGATTCCCAAATGCCGCCACGACCGCAGGTTTCCCATTCGCAATCAATTGATCCACAAATCTGCGCTGATCCTCGGGAATGCCCACATTCCCTTTGCCGTCCATCACGCGCACAAAAAGCGCAGCCACCGCCACGTCATAGCTCGATGCGGGCGGCAGCTTCAAGTTGCTCGCAGGCGAAAAGACTGCATCCGCGCGCAGCGCCGTTAGCGAATCCACATGTTTTCGTAGTTCCGGCTCAAGTGTGTCGCCCGGATATGCATCCCGATCCGCCGCAAGCGAGACAAGCAACATGCGCTGTGGCTTCGCCGGATCAATCGGCAGCACGTGATCCGAATCGCGCAGCAGCGTCACGCCGCGATCCGCGATCGATTGTGCCTCGGCCGCCGTACCGGGCATTGCAAACGTCCGCTTCAGCCCCTCGATTTCAACTGTGCGCTCGCGATGCAGCCCAAGCTGCTCCTTCGCATTCAAAATTCGCGTCACAGACTCATCGATCCGCTGTTCGACGAGCCGCCCGCACTCGATTGCTTCTTCGATTGCCACAATCGCCGCCTCAGGCACAGGCGGCATCAGCAACACGTCCTCGCCGGCTTCAATTGCTCGCACCGCCGCTTCGCCCGGCGCGTAAAGATTCGCCACGCCGCCCATATTCATCGCGTCGGTGATAATTAGCCCGGCGAATTTCATTTCTCCGCGCAGTAAGCCGGTCAGAATCTTTCGCGAAAGCGTCGCAGGCATATTCGGCGCGTCGTCAAACGCGTTCACCTGCAAATGCCCCGGCATCACCGACGCAACTCCAGCAGCAATGGCCGCGCGGAAGGGAACCAGCTCCATCGCTTTCAGTTCTGCGCGCGTTCCCGGCACTGATGCCAGCGCCAAATGCGAATCGATGCTCACATTTCCGTGCCCGGGAAAATGCTTGGCCGTCGCCAGCGCCCCATTCTCCTGAATGCCGCGCACATACCCGCTCACGTGCCGCGCCACTTCATGCGGCTCCTCGCCAAACGACCGGATATTGATGATCGGATTTTGCGGATTGCTATTCACGTCTGCATCCGGCGCGAAAATCCAGTGCACGCCAGCCGCACGCGACTCAATCGCCGTCGCTTTGCCAACGGCGTAAGCAGCCCTCGGGTCGCCCGTTGCCGCAATCGCCATCTGCCGAGGGAAAGCCGTCCCTTCCGCGAGCCGCATCGCCGTGCCGCCTTCAAAATCCGCGCCAACCAGCAGCGGAATCTTCGACCGCCGCTGCAGTTCGTTCGTCAACGCGACCGTCGGGTAAACCTGGCTGAGCCGCAGCCCGCGCACGCCCGGAGCCGTGTGGACCATCACGCCACCGGCGCGGTTCTCATCCACTTGCCGCATCATCTCCCGGTAAGCAGGACTATCGCTTGACGTAAATTCGCCAAAAATCGGCACCATCAACATCTGCCCGATTTTTTCGCGCAGCGTCATCGACCGCAGCGTCTGCCTGACCCATGAACCCGCGCTGCTGCGGCTTGCGTTTTTGGGATTCGCGACTTTCGTTGATCGGCGTGAGGAAGGTGTCATTATCAGCAGAAAGGCCAAAGCTATGCAGTAAACTCTTGTCGCGGGCGCGTCTGTTTGTTTACCCTGAGTGCTTTTACGAAGGGCTGCATCCCTTCCCGGGCGCCGCCGCGTTCTCTTGCGCCAAATGTTTGTCGCGGGCATTCTAATGTGCATGCGCCCCGCACCTGTATATAGCATCGAATCCATGCGCCACAAAGAAAGGTCTTTGCAGATGTTTCGTTCCCGCGCAAAGAACGGCCTTGCTGCATTCGTAACAAGCGTTGCTTTCGCCCTGCTGCTGGCGGCGCCGGCGGCCTGCGCGCGCCAATCGCGAGCCGTCCCCGCGCCGGCCACTCCGCACACCTTGACCGGCATCGACGTTCTCGAACTCGAACATTTCGCGCCATTGCGCGGCAAACGCGTCGGCCTGATCACCAATCAGACCGGCGTCGATTCCCAGGGCCGCCGCACGATTGACTTACTGAAATCTGCGCCCGGTGTTAATCTCGTCGCGCTCTTCAGTCCCGAACACGGCATCGCCGGCCGCGCCGATTCTTCCGTCTCCAACGACACGGACGCAAAAACCGGCCTCACCATTTACAGCCTCTACGGCAGCACGCGCCGCCCCACGCCTGAGATGCTCGCGAATCTTGATGCGCTCGTGTTCGACATTCAAGACGCAGGCGTTCGCTTCTACACGTTCACCACCACGATGGCTTATTGCATGGAGGAAGCCGCCAAAGCGCATATCGCCTATTACGTGCTTGACCGTCCCAATCCTCTTGGCGGCGAAATCATCGAAGGCCCGATGCTTGATCCGGATAAGCTTTCATTCGTTGGCTATTTCCCGATGCCAATCCGCTACGGCATGACCATAGGCGAGCTCGCGCAAATGTTCAACGCGGAAAATAAGATCGGCGCCGATCTTCACGTCGTCTCAATGAAAAATTGGCATCGCAGCGAGCCTTACAATCAGGCTGGACTTCCCTGGATCGCGCCGTCACCGAACCTTCGCAGCCTCACCGAAGCCTATCTCTATCCCGGTATAGAAATTCTGCAAGCTGGAGGCGTCTCCGTCGGCCGCGGCACGGATACGCCCTTCGAAATCCTTGGCGCTCCGTGGATTGACGGCGCGAAATTTGCCGCGCAGCTCCAACTCCGCAAGATCTCAGGCGTGGAATTTTCTCCTGCTGACTTCACGCCCACTCAGGATCTCTACGCCGGCCAGCTTTGCCACGGCGTCAAAATCCGCATCTCTCCCAAAGGCGAATTGCGTTCGATGCGCATGGGCATGGAAATCGAAGACGTGCTCCATCGTATGTATCCGCAGAATTTCCATGTCGAGAAGACAATTACGCTGATCGGCAATCAAGCCACCGTCGACGCGCTCGCTCGCGGCGAATCGCCCGCGAAAATCGTGAAGTCCTGGACGCTCGCGCAAGAAAAATTCCGCGCCACCCGCGCCAAATACCTCCTCTACAAGTAACGCCGCCATCTTGGCGGCGCTTTTGCACTTTTAATCGAATCCGCAAATCACGGCTCGTAGGGGCGCATGCTTGTTTACACTGAGTGCTTTTTCGAAGGGCTGCGCCCTGCCTTATTTACGGGTGAGAGGGCGCTTTGGCGAT
>DATNBB010000012.1:0-6610 GCA_035607335.1 Binatia bacterium | reverse complement strand
AACGATCCACGGCTTCCGCGGCATTGCGCCCTTCGGCGATGGCCCATACCACGAGTGACTGGCCGCGGCGCATGTCGCCGGCGGCAAATACGCCCTGGACAGAAGACATGTATTCGGCGTCAGTCGCGACGTTGCCTCGCATGTCAAGCTTGACGCCTAGCTGTTCGATCATGCCGCTCTTTACCGGGCCGAGGAAGCCCATGGCGAGTAGAACGAGGTCGGCATCCATGGTGAATTCGCTGCCGGGAATTGGCTCGAACTTTGGCGGAGGGCCGACGCGAATGGCGTGCAGCTTTTTCACATTACCTTGATCGTCGCCGGTGAACTTGGTGGTCGCGATGCTCCAGTCACGAATGCCGCCCTCTTCGTGCGCGCCTTCCACGCGAAGCTGCATGGGCCACAGCGGCCACGGCGTCAACGGCGAACGGTCGTTTGGCGGCATGGGCATAATTTCAAACTGATGCACGGATTTCGGTTTCTGGCGATGCGAAGTTCCCAGGCAATCGGCGCCTGTGTCGCCGCCACCGATGATCACGACATGCTTCCCATTCGCCAAGATATCGAGAGCGGGATCGAGCGTGTCCCCTTCGCAGCGCTTGTTCTGCTGCGGCAGGAAATCCATGGCAAAGTGAATGCCTTTTAATTCCCGGCCTGGAACGGTAAGATCGCGGCCATGTTCCGCACCGCCAGCCAGAAGGATGGCGTCAAAGTCGCGCTGTAAATCTTTTACCTGAACATTTTTTCCGACGTGGGCATTCACGATGAACGTGACGCCTTCGGCTTTCATCTGTTCCAGGCGGCGGTCCACGAGAGATTTCTCCATCTTGAATTCGGGAATGCCGTAGCGCAACAAGCCGCCGATGCGGTCGGCCTTTTCGTAGACGGTGACCCAGTGTCCGGCGCGGTTCAACTGCTGGGCCGCGGCCAATCCTGCTGGGCCGGAACCTATGACGGCAACTTTTTTTCCTGAACGGAACTTCGGCGGTTCAGGATGGATCCAGCCTTCCTTGAAGGCGCGGTCCACGATGTTCTTTTCGATCTGTTTGATTGTGACTGGGGGCTCGTTGATTCCGAGCACGCACGAAGCCTCGCAGGGAGCCGGACAGATTCTTCCCGTAAATTCCGGAAAGTTATTGGTCGAGTGTAGCTGGCGGATAGCTTCTTTCCAGCGTCCGCGATACACGAGATCGTTCCAGTCGGGAATGAGGTTGTTGACCGGGCAGCCGGTGTGGCAGAAAGGCACGCCGCAATCCATGCAGCGCGCGCCCTGCTTGCGTAAGCTTTCTTCCGGAAAATCCTGGTAAATCTCAAACCAGTCGTTCACGCGCTCAATTACCGGACGACGCGTCGCGTGCTCACGGGGAAACTCCATGAACCCTGTATTTTTACCCATGCTGCACCTGCTCGAGATCCACGGCGACAGGCACGGGCCGTCCGGGAATGTATTGTTGCGGCGCGCGCGCCACGCCCAGCACGCGCTTAAACTCGTGCGGATAAACTTTGATGAAGCGAGGAAGCGCGTCAGCCCAATTATCCAGAAGCCATTTTGCGCGACGGCTGCCCGTTAGCGTGTGGTGACGCGTGATGAGGTTCTTGATCAATTCAATGTCCTGAGCTTCCATGACAGGTTCCAGGTCCACGGAAGCGAGATTGCAGCGTTCTTCGGTGAAGTCTCCCTTGTCGTCCACCACGTAAGCAATTCCTCCGCTCATACCCGCGGCGAAGTTGCGCCCGCAGGAGCCGAGAACGACGACAAGTCCATTGGTCATGTATTCGCAGCCGTGGTCGCCGACGCCTTCCACAACAGTAGTCGCACCCGAATTGCGGACCGCGAAGCGCTCGCCAGCCGTGCCGTTGAAGAAAGCCTCGCCGCTGGTCGCGCCGTAAAGGGCGACATTGCCGATCAGAATATTTTCTTCCGCCGCGAAGGTAGATTTTTTTGCCGGATGCACGATGATGCGTCCGCCGGAAAGCCCTTTGCCGACGTAGTCGTTGGCGTCGCCTTCGAGCCGCAGGGTTACACCTTTGGCAAGAAATGCCCCGAAGCTCTGCCCTGCTGATCCAGAGAAGTGGACGCGAATCGTATCCTCGGGCAGGCCTTCCGACCCGTAACGCCGCGCGATGTCGCCGCTCAACATGGCGCCCACGGTGCGATGCACGTTGCGGATGGGCATATCGATTTCGACGGGCGTGATTTTCTCGAGCGCTGGCGCTGACTGCTCGATGAGCTTGTGGTCGAGCGCCTGATCGAGTCCATGGTCTTGTGAAGTAACACAATGCCGCGCTACACGGCCCGGCAGCGGAGGATTGTAAAGGATCGCGGAAAGATCAATTCCCTTCGCCTTCCGGTGTTCAACGGCGGGCCGCGTATCGAGCATCTCTACGCGTCCAACCATATCGTCTACTTTGCGGAAGCCAAGCTGCGCCATGTATTGACGCACCTGCTCGGCCACGAAGAAAAAGAAATTGATGACGTATTCAGGCTGACCGCTGAATTTTTTGCGAAGCTCTGGGTCCTGCGTGGCGATGCCCACGGAACAAGTATTCAGGTGGCATTTGCGCAGCATGATGCAACCCAATGTGATGAGCGGAGCGGTGGCGAAACCGTATTCTTCCGCGCCGAGCAATGCGGCGATGACCACGTCACGTCCGGTTTGCAGCTTACCGTCGGTCTGTACGCGGATGCGGCTGCGCAGGTCGTTCATCAGCAGGACCTGCTGCGTCTCAGCGAGCCCAAGCTCCCATGGACTGCCTGCGTGCTTGATCGAACTCAGGGGCGAAGCACCCGTGCCGCCGCTGTCGCCGCTGATGAGCACAACATCGGCATGCGCCTTCGCCACTCCGGCGGCAACTGTACCGACGCCAACTTCGGCGACGAGCTTCACGGAGACGCGGGCCTTGGGGTTCGTGTTCTTCAGGTCGTAGATCAGCTGCGCCAGATCCTCAATCGAGTAGATGTCGTGGTGCGGCGGCGGAGAAATTAATCCCACGCCAGGGATGGAATGTCGCAAGCGGGCAATCACATCGTCCACTTTGTGGCCGGGAAGCTGTCCGCCCTCGCCGGGCTTTGCGCCCTGCGCCATCTTGATCTGGAGTTCGTCGGCATTGACGAGATAATTCGTGGTCACGCCGAAGCGCGCGGACGCCACCTGCTTGATGGCGCTGCGGCGCAAGTCGCCGTTGGCATCGGGCTTGAAGCGATTCTCGTCTTCCCCGCCCTCGCCGGTGTTCGATTTTCCGCCAATGCGGTTCATGGCAATGGCGAGAGTCTCGTGCGCTTCTTTACTGATGGAGCCAAATGACATCGCGCCGGTGGTAAAACGCTTTACGATTTCTGCCGCCGGCTCGACCTGCTCGATCGGTATAGGCTTCTTGGCCTTCTTGATTTCCATCAAGCTGCGCAGAGTGGCCATGTTGCGGCCCTGTTCATCAATCAGCGCGGCGTATTCTTCGTAAGTTTTGTAGTTGTTGGCCCGCACCGCATGCTGGAGCTTGCTGATGCTCAGCGGATTCAGCAAGTGATACTCGCCATTCACGCGGAAGTGATAGCTGCCTCCAACCGCCAACTCGGTATCGAATTCGGTAGGCGGCTGGAATGCGTAGTTGTGCTTCATCACAGCTTCGCGAGCGAGCACATCCAGGCCCACTCCTTCAAGGCGGGAGGTGGTTCCCGTGAAATAAGCGTCCACCAGATCTTTGTTCAGGCCGATAGCTTCAAAAACCTGCGCGCCGCGATAACTTTGCAGCGTGGAAATGCCCATCTTCGAGAAGGTCTTCAACAGGCCTTTGTTAACAGCCTTAACGAAATGCTTTGCTGCGACTTCCGCATTGACGCCATCGGGCAGGTAGCCGCGATTGCCGAGATCTTCCAAGGTCTCAAGCGCAAGGTATGGATTAATGGCGCTTGCGCCGTATCCGATGAGCAACGCAAAGTGCATTACCTCCCGCGGCTCGCCCGATTCAAGAATCAGCGCAACCTGCGTGCGGGTCTCTTCCTGCACCAGATGGTTGTGTACCGCAGCCAGCGCCAGCAGGCTGGGAATGGGCGCGTAGTCCTTGTCCACCCCGCGGTCGGAAAGAATCAACAGCGTATATCCGGACTTCACGGCAATCGAGGCGCGGCGCGAGATTTCGCCCAGCGCGCGCTTCAAACCTTCTTCGCCATCCGCGGCGCGGAAGGTCATATACAACGTCGTTGCCAGCAAATCTCCGCGGGAGACGCGGCGGAGCTTTTCCAGATCACGATTCGTAAGAATCGGATGCGGCAACTTCAGCGTGTGGCAATTTTCCGGCTTCTCGTCGAGAATATTGCGCTCGGTGCCAATGTAGCTGATGAGCGACATCACCATCTCTTCGCGGATGGGATCAATCGGCGGGTTCGTGACCTGCGCAAACAACTGCTTGAAATAATTGAACAGCGGCTGCGGTCGGTCGGAAAGACAAGCCAGCGGCGTGTCCGTCCCCATGGAGCCAATCGGTTCTTGTCCGCTCGTGGCCATCGGTTCCAGAATCATGCGCAGGTCTTCGTCGGTATAACCGAAGGCGCGCTGGCGCGGAATAATGGTTTCATGGTCGGAGCCGTGAACGCGCGCGGGCTCCGGCAACTGGTCCATGGTGATCTGGTTGGCCTTGATCCACTTTGCGTAGGGCTGCCGCGCGGAGAGCTTCTTCTTGATTTCTTTGTCGGCGATGATGCGGCCTTCCACCGTATCTACCAAGAACATTTTTCCCGGCTGAAGGCGGCCTTTGCTCTTCACGGTTTCCGGAGGCACGGCGAGCACGCCGACCTCAGAGGAAAGCACGACAAGATCATCTTTTGTGACGACATAACGGCCGGGGCGCAGGCCATTGCGGTCGAGCGTTGCGCCGATCACCCGGCCATCGGTAAAGGCAATGGCGGCGGGGCCATCCCACGGCTCCATGAGCGAGGCGTGGTATTCGTAAAATGCACGCTTGTCCGCCTGCATGTGCGGATTCCCCGACCAGGCTTCAGGAATCAACATGGCCATCACGTGCGGAATGCTGCGGCCGGATTGCACCAGCATTTCCACCGCGTTATCAAAGCTGGCGGAGTCGCTTCCTCCGGGCGCAATGATCGGGAAGAGCTTCTTCATGTCGTCGCCAAAAACCGGCGAAGCGAGGACGGATTGCCGCGCATGCATCCACGCAACGTTGCCCTTGAGCGTGTTGATCTCGCCGTTGTGCGCGATGTAGCGATAAGGATGCGCCAGCGGCCAACTGGGAAACGTGTTCGTGGAGAAACGCTGGTGCACAAGGCACAGCGCGCTGACCACATCCGGATCGGCCAACTCGCCGTAGAAATTCGCGATCTGCGGCGCAAGCAAGAGTCCCTTGTAAACAATCGTCCGCGCGGAGAGTGATGGAATGTAAAACAACTCTTTGTCTTCCATCTCGGACTGCGCCACTTCACGCTCTGCAAGTTTGCGGATTACGTAAAGCTTGCGTTCAAACGCATCTTCGTCAAGTTCCGGAGGGCATGCTACGAAAATCTGCTGAATGTAAGGCTGCGACTGCCGGGCCACGCGGCCGATGGCATCGCCGTCGCACGGCGTGTCACGCCAGCCGAGAACGGAGAGGCCTTCTTCCTTTATGATCCGCTCGAGAATGCCTTCCGATTGCAGTCGCTGGTGCTTCTCCACCGGCAGAAAAGTCATGCCCACGGCGTACTTGCCGGGTTCAGGCAGCGTGAATCCAAGCTTTGAACATTCACGGTCAAAAAACTTATGCGGAATCTGAATGAGGATGCCTGCGCCGTCTCCGGTTTCAGGATCGCAGCCGCAGGCGCCTCGATGGGTCAGGTTAACGAGGACCTGGATTCCCTTGCGGATGATGTCATGGCTCTTTTGACCACGAATGCTCGCCACAAACCCCATGCCGCACGCATCGTGTTCATTCGCAGGATCGTAGAGTCCCTGCGCTGGGGGAAGGCCGTAAAGATGTTTGTGGCGCTGCATGGCTCTTGCGTCTCCTACAACAGATCAATTTAGGGAATAAAATGTCCTTACCGTGACATCTGACGGTAAAGACCGGATCGTGCCCTGGTTGATTTCTATTATCAACGAGATTCCGCTCCAACCATACAGAAAAGTGCAATTCAGAATTTCGATGGCGGCAATGGAAATTTTGGGACGATCAGCCATAACTCCATTGTCAAGAGTTATTTAACCCATACCTCGATATTTGACGATTTGCCTTGAATTGTTATGCCGGTAGCTTGCTGTTTATTGCGGCCCGGTTTTGCTGATTGGTAAAATTAACAACTCGCATGCGGGCAGCCGGAGATTTCAGCTATATTCACTGACAGTATGTTATCTGCCGGTCGGAAGACGAGCTGGACTACTATGCGGCCCATTACAAGAGGCACTCGAATTATCGTCTTCTGGCCCGGGCGCAGTTGAGCAAGCAATAATAAAAAGCTCAAACACCCACTGTCAGAACGACTGGCGAGTGGGATTTTTTATGTTTGCAGCAAAAATTCTCGGGAGGGTTATGCAAGACCGTAGCTCAAGTATTTCAAGGCTGGTGCTTCGATGATTGTCATGAAATTCGGAGGCACCTCCGTGGAAAGCGCAACCGCCATTCAGCGGGT
>DATNBB010000006.1:0-4249 GCA_035607335.1 Binatia bacterium | reverse complement strand
CCGGGAGCCTCGCCGCGCCAGAAAGGCACGTTGGGCGGCGCGCCTTGGGCGTCTTCGACGAGGACGCGACCTGATTCTACGCGGCGGATGCGCCAGGATGTGTTGCCGAGGAGCATGATGTCACCGGCGAGACTTTCGACTGCGAAGTCTTCATCGACTGTGCCGACGACGGCGCCTTCGGGTTGGGCAACGACGCTGTAGAGCGAGTTTTCGGGAATTGCGCCACCACTGGTGATCGCGGCGAGCCGAGCGCCACGACGGGCGCGCAAGATTCCGTTGACACGATCACGATGAAGATAGGCACCAAAACGGCCGCGACGGGCGGCGATTCCTTCGGAAAGCATTTCCACGATGGCGTCGAAATCCGCACGGGCGAGACTGCGATAAGGATACGCGCGACGGACGAGGCGGAAGAGATCTTCTTGGTTCCAATCCTCGGCGGCGCAACTGGCGACGATTTGCTGGGCGAGGATGTCGAGCGGAGATTCGGGGATCGAGAGAACATCGAGGTCGCCTTGGCGAACGGCGCGGATGAGCGCGGCGCATTCGAGGAGCTCATCGCGCGTGGTAACGAAGATGCGGCCTTTGGGAATGGCGCCGCGCCAGTGACCCGCTCGACCGATGCGTTGCAAAGCGACGGAGATCGCGCGCGGCGAGCTGATCAGGCAGACGAGGTCGACTGAGCCGATATCGATGCCCAATTCGAGAGAGGCTGTGGCCACGAGGGCGCGGATTTCGCCGGCCTTTAGCTTTTTTTCGGCAGCGAGACGCAGTTTGCGCGAAAGACTTCCATGGTGCGCGGCAACGGCCTCTTTGCCGATGCGTTCGCCGAGATGGTGCGCCACGCGTTCGGCAAGGCGGCGCGTGTTGACGAAGATCAGTGTCGAACGATGCTGGCGGGCCAAATCCGCGATGCGGTCGTAGATTTCGCTCCACATTTCGTTGGAGGCGACAGGAGCGAGCTCGCTGGCCGGGACTTCGATGGCGAGATCAAGCGTCCGTCGTTGGCCGATTTGAACTACCTCGGGCTCAGTGCGACCGCTTCCTGTAAGAAATTGGGCGACGAGCTCAAGCGGCTTTTGTGTGGCGGAGAGACCGATGCGAACGGGGGGCGTGTTTGCGAGATGTTGGAGGCGTTCGAGAGAAAGCGCAAGGTGTGCGCCGCGTTTGTCGTCAGCGACGGCATGGATTTCGTCGACGATAACCGTTTCAACCGTTTTTAAGATTTCGCGACTCTTTTGGGCGGTAAGCAAAATGTAAAGCGATTCAGGAGTCGTGACCAGGATGTGAGGCGGTTGCTTCAACATCGCCTGGCGTTCCCACATCGGCGTATCGCCGGTGCGAACCGCGACACGGATTTCCGGCATGAGGATGCCGCGTTCGCCAGCAAGCTGCTGGATTTCGCAGAGAGGGAGCTCAAGATTTTTCTGAATGTCGTTGCTGAGGGCTTTTAACGGGGACACGTAGATGACTTCCGTGCGGTCGACAAGCTGGCCTGCGACGGCGCTGCGGACGAGGCGGTCAATACAAGCGAGGAAAGCGGCCAGAGTTTTGCCGGAGCCTGTCGGGGCAGAGATCAGCGTGGTCTTGCCAGCAAGGATGTGCGGCCAGCCTTCCGATTGCGGCTCGGTAGGCGTGCCAAAGCGGCCGATAAACCAATCGCGGACGAGCGAGTGCATCCAGGCAAGGTCAGGTGCGATGGCTTGGGGAGGGGCGAGGGTCATTGCGTTGCGGTCATTATATATTGATGCGCTTCGGAGGGTTCTGGACGCCAGAAGCGGCAAGGGTTAGTGGAAGTCATAGGAATCGGTTTCCGTGATTTGAAACGGGCGGATGGCGGCCGCTTTGACGGAGATGAGCGGCTCTTATATTTGCTTTTTATTCGTCTCGGAATTCTGGATGATGGCATTTTGGTTGTCAAGTTAGGGCAAAACATAGGGCTGTGGAACGCAAGAAAAGGGCGCACCAAATGCGGATCGGTCGCTACAAATCGCGAAGACCGCAGCCACATAAAAACCTGAAAACCCCTGGAGATTTGCCTCTATCGATTTTGAGGAGCGGCATTTGGCATGATCGAGGCATGCCGAAGCGCACCACTGGCAATCCTGACGATCCGGCGCAGAAAAAAATCCCTTCCACTCCCACATTGCAAGGACTCGCGAAAATATCAAAAAGCTGCAAGGCATGCGATTTGTGGAAGCGCGGCACGCAGACGGTGTTCGGAGAAGGCGAACCGAGCGCCAAAGCGATGTTTGTGGGAGAAGTGCCAGGCGATCAGGAAGATCTGGCGGGAAAACCGTTTGTGGGACCGGCGGGAAATCTATTGAACAAAGCCTTGGACGAGGCGGGGATCGATCGAAGCAAGACCTATGTGACGAATGCGGTGAAGCACTTTAATTGGGAACCGCGGGGCAAGCGGCGGATCCACAAAAAACCGAATGCCGTCGAAATTGTGGCGTGCCGTCCGTGGCTGGACGCGGAGATTGATCGACTGAAGCCGCGGGTGATCGTTTGCCTGGGCGCGACCGCGGCGCAGGCATTGCTGGGCAAAGAATTCCGCGTGACACAGCATCGGGGAGAATTCATCGATTCGCCGCTCGCGCCGTACGTGACGGCTACTGCGCATCCATCCTCTATATTGCGAGCCCCCGATGACGCGACACGGCACGAAGAAATGAAGCGATTCGTGGCGGATTTAAGAAAAGTAGCGAAAGTAATTTCATAAAGGCTTTGCAGGCCGCCGTTCAGATCAGGATTCTCCAGGAGACAAGGATTGGCCGCGTCAGGGACGGTGCGCATCGGCATTTCCGGCTGGAACTATGCGGGATGGCAAGGACAATTCTATCCTGCAAAACTGGCGCATCATCGCGAGCTTGCGTATGCCGCTAACATTTTCCCCACGATTGAAGTTAATGGCACGTTCTATTCTTTGCAACGGCCGGAGAGCTTTGCAAAATGGCGAGATGCGACGCCGGAAGACTTTGTCTTCGCTGTAAAGGGATCGCGATTTATCACGCATATGCTGCGGCTGACCAACGTGAGAGTGCCGCTGGCAAACTTCTTTGCGTCAGGCGTGCTGCGACTGGGCGCGAAGCTGGGTCCTACTTTGTGGCAACTGCCGCCGCACTTCAGGTTTGATCCGCAAAAACTAGAGCGGTTTTTTAAATTGCTGCCACGGGATACGGAGGCCGCTGCCGCGTTGGCGCGCAAGCACGATAAAAGACTGAGCGGCAGGTCGTGGATGAAGACGGATGGTGTCCGACGCCTGCGCCATTGCCTGGAGATTCGAAATAAGACATTCCTTGTGCCGGAATTCATCGAACTACTGCGAGCAAATGATGTTGGACTAGTCTGCTCAGATGCCTTGGAGTGGCCGCGACTGATGGATGTGACATCCGATTTCGTATATTGCCGACTGCACGGATCGGAAGTGCTGTACGCGAGCGGATACGACGATGCAGAGCTGGGCAAATGGGCCGAGCGCGTTGTGGCATGGGCGCGCGGCAATGAGCCAACGGATGCAACAAGGATAATTCAGAAGGCGGGACCGAAGAGGAAGGCGCGGGATGTGTTCGTCTACTTCGACAATGATGCGAAGGTACGGGCGCCTTTTGATGCGCAGGCCTTGATGAAGCGAGTGCAAAGACTCGAAAGGACCTAGCGCAATGACCAGCGTCTGGAGAATCGTATCAATGCATCAGGCGGCGCTCTGGTGCAGCGAGGTGGCATGCTCCATGCAGTGCCACTCCCACGTGCGTTTTAGCCCTTCCTCAAAACCGATCCGCGGTTTATAGCCGAGAACTTTTTGCGCCAGACTGATATCGGCCTGCGAATGGCGGATGTCTCCATTACGGGGAGAGTCGTGTTTTCGTTCGACGGTCCTGCCAGAGATATTTTCAAGGACCTGCAGGGTGTAGTTGAGCGTGTAGCGGTTGCACGTTCCGAGATTAAAGGCCATTCCCGCGGCTCCGTCGGCTTCGCAGGCGAGGAGATTCGCTTCGACAACGTTACTCACATAGGTGAAGTCTCGCGACTGCTCGCCGTCGCCAAAAATCGTGACCGGAACACCCTTTTGAATGGCGGCATTAAACAGGGACAACACTCCTGAATAAGGCGAATTCGGATTTTGGCGAGGGCCGAAGACATTGAAGTAACGCAGCGAGACGAACTCCAGACCATAGACTTTGTTGAATGCGAAGCCGTAACGCTCGCCGGCAAGCTTGGAGACACCGTAAGGAGAGATCGGTGC
>DATNBB010000005.1:0-7402 GCA_035607335.1 Binatia bacterium | reverse complement strand
GAAATCATCACAACGCGCGTTTACGAAGATCGCTTGCGCACGCTTAAAAACGTTCGCAAGGCCGGCATTACGGTGTGCTGCGGCGGAATCATAGGCATGGGCGAATCCGAAGAGGACCGCATCGGCTTGCTCCAACAACTGGCGAATCTCGATCCCCACCCTGAGAGTGTGCCGATCAATATGCTGATGCGCGCGGAAGGAACGCCGCTGGAGAATGCGGATGATGTGGACACTTTCTCGATGGTGCGCATGATTGCGACTGCACGGATTTTGATGCCTGCATCGCGCGTGCGCCTGGCGGCGGGACGGAAGCAGATGTCGCGCGAGGCCGTAACTCTTTGTTTTCTGGCAGGCGCTAATTCCATTTTTACCGGCGAGAAATTACTTACTACACCGAATCCATCGGCCACCGAGGATGAGAGTTTGCTCGAAGATTTGGGCATGAGGGCGCTGGAGCGTGTCTGACCCGGCCCAACACGGGCTGCGACGGCGAATGCATGGCGAGATCGCGAAGCTTCGCGAAGCGGCGCAGTTTCGAACGCTAGGAAATCCTCCCGGTATTAACCTCTACTCGAACGATTACCTTGGACTCGCGCGCGACTCGCGGCTGAAGAAGGCTGCGCTCGATGCGATTGAAACAGCGCAATCAGTTGGCTCGACTGGGTCGCGTCTTCTTTCCGGCAATTCTCCAGAATGGGAACGGCTCGAGCACGATTTTGCGGAATTTGCCGGCACAGAGGCCGCTCTTTATTTTGGTTCGGGATATGCGGCAAATGTCGGGCTGATATCTTCGATTGCGGGACGCGGTGATTTGGTGTTTTCCGATGCGCTCAATCACGCGAGCTTGATTGATGGCATTCGGCTTTCGGGAGCCGCAAAAAATATCTATCCGCATGCCGACATGGAGTTTTTGCGTCGGGCATTGGATGAACATCGGACCGATCATGGCGCGAAACTCATCGTAACTGAGAGCATTTTCAGCATGGAAGGCGATGTTGCGCCGCTCCGGCAACTTGTCGAGTTGGCTCGCGATTACAACGCCGATGTAGTCGTCGATGAGGCGCATGCGATCGGAGTTTATGGCCCACAAGGACGCGGCGTGTGCGCGGCTCTAGGTTTGGAGCGGGAGATATTCGCGATTGTGCATACTTGCGGAAAGGCACTTGCGAGCGCCGGAGCCTTTGTCTGCGGAAGCTACTTACTGAGGGATTATCTTGTGAATCATTCTCGCACGTTCATCTTCAGCACGGCGATGCCGCCTTACATGGCAGGGCAAATCCGGGCGGCGCTTGAGCTGACACGCGATGCGGACGATGCGCGGGCGCACTTGCGTGCGATTGCGACTGAGTTGAGAGAGCAACTGACCACCGCGGCCATCGATTGCGGCGCGAGTAGTACGCAGATCATTCCAGTTCGACTCGGCGAAAACGAAGCAGCGCTCTCGGTTGCATCGGTCCTGCAAGAGGTCGGGTTTGCGGTGCGCGCGATTCGGCCGCCAACAGTGCCGGAAGGGACTTCGCGAATTCGCTTTTCACTCACCGCTTCCCTTTCGACGGACGAGATACGGCGTCTTGCTGTTGCCACGGAAGCGGCAATCAAGTCGACACAATCCTCGGCCACTACCGCGCATGCCTAGCCGGTTTTTTGTTACCGGAACGGACACAGGCGTCGGGAAAACCGTCGTTTCCGCCACGCTTTGCGCCGCGCTCGATGCGATTTATTGGAAACCGGTGCAAACGGGGACGCGCGAAGGCACAGATCGCGCGACCGTGATACGCATCGCGGGGATCGAGCGGAAACGCACGGTACCCGAAGTGTATCGCTTCTCACCGCCTGTTTCGCCGCATCTGGCCGCTCGGCTGGCCGGCGAGAGAATCCTGCTTCGCAAGATCAATCTGCCGAGGCTTGGGCCGAAGGAAAATCTGATCGCGGAGGGAGCGGGTGGCGCGCTCGTCCCTCTCAATGAAAGAGATTTGACGACAGCGTTGATGAAGCACCTTGGGCTGCCGGTGCTGCTTGTGACACGAACTTCTCTCGGGACGATCAACCACACTTTGCTCTCGGTTGCAGCCTTGCGTGCGGCGCGACTGAATTTGCATGGCGTGATTATGGTGGGAAAAGCGAATATCGAGAATCAGAAAGCGATCGAACACTACGGGCAAGTTCGCGTACTGGGAAGACTTCCTTTTTTGCCGCAATTGGAGCGCAAAGCGTTGCTCAAAGCGTTTAACTCGCATTTTGACAGGACAGCTTTCGAGGAATGAACAATAACTTGCAAATTTGGCATCCATTTACGCAGGCGGCGCTGGATCCCGCTCCGATAACAATCGTACGAGCGAGCGGCGCTTACCTTTACACGAGCGATGGACGCAGGCTGATCGACGGGATTTCGTCCTGGTGGGTGAACATACACGGACACGGCCATCCCGCGATCACGGAAGCCGTTGCAGCGCAGGCTGCGAGGGTCGATCACGTCTTGCTTGCGGGTTTTACGCACGAGGCGGCGGAGATTCTCACCCAACGGCTGCGAAAATTCCTTCCTCCCACATTAAAGCATCTCTTTTTCTCCGACGATGGCTCAACGGCGGTGGAAGTCGCTCTGAAAATTGCCGTGCAGTACTGGGCAAATGTGAACCGCCCCAAAAAACGGTCGATTGTAGCGCTCGATCACGCCTATCACGGCGATACAGTTGGCGCGATGTCCGTAGGCGCCGAATCCGCATTCAATGAGCCGTTTCGCTCGCTTCTCTTCCCTGTTCACCGCGTCCATTCGGCCTACTGCTACCGTTGCCCAGTGGGAAAGCAACGGGAATCGTGCAACATCGATTGCACCGAGCAGCTCGCGCGGCTGCTGGAGGAAAAGAACAATGAAATTGCGGCTGTGATCGTCGAACCGCTCTTGCAGGGCGCGGGCGGAATGATTGTTCATCCCGTAGAGTTTTTGCAAATAGTACGCGAACTTTGCACGCAACATGGCGTGCTGCTGATTGCGGACGAGGTTCTCACTGGCTTTGGGCGCTGCGGAAAGATGTTTGCCTGCGAACTCGCCGGCGTCATTCCCGATCTCATGTGCTTATCGAAGGGTCTGACGGGAGGCGTACTGCCGATGGGGGCCACACTGTGCGGCGATGCGATTTATGACGCATTCCGCAGCGAAGACCGGACACACACGTTTTATCACGGGCATTCGTACACGGGGAATCCAATTGCCGCGGCGGCGGGAGCAGCTAGCTTGAAGATTTTCGAAGAAGAGCCCGTCTTTGAGCGCATTGCCACGATTTCGAAAATTCACAAAGAACGCCTAGCCGAAATACGCAACCATCCAGCCGTTGGGGATGCCCGCGCGATAGGGACAATGGCAGCGGTTGAGTTACGCGCCGATGATGCCGGTTATTTTTCGAAACTGAAGCCTCAACTCTACAAATTGTTCATCGAATCCGGGGTTTTACTTCGACCGCTGGGAAATGTGGTGTACATCTTACCGCCCTACGTCACGTCTGCAGCCGACCTTAATTTCATACATGATGTGATTGTTGAATCGCTCAATCGAATCTGCGTCTGATGTTTAAAGGGGCGACGGGGTCGAATCTGAACGAGTCCCTACCAACTGGCGCACCAAGTATGGCTCCGGGGCCTGGACTCGAACCAGGATAACCAGCTCCAAAGGCTGGCGTGCTACCGATTGCACTACCCCGGAATCGCGAAAGCACAGAAAGCGATTGCCTCGCTGAATTGTAGTGCCAAACAGAAATAGTATAGCAGGCAACCGGCATATCGTTGGCCATGTAAGTCTGCGGCCTACGCAAACGCGAGCAAATCCCCACATTGACGGTTCGTTTTACACCTACTGGAAATTCGCATTCTGAACTAAAGGACGGGTTCGATTGTAAGGTGAAGCAAATACCGCGAAGATAGAACCCATTATGCGTATCGCACAGGTTGCACCGCTGTATGAGAGCGTCCCGCCCCTGCATTATGGCGGCACAGAACGCGTGGTTTCGTGGCTTACCGAGGAACTTGTGAGAACCGGGCACGACGTTACTCTATTTGCAAGCGGAGATTCGCGCACAGCGAGCCGTCTGGTTGCGTGTTCGCGAAGATCGCTGCGCACGGATCCCGACTGTCGCGACTATATAGCCCATCATATTGCGCTCATTGAGCGCGTTGCCCAGGCGGCGCCCAGATTCGATATCATTCATTTTCATATCGACTATCTCCACTTCCCTTTTAGCCGCAGCCAAAATCTGTGTCACGTCACCACGTTGCATGGGCGTCTGGATCTCACCGACCTATTGCCGATCTATGATGAATTTGCCGACATGCCCGTCGTGTCGATTTCACGAGCCCAACGCAAGCCACTGCCGGGAATAAACTGGGTAGGTAACGTTCACCACGGCCTTCCGCTTGACATGTTCCGTCTGGACAGGGGTTCCGGCGGGTACCTGGCATTTATCGGGCGAATTTCTCCCGAAAAACGACCAGACCGGGCAATCGAGATCGCCAAGCGGACGGGTATTCCGATACGAATCGCCGCAAAGGTGGATCGTGTGGACAAGGACTATTTCGAGCGCGAAATCAAACACTTGCTAGCGGACTCGCTGGTTGAATTCATTGGCGAAATCTCCGACTCACAAAAGCAGGAATTCCTCGGGAATGCAATCGCTTGCCTGATGCCCATCGATTGGCCGGAACCATTCGGAATCAACATGATCGAGGCAATGGCTTGCGGTACGCCGACGGTCGCGTTTCGACAGGGCTCCGTCCCTGAAATCATCACAGAGGGCGTAAACGGATTTATCATAGATAGTATCGACGAGGCGGTTGATGCTGTTTCTCGTATCCGTACGCTGTCACGAGCAGAATGCCGGCGGGTGTTCGAAGAGAAGTTCACCGCGAGCCGCATGGCTGCCGATTATCTTCGTATTTATGAAGAACAACTTTGCGCATCCTCCTCGGCGGGAGAAATTTCCTCGGGAACCATAGCCTCCAAAACTGCGAGCTTCGCATCCCAATAAAAAAACGGGGAGCCGGCGTCGAGTGAAGGACGTCATTGAAGTCGATAACCAATATTACGTGCTCGCCACGTCGAGCCTAGCCGACGATCGCAGTCGTGTCCTCAAGTACGGGAGAACGTTTGCCGTTTTTAACCGCTTCGGAGATATCGAGTCTCTAGGGCTCGGCGAACAAGGGATTTATCACGAGGGTACACGGTATCTTTCGCGTTTCGTCCTGAAGGTCGGGGGCGAAACCCCGCAACTGCTTCGCTCGACTATCCGAGATGACAACGCTTTCTTCACGATAGATGCGATGAATGTAGATCTCTCCGACGGTGAGTTTGTGTCGATACCACGAGGAGATATCCACGTTTTTCGCTCGAAATTTCTCCGTGCGGGCATCTGCTACGAGCTCGTGCGGCTCTCGAATTGCAGTCTCGAATGGCTCGAGACATTTATTACGTGCGACTTCGAAGCGGATTATCGCGATATTTTCGAGGTGCGTGGAACGCGACGCGAACGGAGCGGAATCTGCCTGCCTCCGCAAATAAGCGATTCTGAAATCGTGTTCTCCTATGAAGGTTTAGACAAGGTGGTGAGACGTACGCGACTAGCTTTTTCCATCAAACCGCGGCGACTCAGTCCAACGGGAGCTCGTTTTGATTTTGGTCTCAGGCCAAAAGAGGAAGCCGCCCTTTACATTGCCGCATCATTCGAAGAAGGTGACCGTCGCAACACCGTCGTTGGGTTCGATGATGCCTTGCGCTCTTCGACCGCAGAGATCGAGAAGAGCAAGCAAAACCATGGTCGTGTTATTGCTTCCGATCCTCGGCTGAATGCATGGCTTAATCGGTCCGCGGCAGACATTGAGATGATGATCGCGGGGAACCCAGAGGGTGCCTATCCTTACGGTGGAGTTCCCTGGTTCAGCACGGTTTTCGGCCGCGATGGAATAATTACGGCGCGGGAGTGCCTCTGGCTTAATCCGGACATCGCGCGGAGCGTCCTTAAGTATCTGGCAGAAACGCAGGCCACGGAATACAATGCCGAACAAGACGCCGAACCGGGAAAAATCATTCATGAAATGCGCTGCGGTGAAATGGCGGCGCTGAAAGAGATTCCATTCGGCCGATACTACGGAAGTATCGATTCCACGCCTCTCTTCGTCATGCTCGCTGGGGATTACCTGGATCGTACCGGGGACCGCATATTTATTCAGTCAATTTGGCCTAATCTGCGCGCCGCGCTGAACTGGATCGACGAATACGGCGACACAGATCGTGACGGCTTCGTGGAGTATCGGGCTAAAACTTCGCGCGGATTGGCTCAACAAGGATGGAAGGACTCGCACGATGCTGTATTTTACGACGACGGCCACATCGCCGAGCCGCCCATTGCGCTGTGCGAAGTGCAAGGCTACGCCTATGCTGCTAAGTTGGCCGGCGCGAAGATAGCGTGCGCGTTCGATTCCCCGGAGTTCGCGCAGCAACTCATGCGGCAGGCTCACGATTTGAGAGAAAAGTTCAATCGCGATTTCTGGGACGACGAACTTGGCACATTTGTACTCGCGTTGGATGGCATGAAAAGAAAGTGCCGCGTAAAAACGTCGAATGCGGGCCATTGCCTGTTTTCCGGGATTGCAACACAAGAATATGCCGGAGCCGTCGCCGAGTGCCTGCTTCGAGAGGATATCTTTTCCGGATGGGGCATCCGGACACTGGGAAGTTCTGAGCTACGTTACAATCCGATGTCATACCACAATGGCTCAGTGTGGCCGCATGACAACGCAATCGTCGCTCGCGGGCTTGCGCGGTACGGCTTTCATCAGCCGGCGGCAAACGTTTTTTCGGCGATGCTCGACGTCAGCGAAACGATGGAATTGCGCCGATTGCCTGAGCTCTTTTGCGGTTTCCATCGGCGGGCTCACTCGGAAGGGCCGACGCTTTACCCCGTCGCCTGCTCCCCGCAATCCTGGGCCGCCGGTTCGGTGTATTTGCTTATCGAGGCATGCCTAGGCATCACGTTTGACGCGCAGAGACGTTCGATTCGGCTCGATGGCAAATGTCTGCCCGATTTTCTGCAGGAACTCACAATTGCAAATCTTCGGGTTGGCGACGCCAAATGCGACCTTCGCATTGAACACGATGGCAAGTCGCTCCACGCAACGATTCTGCGCCACACTGGAGATGTGACTCTCGAATCGCGACCTCCCGCCTCGACAAAAGAATAAGGCACCAGGCGAGCCGACAGCGTCCAACTCACGATTGTTTTGCCGCTGTGCATTCAAATTTGCTAGGCTTTTAGACGCCATGAGGAGAGGTGTCCGAGCGGTTTAAGGAGCACGCTTGGAAAGCGTGTGTTGGGGAAACTCAACCGTGGGTTCGAATCCCACCCTCTCCGCCATATCC
>DATNBB010000284.1:0-4584 GCA_035607335.1 Binatia bacterium | reverse complement strand
AGCCTGTTTTTCCTCTGGGCGCTCGGCGTAAACCTCAACGACATTCTCATCCCTCAATTCAAAAAGACATTTCAACTGAGTGACAGGGCTTCTTCTCTCGTCCAATTTGCCTTCTTCGGCGGATATTTTCTAGCGGCGATTCCCGCGGGCAAGCTGATGGAACGCATCGGCTACAAAAAAGGGCTGCTCTTCGGGCTTTTCGTTTGTGCGTTCGGTGCGTTTCTGTTTATCCCTGCCGCATCTGCGCACCTCTATGTATTTTTTCTGGTTGCGTTGTTTGTGATGGCCTTCGGCCAGGGCTTTCTGGAAACCGGCGCAAATCCTTACGTGACGATTCTCGGCCCTCCGGAAAGCTCGGAGCGCCGGCTGAATCTCGCGCAGTCGTTCAATGCAGTGGGCGCGTTCGTCACGCCCTATATCGGTAAGGCGTTCATTCTGACGAGCGTAGGATATTCGGCGGAGCAGCTTTCACAGATGAGTCCCGCACAGCTCCAGGCATATTCGGCTTCGCTGGCAGCGCGCGTGAAAATGCCATATCTCGCGATCACAGGCGTGTTTCTCTTCGTCTTTCTGCTGATCTTATTCGCCAAATTGCCCGAAGTTCAGCCGAAGGTCGAAGAAAAAGAGCGCGAGATCGAGAGCCCTAAGGGAGAGCTCTCCGGTTTGCTGGCGCACAAGCATCTCGTGAAGGGCGTGCTGGCACAGTTTTTTTATGTGGGCGCGCAAGTTGGCGTGACGAGCTTTATCATTCGGTTTGCCGAACACACGCTCCCAGGGACGTCCGACGTGACCGCGGCGGATTATCTGTGGTGGCACCTATTGGGTTTTATGATCGGTCGCTTCGCGGGATCGGCAATGATGAAAAAGATTGCGCCCCCGAAATTATTGAGCGCGTTTGCGGGTGCGTCTGTGGTTTGCGCAGTGATCGCGATTTTTGCGGCTGGCGTTATTCCGATCTGGGCTGTTGTGTTTATTGGATTCTTCCATTCAATTATGTTCCCGACGATCTTTGCCCTCGGCCTGAAGAATCTGGGTCCGTACACAAAGCTCGCATCGTCATTCATGGTAATGGCGATTATCGGCGGCGCGCTCTTTCCGGTTTTGATGGGCTATATTTCGGACCTGAGCAACATTCAGTGGGCGTTTGCCGTGCCGCTTGCGTGCTATGTATACGTGCTGTATTTCGCGATGAAAGGCTATAAACCGACGCTCGCAATGGCGCCAGAAGTCACGAGGTGAAGTGATGAGCACGCGATATTGCCTCACGCTTGATCTGAAGGACGATCCGAACCTGATTACTACGTACAAGCGCTATCACGAGCAGATCTGGCCAGAGATCACGCAGAGCATCAAGGAGTCAGGCATCGAGGGCATGGAGATCTACCTCTTCGGCAATCGGCTCTTCATGATCATGGAAGTGAACGAGCGTTTCTCCTTTGCGTCAAAGGCCGCAGCCGACCGAAATAATCCGAAAGTGCAGGAATGGGAAACGCTGATGTGGAAATTCCAGCAGCCGCTGCCGCAAGCCAAACAGGGCGAGAAATGGATGCTGATGGAAAAGATCTTCACGCTGGAAAAATAAACGAGACCGTCGGGCCAATTTAGGAACGTAAAAGGAGGGTGAAATCATGGATCAGGACCGCAATCGCATAACGCGTAGAGGTTGGATTACGACGACAGCAGGCTCTCTTGCCTCGTTGGCTGTGGCGCCATCGCTTGTGGCGGGTGCGGCAAGTGCCGCGCCGCAGACGCAAGCGCCGGCCGCAGAGCCACAGGAGTCGGCCGAAGTGATCGCCGATCGCGCGCGGCGCATGGAATGGTGGCACAAGGCGCGGTTTGGGATGTTCATTCACTGGGGGCTTTACAGCACAATCGGACGCCACGAGTGGGTGATGGAGAACGAAGGCTGGCCGGTTGCCGATTACCAGCAACACGCGAAAATCTTTAAGCCCATTCCCAACGCGGCGCGCGCCTGGGCGAAACTAGCGAAGGCTGCGGGCCAGAAATACATGGTGATGACGACGAAGCATCACGAAGGCTTCTGCAATTTTGACGCGTCGAAATACACGAACTATTGCGCGCCGCAGCAGGGACCCGGCCGCGATCTGGTGAAGGAATACGTGGAAGCGGCGCGAGCGGAAGGGATGCGCGTCGGCTTTTATTATTCGCTGATGGATTGGCATCATCCGGATGGCGCAACGTGCGCCACGGACGATGCGGCGCGGCAGCGCTTCGTGGATTACACGCACGGCTTGATTCGCGAGCTGATGACGAATTACGGAAAGATCGATGTGCTCTGGTACGACGTCGATTGGCCGCTGAATGCCGATCAGTGGCGATCGGAAGAGATGAACAAAATGGTGTTTCAGCTTCAGCCGGACATCATCGTGAATAATCGCAATGGTTTGCACGGCGATTTTCAGACGCCCGAGCAGCAGATCACGGCCGACAGGAGCGGGCGTGCGTGGGAATCCTGCATGACGCTCAACGATAGTTGGGGTTATCAGCGAGCGGACGACGATTGGAAGAGCTCGCGGCGCGTGGTGCAAAATTTAATTCAGTGCGCGAAGGACACGGGAAATTATCTTTTGAACATCGGACCGAAGCCGGATGGATCGATTCCGCAGCCTTCGATCGATATTTTGACGGAGGTGGGCGGCTGGCTCCAGCGCAATGGCGAATCGATTTATGAATCCGAGCCGTGCCAGCCGAGCCGCTCGAATTATGCGAGCTTCTCGCGCAAGGGCAACACGCTTTATATGCATGTGTATTTCTGGCCTGGCGATTATGTCGCGATTGCTGGACTTATGGTCGGCGTGAAGTCGGCGCGGATGCTGGCAACGGGAGACAAGGTGAACTTTACGCAGGATAAGTTCCGGGTGCGGTTCACCGGGCTGCCGATGAAGGCGCCGGATCACCCGGTCACGACGATTGCGATTGAGTGCGACGATATGCCGCATCAGGACAATCTTTTCGTAAGAAAGGAACGGCCGAGGCTTGGAGTGGGTATGTAGACCTGCGGAAAGCGCCGGTTCCATGCGGGGAACGATATGACTCTGCGGATTTCCAGGCGGAGATTTTGTGCTCTTGCGGGTACGTTTGCGGCCGGTTTGTGTGCTGATAAGCGTGCTTTCGGCGCTGAACCGCACGCAAAAGCGCCCGATGTGGCCGCAATTGACCGAAAGCGAATCCTTAGTGCGGCGGATCGCTACCTGAAAGAGCAGCCGATCACGGTCACGGCTTCGTCCAGCCCACGCAGCGCCGGAGGAAAGCACGATTATTTTTCCGAGGGCGACTACTGGTGGCCGAATCCTAAAGACCCGAATGGACCGTACATTCAGCGCGATGGGATGTCCAACCCGGATAATTTCAACGCGCATCGCCTGGCTCTGATCCGGCTGAGTGTGCAGGTGCCGGCGCTCGCTGCGGCGTGGCAACTCACCAAGAAGAATGAATATGCCACGCACGCCGCAAAACATCTACGCGCATGGTTCCTCGATCCTGCAACGCTGATGAATCCGAACCTGCAATACGCCCAGGCAATTCACGGCATTACGACGGGGCGGGGAACCGGCATCATTGATACGCTGCATCTGGTCGAAGTCGCGCGGTCGATCCCGTTCGTGGAGCGGGCGCAGGTGTTTTCCCCTAGCGAGTCAGCCGGGCTCAAGAAATGGTTCGCGGATTATTTGCAGTGGATGACGACGTCGAAAAACGGGCAGGCGGAGCGCGACGCGAAAAATAATCACACGACAGCGTGGGTGGCGCAGGCTGCAGAGTTCGCGGCGTATACAGGCAATGCCGATGTCACGGAATTTTGCCGCAAGCGATTAAAAGAAGTGATCGTGCCGGATCAGATCGCCGCGGACGGCAGCTTTCCGCAGGAGTTGCGGCGCACGAAGCCTTACGGCTACTGCATCTTCAACCTGGATGTGATGGCGACCGTTTGCCAGATTCTCTCGACGCCAAGCGACAATCTCTTCGCGTTCACTTCACCGGACGGGCGCAGTTTTGCGAAAGCGATGGCGTTCATGTTCCCGTTTATCGCGGATAAGAGCAAGTGGCCCTACAAGCATGACGTTGAGTATTGGAACGATTGGCCTGTTCGCCAGCCGAGCTTGCTCTTTGCCGGAATCGCGCTGGATCGGCCGGAGTATTTTCCAGTTTGGCGACGGTTGAACCCCGATCCGGCCGTGCCGGAAATTATTCGCAATTATCCGATTCGCCAGCCGCTCCTTTGGGTGACCGAAGTGCCGTAAGGAAGCCAACGCGCATGAATTTTCCCGGAACCCGCGCGCTGTCCCTCGCCCTATTACTTGCGTGCACGTTTTGTTTTTTCGCCTGTCGTTCGAGTGAAAAGACAAGCGCTACTGTGCCCATGCTGCGGCCGCGACCTGTGTTGGCTCAGCCGATGCTTGCCGTGCTTGGCGAATTCACTGGACCGGCCATACCAGTCCGCGGGCCTGAAGAAGCGGCTCCTATTCCGCATAGCTGGCCCGAGCCGACGGACGTTCCTGTTTTGCAGGGTGACGGGCTCGCGCAGCATCCGATGCTCTACGCGGGCGAAGGTTATAACGAGATTTT
>DATNBB010000268.1:0-11185 GCA_035607335.1 Binatia bacterium | reverse complement strand
GGGACTCGAACCCCTACGGCCTTTCGGCCACCAGCTCCTAAGGCTGGCGCGTCTGCCAATTCCGCCACTTCCGCGAGCCCGGTCAGTATATCATCGCGTAAGAATCACACCATCGAGGACAGATGCGGACGACAACGTGATGCAGTGGCTAGCATTGAGCGGACGGCTGTCGAAGGCGATTCTGCAGAACAAGAGCGCTATTGCTGGCAATGATGGTCGGCTTCGTGTTGCCGCAGAGCGCCGATACAGCGCTCCTTTTTCCCCATGGCATTTTCCATGTCCTTATCGAGCCGCATAAACTCGGTTTTGGTTTTGTTCTTGAAAAGCTTAAGCTGCCGTCGCGTCAGTTCGCTAACGTGTTCGAGAATGGTGGTCACCTGGGCGGCAAGGATGGCGTACTCTTTGCAGTTTTCGTCCACGTGCAACGAATATCACATCAGGAATCGAATGCGCTCGGGGACTTGCCCGAACTCCAAATATGAGCGACCCTCGGCGAAACACCCTAGCGCCTCCTTCGTTGTACTGAACTCCGAGGGTGTGGCGGACCACACGTGTTTTTCTTTCGCGTCTCTGCTATCTTGTCCACCGCGTTTCAGTACGTTCTTGGCGAGAGGTAAGGAGTTCGCTCCGATCTTGCAACGGACGCTGCGAAATGAAATCGCGGATGCGTCGGCTAAGGAGGAAACAGTGTCGGACAGAGAATCGACTTCTCGGCGCACTCTCTTTACAGCCGTCCTCACTGACGTTCAATTCTGGGTGCCCGTTGCCGTGCTTGTAGCAGGTCTCCTTCTCCTGGTGTGGATCCGCTAAAAATGTCCGTTCCCTCACCCGTCGCTGACGCAAATCTCTCGTCCCGCTCCCGCACGCTCCAGCTTCTCGGCATTTTCTCGGGAATCACTGCCGGAGCCTGGCTCGGCGCTGCCGAAGCGCCCACAAAACTCGTCACGCTGGGCCTCTCGCCCATGATCATTTCACTCGTGATGGTGATGGGAGTCTTTCTGGCGCGCTGGAGCCTCCCCGCACTGATTCTTGGCACCAGTTCCATTCGCGCTGACGTCGGCCGTGCACCTCACCTTATCGTATGGGCGATTCTCGCCGGCTGCCTTTGGGCGGTTGCAAATACGCTTACCGTCTACGCGATCCGCGACATCGGTCTGAGCATCGCGTTCCCTCTCTGGAATTCAAATTCGCTTCTGGGCATCCTCTGGGGCTTTCTATTTTTCAACGAACTTCGCGGTGCTGGCCTTAGTCGTTGGCTGGGCGTTCTCGGCGGCACGCTTGTGATGTGCGTCGGCGCAGCGATTCTTGCAATCGCATCTGCGGGCGCTCACACCGCCGGTGCAAATCCCGCGCACGGCATTCTTGCTGCGCTTGGAGCCGGCGTCCTCTGGGGCACGATGTACATCCCCTATCGCAAAGCGTATCTTTCCGGGATAAACCCGCTCAGCTTTGTCACTTTTTTCACCATCGGTGAAGTTGCCATGATGTCCGCGCTATCCTTCGGCACCCTCGGCGCGCAACAGCTTTTCATCGAGCTGCACTCCGCGCGCGGCGTCATCTTCTGGCTCATGCTCGGCGGTTTCATCTGGGTCATCGGCGACCTTTTTCAACAATATGCGGCAAAATACGTCGGCATCAGCCGCGGCATTCCGCTTTCCAATACTAATCAACTCTGGGGCCTTCTCTGGGGCGTGCTCGTGTTTGGCGAACTCCACGGACGTAGCGCAACCACTTACTCGCAGGTCATCGGTGGGTCGCTGCTCATGATTCTTGGTGTGGGCGCCATCGCTTTCTCCAGCGCCACCCAGCAGGAGAACGCACAGTGGCGCGTTGCGGCTCAACGCGAATCCGTTCGCTATGGTATCTCATCCGATTTTGTCGAAGCTCGCCTCGACGGCCGCCAATCCGCCGGCGAATCAGCGCCTTCTCGCAGCCTGCTTGACTGGTTTTTTGTCGCGCTCGCCACCGGAGTGTTTGTCTACTTCGCCTCGATCGCACAAGTCCCTAACATCCGTGCGAATTGGGGACCAGCAGCATTGCTCACTTTACTTTCGCTCGTTTTACTAGTCTCTTGCGGCATTTACCTCTGGCGGGTCACTCGCTTCCAATGAGCGCTGTCCCACAAGTCGATGTCGTGGGCGTGGGCCTCAACGCTACGGATACGCTCATCCCCCTGGGGGAATTTCCCGCACGCGGGTCGAAAGTCGAGTTCGAGTCCGCCGCTATTCTCCCTGGAGGAGAAGTCGCCAGCGCCATGGTGGCCTGCCAAACCTGGGGCCTTCAAACGCGTTACGTCGGTAAGTTCGGCGACGACTACGCCGCTCACATCCATGGCGCTGCATTCGAACGCGCCGGCGTCGAAACGCATCTCTTCACCGCACCAGGCTGCCCCAGCTACCAATCGTTCATCATCATTGATGCCACAGGGGAACGCACCGTTCTTCGCCGCCATGACGATCGACTTGCTCTCCAGCCCGCCGAACTGCAGAGCGATTGGATCGTTTCCGCTCGCGCGTTGCTCGTCGATGGACACGACACGGCCGCCGCGCTCAAAGCCGCTCGCTTAGCGCGCGGCGCGAAAATTCCTGTCATCGCCGACCTCGACAAGCTCTATCCGAGCATCAACACGTTGCTTCCAGAAATCGACTATCTGATTGCCAGCAGCGATATCCCTGGCCTCATCTCAGGCGAGGCCGATCTTCCCAGAGCGCTGCAAATCGTCCAAAACAGATTCGCAAACAGACTCACCGCCGCTACACTCGGCCACGACGGCGTCCTTGCCTTCGACGGATCACAATTTTTTTATTCGCCCGCCTTTAACATTCATGTGGCGGACACGACGGGCGCGGGCGATATTTTCCACGCCGGTTTTCTCTACGCCCTTCTCCAAAACTGGCCCACTCAACGCCAGCTCGAATTCGCGTGCGCAGCAGCAGGACTTAATTGCACAGCTGTCGGCGCCCGCGGCAACATTGCGCCCATTCAGGAGATTGAGCGTCTCATCAAGACGGGCTCACGCCACCCATCGATTTTCAGCTTTCGGTCAAATCAGGAAGGGGCCATTCGCCTTCGTGCCACTTGACGAACTTTGTGGGAAATTGTCACACGCTTGTGAATTCCAGATTGCGCCCGGGAGATTATCGATGAAAATCATATCCGGCTGCCAGTATGTTGTTTGCAGATCAACCAAGAGTGGGCCGCTCTTTCGGGTAGCGCTCATGGGCTTGTGCGGGATTGTGCCCCTTTTGGGCGTGGTCGCGCAGACGGCGGACCTCAACAAAGCAGTGCATAAGGTGATCGACAATGGCGTGATTCATGCTGAGGTTTACCTGCCCGATGCGACGAACGGTTTCTATCGTGGCACGCGCTTCGACTGGTCCGGAATTATCGGCGAGTTGAAATATGAGGGGCACAATTTCTACGGACCGTGGTTCGACAAATTCGAGCCGGATACGCACGACTACGTAGTGAAAGACGGTGATGTGGTTGTTGGCCTGGCCAGCGGAAGCATGGGGCCGACCGAAGAGTTCGTCACGCCGCTAGGTTACGACGACGCGCCTGCGGGCGGCACGTTTGTGAAGATCGGAGTGGGCGTGCTTCGTAAGCCGGACAACGCAAAGTACGATCAATATCGCGCGTACAAAATCATCGCCGGCACAAAGTGGAGAGTGAAGGCAACCGCGACCTCGACGGAATTCGAGCAACGCGTCATGGATAAATCATCCGGCTATGGATATCTCTATCGCAAGACAATCAGATTGATCCCCGGCCTGCCGCAAATGCTCATTGAACACACGCTGAAAAACATCGGCACGAAACCAATCGATACGAACGTTTACGATCACAATTTCGTTGTCCTGGATCAGCAGCCATCCGGGCCGGACTTTGTGATTCGTGTTCCTTATACGATTGAGGCGAAGGGGACCGTGAACGCTGCGTTCGGCTACATCGACGGAAATACGATCCACTATGCTAAGCAGCTTTCAGGCAACGACCGCTGGAGTGTAGCCATCGGTGGATACTCCAACGATGCCAATAATTACGACTTCACCGTGGAAAATACGAAAGAGAAGGCCAGCGTAAGAATCACTGGCGATCGTCCGCTTGCAAATCTCTCCCTATTCACAATTCGAACCGTGGTTGCCGTGGAACCGTTCGTTCATCTAATGGCGGCAAAAGGACAGCAAATCAGCTGGAAATACACCTATACGTATAGAGCGGAAAAATAGTGGCAACGTGAAGCGCGCACGAGGCCTAACGTGTCGCCGATGCCCTTCTACGGTTCTATGCCAATGATTCTGACCCGGACGCCCGCAGCTATGGCGTTGAGCATGCGCCTGACCCGCACGATTGGCCCACCGTATCGACAGTTGGTTGTTCAATGCGTGCGCTGAGGTCTGGAACCAGCCATCGGAAGAGGAACGTTGCGATAATCGCTCCCGCAACTTGGGCCACAATGAAAGGAATAACGTCGGCGGGGCGTATGCCGGCGAAAGTGTCGCTCAGGCAGCGAGCTATTGTTACGGCTGGATTTGCAAAGGAAGTTGAGGCCGTGAACCAATACGCCGCAGTAATGTAAGCGCCGACCGCCACCGGCACTGCTTCGGCGCGTGATCTGGAGCATCCCCAAATCACGCACATCAAGCCGAACGTCGCGATGAATTCGCTGAAGACTTGCGCCGGGCCGTTTCTGGCGTGCTGCGACAAAGAAATGACCGGCAATCGGAACATGGCGTGCGCGGTAATCGTGCCCGCAATCGCTCCGAAGCACTGCGCTGCAAGATAGGGAGCAACCTCAATCCAGCCGATTCCGCCTTCCACGGCGACTGCCAATGTCACGGCGGGATTCAAGTGTGCCCCGGACACCGGCCCGAACGTGAGGATCAGCACGATGAGAACGGCGCCGGTTGCAATCGTGTTCGCAAGAAGCGCAATGGCGACGTTTCCGCCGGCCAGCTTCTCGCCCATGATCCCGGATCCCACGACTGCGGCCACGAGAAATCCGGTGCCAAGAAACTCCGCTACAAAACGGCGAGAGAGCGTCTCCTTCACTGTCCACCTATTCGGTCGATTTCTCGTTTGATCGCCATCCGGTCGAGGCTCTCGATCGGCAGAGAAAGGAATAGGCTGATACGACGATCGAGGATTGAGTATGCATCGCGAAATGTGCGCTGGATTTCTTCGGGCGAACCGGCAACCGAAGCCGGATCGGGCACGCCCCAGTGCGCCGTCATGGGTTGCCCGGGCCAAATGGGGCAGACTTCTTTCGCGGCGTTGTCGCAGACGGTGAAGACAAAGTCCATCTTCGGCGCGTCCGGGCGGGCGAACTCGTCCCAGCTTTTGCTTCGCGCGCCATCCGTCGGCATGCCGGCAAGTTCAAGCTGCTTCAATGCTTCCGGGCGAACTTTTCCGGTCGGCATGCTCCCGGCGCTGAACGCTCTGAAATTGGGCCGGCCTTTGCGGTTGAGGATGGCCTCCGCCATGATCGAACGCGCCGAATTGCCCGTGCAGAGAAACAAAATGTTGTACTGATCCTTCACGACCCGCAGCACTCCGGCCCGCAGCACTGGCGCGGCTTCGTCGCGCGCACGAATGCGCTCATAAATTTGCCATCGACCTCGGGAGCGATGGCATCGGCGTCGATCTCGTGGTCTGCGAGGAACTCGCGAGCATCCTCGATCCGGTAGATGCGTGTCGGCTCGATCGTGACCTTTTCAAATCCGACGGCACTTAGCTTTGATCGATATTCGTTTTCATCGAGCGCCCCGGCAATACAGCCAACCCATAGCAAAACGCTCTTGCGAATCTCCGGGGGAATTTCACCGCGAGTCACTACGTCAGAGACCGCAAGACGGCCGCCGGGCTTCAGCACACGCAAAGCTTCGCGAAAAACACGATCTTTGTCGGCCGACAGATTGATCACACAATTCGAAATGATTATGTCGACCGAATTGTCCGGCAATGGGATCTTTTCAATCTCGCCTTTAAGAAACTCGACATTTTCGATGCCTGATTTGCGCTTGTTTTCGTTCGCGAGCGCAAGCATCTCGTCCGTCATGTCGAGACCGTAAGCCTTGCCGGTCTGCCCAACGCGCCTCGCCGAAAGCAGAACATCGATGCCGCCACCCGATCCCAAATCGAGGACAACTTCGCCCGGTTTGAGTTGCGCGAGCGCAGTTGGATTTCCGCAGCCAAGCGACGCCGTCACGGCAGAGTCTGGAATTTCTTTGGTTTGTGCCACATCGTAGAGACCGACCGTGATCGGATCGGTGTTGCTTCCGCAGCAACCGCTGGTGGCAACCTTGAGCGCCGCCTGCCCATATTTTTCTTTCACTGCCCGCTTAATGTCGACGATCGTCATATGGGCCTCCTATTTACAAATCTGAATAACGGCTTCAGGCTTGAGAGCCTTATTTCGCGTGCAGCATTCGGCGTAGAGAAATTGAAGGAGTTCTTGAAGCGCTTCTGTGTTCGCCGTGTAATGAAGAAACGTGCTTTCGCGGCGAACGCCGACCAGATTCTCAGCCTTCAACTTTTCGAGGTGATGAGAAAGAGTCGAATTGGGAATATCCAGCTCTTGTTGGAGGTCGCCGACGACCATCCCATCCGGATGCGCCGACAAGAGAAGCTGCATGATGCGGAGGCGCGGTTCCGCTCCCATCGCGGAAAACATATCGGCATATTTTGCCACTTGCGCAGCAGGTTTCTTTGCGCCGGCCATATTTCCATATTTGCAGAAATATAGTGGCCAGTCAACCCCTTTCCACTTGAGAAGGCAGGCGGGTTTGCTTCGCTTTGCAGAAGCAAGCTACTTCCCTTCTGCCGTCCGGCGCAGTGCTACAATCGTGTTCCGCGATGGCCGCTTCCGGCGCAATTTCAGGCACGCTCGCATCTATTCAAGTCGGCGTGCCCAAAAGCTACGGTTACGAAGACGCGGCTGACCCACACGACCTCCCCTGGACTACCGGCTTTTTCAAATCCTCCGCGAACGGACCTGTATTCGTCCGTTTTATGAACTTGGAGGGTGACCGCCAGGCCGATCTGAAGCATCACGGGGGTGTCGATAAAGCCGTTCTCGCCTACAGTGCCGATCACTATCCAAAGTGGCGCGAGGAATTTGGAATGCCCGAAATGCCTCATGGCGCGTTTGGCGAGAATCTAACAATTGGCGGCCTGAGCGAGGAATCGGTCTGCATCGGCGACCGCTACCGCATCGGCGATGCGACATTCGAAGTGAGCCAGCCGCGGCAGCCCTGCTGGAAGCTTGCGCGACGCTGGCGCATGCACAACTTGACCGGGATCGTGGTCGCGAACGGCCGCACCGGTTGGTATTTTCGCGTACTGCAAGAAGGTTTGATCGAGGCGGGAATGTCTGTCTCACTTATCGAACGGCCGAATCCCGAATGGACCGCCGCGCGAGCGAATCAGACTTTGCACCAGCGCGGGAACGACCTCGCACTCACTCTCGAACTTGCTGCCGTCCCTCGCTTATCGAATGCATGGGTCCGCGAACTGCACGAGCGAGCCGATCTTCTCCGCGCCACCACGCTTTCGGCCTAGATGTTCTGTCGGGCGATTGGTGAAAACTGAGCGCGGCAGTCGTTTCGTAGTACTCGTACCCTGGCGCGATGCCGCAGACCGTCCTTCGAAACAGGCCGGGCCGGTGTATACTTCGACGCTCTCGGGTCGACGTTAAGGCTATCTGAAGCGAAATCTTTTCGCTGTGAGGCCGGAGCTCGCCTGAGAGCCACGGCGTCTGCGCCGCTTAAAGTCAGGAAATCGCTATTTGTCGGAGCGTACCCATGCCCATTCCGTCTTCTCAGCAGTGGATCAACGACACAAAGCTCGGCATTACAAAACCGCGCAGCACTCAGCTTCAGGCTCTTGACGCAGCGATTGTTCAATACGAACGATCTAGGTCGCCCGAGAACCTCTGGAAGGTGCGGAATACGTTTGAAGACTGGAAGCGTGCGAAGGGCACGGCCTGGAAGTCAAACGAGCGGAACCGCGGTGGCGCGATGACTCGCCTCGACCAGGAGCTTTCGCGCATGGCGGATGCGCGGATCTTCCAACTCACTAACAATCGCTTCTCCATCCAAGAACTGCAGGCCCTGGCCTTTATGGCAAGCGAACGCAAGAAGGTGATCAAGAATCTTTTTGCCGGGAAAGAAGTCACCTTTCGCAATACGCCTAAGGCAATGAAGCAAGCCGTGGAGGATGCCTCAGAAAACGTGAAGGCCAAGTGCACCGAAGCTAAAAATTGGATTGCAGGTCAGGGCAAGAAGAGCACCAGCCCGTTGACGGCGGGAGATATTGCGAAGAAGAAGCTCGAGGAAATGACGAAAAGCTTTTTTCAGGTGGATACGCTCGAGACTCTGGGTACACTCAGCGGCTTTATCGTTGACATGATCGGAAAATGCGGCGTCAGCGTGGCGCCCGTGGTAGGACACATCAAAGACGGCTACGACCTCTTCACGGGTTGGGCAAAAGCAGGGTCGAGACTTCACGAGCAATACAGCATCTCGAATAAAAAATATGCTATCGAGACGGGCGCGCCTGCGGCTGCTTTTTCGGCGCTGAAAGTGTGTCTCAAGGAAGAGACGCAGCATGAGGTCGCAAGCGCGTCCGCGGCCACCGCCTCGTTCGCGCTAAAAACCGGCTTGATGTTCGTCGACGGCGGCGCGATTAGCGGCCCAGTTCTCGGCGCCGCAAACGCGGTCGCAACTCTCTCTATGCAGCTTTACTGGCTCGCCACGGAATGGAAGGCCACACGTGGCATCAACGAAGCGCTGCAGGCGGGGAACCTGGACGTCAGGTTATTCAAGACTTACCCCTTGATGGGTTGCTACATGCTGTGCAGCGCAACCTTCAGCGACCTTATCCCGATCGACAACTTCGGTACTCCCGGCTGGATGGACTACGTGGAAGGTTTGAAGAAGCGTGGTTTCGACGGTATTTATGAATCATCGGATGAGCTGATCGACAAGTCGCCATGGGAAATTAAAGGTTTGCCAAAGCGCCCAGTAAAGGGCGGCGGACTTCAGACTGGCATGATTAGCGGCCTCGGCTCTGGTGCAAAGGATTTGGGATCGAACCTGAAGGATCTCTTCAGCTAGTCGCGGCGTGCGCGGCATTTTGCTTCGCGGCTCCAGGGTTTCCATCCGCGTTTAAGGGATCGCGCCCGAAAGCTCGTCCTGATTCACCACGGAGACGCCCGGCGGCGGCTGAAAGTGGAATTTCACTTCGGGAACTGGAATGTTTTCTTCCCAGTTGCCGAACCGAAATTCCGTTTGGACTTCGCCTGTCTCGCGAATCAGTACACGGACCAGAAAATATTTGGGGCTGACCTCAAGGTAGACGCTCTGAAGATCGCTGTTTTGAGAATCGCCGCGCGGAGTACAACGGAGTACGTAATCCCCTGCCAACAACGGTTTTTCATCGGCGCCTTTTGCTATTGCCGGATCGACAAGCTGGATATGCTGGCAAAGCGCGTTCAGGTCCGCCTTGCCTGCCAGAAGCGCAATTGGCGTTCGCCAGTCGGAACTTTCCTTCACTCTCGCGCGGCTCGCCGTGCGATCGGCGGGAATGTAGAACCAAGCGTTGGTTCCATCCACGAGAAAGAGCTTCACCGTGGGCGATTCGTACTCCCAGCGCATTCTTCCCGGATGCGAAAAATAGACCGTCCCCGATTCCGCAATGCGCCTGCCGCCGCTTTCAGCGTATGACTCGAAAAATGTGGCTTTGAGCGTTTTGGCTTGCTGATAGCGTGTCTCGATACCGTGGACAATCGTGTGAACGCTTGGCGCGCCGGACGCAGCCAGCAAGAGAAGGATTGATAACCAACGGAGCGGCATCTACATGATATTAGCAGTGCCGCTCCTCGATGAAAAATCATGAAGCGCTCAACACTGATAGTCCGCGATCATTGAAACTTGCCGTATCGGAAAATTCGATTGCCTACTGATCAATGAAAACTGTTTCACGAGGGAAGGATCGAGCCATCCACGCGATACTTCGCTTTCCATCACGGAAAGCGCGGCTTCGGATGCCAGCGCCTTGCGGTACGGCCGGTCCGTGGTTAGCGCGTCATAGACATCGACCACCTGCGTGATGCGGGCCACCAACGGGATGTTTTGTCCCGCGAGCCCGTCCGGATAGCCGCTTCCATCCATCCGCTCATGGTGATGGCGGATGATCGGCAGTGCGTCGCGAAACGATTTTAGTGGCGCACAAATGCTTTCTCCCACTACAGGATGTTGACGCACGACTTCCATTTCAACCGCGGACAGCGGGCTTGGCTTAAACAGAATAGAATCCGGTACGGCGACTTTGCCGACATCGTGAAGCAAACTGGCCAGCCGCAGCGCTGCCAGATCGTCTTCTTGCAGTCCAATGCTTGTTCCCAGCTGCGCTCCATACTCGCGGACCCGATCCGAGTGCCCGGCAGATGACGCGTCCTTCGCGTCAATGCTGCGCGCCAGCGAAAATGCCACTGATTCTGCCTGCTGGTCTATGTAAGTGCGCATGTGCATTAGGGACTGTATGCGATTCACTGCCTCCCAACGCGATGCCGGCCGCGTCCAGAAATCGTCAATATCTTGAGAGGTGCCGCGACATGCATTTGTGGCAACCGCGCCGGTGAGAATCAACACAATCGGAGTAAGATGCGTGAGGGGGTCGGATTTCAACTGGCGGGCGACCTCGAACCCAGCGATATCCGGGAGAGGACCTTCGATCAGTACAAAATCAGGCTGAATTTCGGCGCATCGCGCCAAGGCTGCTTTTCCGTTTTCTACCGAGGAGACTTTATAACCGAAATTCGTTAATAGGGCTTCCCAATCAGTTCGGTTTGAGGCGTCTGGGTCCACAAGCAAAATCCTGGCGAACATGCGGCTCTCTTCCCCGTGATCTGTTGAAACGCAGCCTGACTAGGAGAGCCGTGTTCAGCAGCATCGCGGTTAGTGGATTCGGATCTACTGCTTATGAATGTGAGTTGCATTGGGCCCTGGATCTCTACCGCCGCCTAACCATCTTCAAAGCGGCGCTTATCCTGAGCGCTGTTGGTGCCAAAATGGTAAACGACTTAACCCCTGTGTTTCGGGTGATTTCCTTACCGATGGTGCGGGTCTTTACCTGAATAGATACGGGCAGATTTTTCAGCGGCAACGCAAAAATTACAACGGGC
>DATNBB010000234.1:0-31291 GCA_035607335.1 Binatia bacterium | reverse complement strand
CGAACTTCCCTGGGCATCCCCTTCCACTCTGGGCGGCGCCGGCGCCTGTTTCGGCAAAGCTGCGGACTCTTCCTCATTGCGTGTAGCACGGAACGTGCTACACCCGCCCGTCATGCTTCCGGAAACCCGCTTGTTGCGAGCGTCAAACAATCCATCGACGCCTAGCATTTCAACTCCCGGCGGCACCGGGGGGTTCCAATTCAGCGGCTGCAGCTTGAACTTTCCGGTCGCAGGGTCGTAATTCCCTTTCAGATTGAACGAACCACTTGCGCCGCCCATATTGTCCGGCTGCGCAAACGTCAGCCTTCCTCTGGCCGAACCGTCGTTGCCCGCGACGATCGCCAACTTCAGCTTGACGCTACCGTTGGAGCATTGATAGCTGCCCTCATACACGCCCGTCACTACGCTGGCTGCCTGAGCTGAAGCATTTCTTGGACATAGGGAAGCGAACATCACCGCCACAACAAAAGTCGCAATTCTCAAATTTCCGCCTTTAGCGAGCAGACCTCCGCTCTCGCGCCGGAAGATTCTACAACGCGTGGCCCGACCCTCATTTGTCCTAATGTTGTAGCAAGATGAAAATGTCACCCTAACAGCCCGATGAAAATGTCACCCGGGCGGAGTTTGGCCAGCGGCGTGGTGGAGTTTGGTTTCTGCGTGATAGATCGAGACCTTCCCTTCGAGCGATTCGTAGATTTGCACTTTTGCGCCAGCAAAGCTGAAGCGTTTGGGCTGAGGGGGGATTTGGAACGAGCGGCCCTCCCACTGCACGACATTGTCGTTGCTGACGCTGCGTTCGTGCACAAAGCAGCAGATGCGGTCGAGGTTTTCTGGAGCAGGACGCCAAGCGGTTTCTGCGGCACGCGGAGGACGTGCGAAGCGGCGGTTGTAGTCAGGCAGGAAGCGGCGCAGGACAGCATTGGCACCATCCCGATCGGTGGCGCCGGCCAAGCGGAGTTCGCTGGTGAGGCGGTCCTGGAAAGTGCCCCACAGACGTTCGATGCGCCCCTTGGCCTGCGGAGAGTTAGCGGCGATGTAGGTGACGCCCAGTTGCGCCAGGGCGCGGCCGAACTGAGTGGGCTGGCGTTTGCCGGCAAGTTGTTCTTCGAGCGACCAATGATCGTCGTTGCGGACGAAGACAGGGTGGCGATCGCCGTAGAGGCTGAGGGGAACACCGTGACGGCGCACCAAGCGGCGGAGCAGGTGGAAATAGCCGCGAGCATCTTCGGTGGGGAAAAATTCGGCAGCCAAGACCTTGCGGGTAGCGTCATCGAGAAAGCCGAGCAGGGTGAGTTCGGGGCCGCGATCTTCGAGCCAGCGGTGCAAACTGGCATCGAGCAGGAGCATTTCGCCTTCCCGGGCACGCGCAAGGCGACGCTGGCGGTGAGTCGGTGCGCGCCGCTTGCGCGGCGAGCCAAGACCGGCTGAACGCAAGAGGCGGCGAAGGGTTTCACGACCGAGAGATAGACCTTCGACTTCCCCCAGCTTCTCGCAGAGATGATGATCGTTGAAGCCGGCATAGCGGGTGCGGGCCAGCAAGAGAATGCGCTGGCGCAGGGGTTCGGGCAAGCGGCGTGGACTGGGTCGGCCACGGCTGACGTGAGCCAGAGCCGCTGCGCTGCCTTGCCGATAGCGCGATTTGAGACGTTTGACATGCCGAGGCGTTAGAGCGAGCAGCTCCGCGGCTCTGGCACACGTCAGAGTCCCCTGCACACACGATGAAATGACTGCCACTCGTTGCAATTCCTTCTCACTCAAGTGAAATGTCTCCCGGTTCATGGGGTGACATTTTCACTGGGCCATTAAGGGGTGACAGAATTATTGGGCCAAGACAAAATGGCGATTTGCGGTTTACAGCGCAGAGGGGGAAATGTAGTATGTTGCGTTCGCGCGGGAACTTCAGCGGGTGGGGTGGACATTTTTGCCGGTCCGTTCGATCAGATTGTGGGCGCGTATTGCGGGTGTGATCTGCGTGGCGACCATCGCGGGATGGCTCGCTGCGCTGAGCTCATCGAACGCGCAATCGCCTGCGCCAACAGCCATTACGTCTGAAGATACCGGCGTGTATACGACAGCCCACCGCTCCGCGTCTGACGCAATTCGAGAGTTTTTCGACGTTCATCCGAAAGTTGTCCAGCCGATTGCCTTTACACACAAGGTTCATCTAGCGAGCGGGTTGCAATGTACGTTCTGCCACGTCGGCGTGGACCAGGGGCCAGACGCCGCGATTCCAAGCATCACCGTATGCGCGACGTGCCATCCTGCGATTGATCCCGACAATGCTGAAATCAAGAAGATCGCGGCGTATCAAGCGAAGGGACAGGACATCCCGTGGGAGCGTGTTTACGGGTTTCAGCCCTCGGCGCACGTGAAGTTCAATCATGCGCCACATATTCGCGCGGGAGTGGATTGCGCGACGTGCCATGGAGATATGACGAAGCAGACGGTGGCGGTGCGTGCCGTGGATCACACGATGGGTTTCTGCATTACGTGCCATCAGCAGCGCAAAGTTTCGATTGATTGCGTGACGTGCCACTACTGAGGAGGCAAAGGAGGTATAGGAAGTAAAGGAGGTAAAGGACAAAACGCTTCGCGGGACGAATTTTAGTTTGGTGCACGAGTAATGTTGCAGGAGCACAGAAGCACGGCCCAGAAGCAAAGACACACAGAGGCACAGAGGGAAGCAGCGAAAACGCGAAACAGGTAAACACGAAGCAGGGAAAAAGCAGGCAAAGACACTGGAAGCAAGCAAGGAAGCAGGGAAAAGCTGATGCAGCGGCGTGACTTTTTAAAAATTTCGGCAGCGGGCGGTGCGGCGGCGGCGCTGGAGGGCTGCGGCAATCCGGACCACCAGCTTATCCGGTTCATTCCGGAAGAAGATCTGGTTCCCGGAGTCGCGACGTGGAAGCCGAGCGTTTGCACTCTTTGCCAGAGTGGCTGCGGCACGCTCGTACGCGTGATGCAGGGCGAAGCGCAGGTGGTACGCAACGGCCAGCTGGGATTGATCAAGATGGGACTGGCGAAAAAGATTGAGGGCAATCCGGCGCACCCGATCAGCCAGGGCAAGCTGTGTCCGCGGGGCCAGGCAGCGCTCCAGGTGACCTATCACCCAGACAGAATTAAAGGTCCATTGGCGCTGAGCGGCGCGCGCGGATCGGGTGAGTATCAAGCGATTTCGTGGGACGAAGCGTTGAAACGTTTGCAGACGCAGCTTGCTCCATTAGCGAGCGCGAAGCAAAAGGGCGGCCTTGTATTTCTGACGGAGCCGCTGCAAGGACAGCGGAAGGCGATTATTGAGAAGTTTGCCGGCGGATTCGGCGGCAGCGCAATCGAATTTCAGTTTTTTGACCATAGCGTGATTGAGCAGGCGAATGCTCAAAGCTTTGGCATTGCGGCAATGCCGACCGTGGACTTTTCGCAATCGAATTACGTGATTTCGTTTGGCGCGGATTTCCTTGGTACGTGGAATTCGCCGGTGGCGCAGTCGGTTGGCTACGGAAAGATGCGGCAGGGGCGATCCGGGCAGCGCGGAAAATTCGTGCAGGTCGAGGCGCGGATGTCGCAGACTGGAGCGAACGCGGACGAATGGATCGCGTGTCCGCCGGGAATGGAAGCCACGTTGGCGCTCAGCTTGGCGCACGTGATTCTTGGCGAAAAGTTGCGGCCAGCGAATGCTGCGGGCGCGTCCGGGTCGGCGATCGATGGATGGTCGGCCGGATTGGCCGATTTTGCGCCGGAGAAGATTGCGTCACAGAGCGGCATCAGCGCGGCGGCGATAACGCGGATAGCGCGAGAGGCTGCGGGGAATTCTCCGGCTGTGGTGCTGATCGGCGATCTGGCGACGGCGCAAACCAATGGTCTTTTTGCTGCTCTCGCGGTGAATGCGCTGAATGCGCTGCTGGGAAGCGTTGGAAAACCGGGCGGAATAGAGTTTTCTCCAACTGCCGTAAATAGCGGCAGCAATGCGGCTGCCGCATCGAATGCAAAAACTTCAATTCGCGACCTGGTGCAACAGATCAATTCGGGTGCGGGCGCACCTAAGGCCTTGCTGCTTTACGGTGCGAATCCAGTCTTCGCCACGCCAGCGGCGTGGCAAGTGAAAGAGGCATTGCAGAAGGTGCCGTTCATAGCGAGTTTTGGCAGTTTCGTTGACGAGACGAGCATTCTGGCGGATTTAATTTTGCCTGACAGTTCGCCGCTCGAATCCTGGGTTGATAGTTCGCCTGAATCGGGCACGACGCGGACTATGGCGAGCGTTGCGCCGCCCGCGATGAGCCCGATACACGAGACGAAACCGATGCCGGACATTCTGCTCACCGTTGCGCAGCAAACCGGCGGCGATGCGGCGAAGGCCCTACCGTGGAAGACCTATCAGGACGCGCTGAAAGCGTCATTTGCGCAATATCAGAACTCGAAGAATGGCTCGGTGACGGGCACGAGCGCCGATGATTTCTGGACGAAAGTGCAAGCAGCGGGCGGATGGTGGAGCAGCGTGAGCGAAGGAACACCGGTTCGCCCGGGCAAATCTGGCGCGGCAGCAAAAACTTCTGCGCCACGATTCGATGGCGATGTCACGCAGTTTCCGTTGCATCTCCTGCCGTTTGCCTCGCAGATGATGTATGACGGTTCGCTGGCGCATTTGCCGTGGATGCAGGAGGTGCCCGACCCCATGTCGAGCGCGATGTGGGGGAGTTGGGTGGAAATTAATCCGGTGACGGCGCAGAAGTTGGGGATCGGGCAGGCGGATCTAGTTGAGGTGGCTTCGCAGCACGGGAGTGTGCGTGCGCCTGCGATGATCTCGCCCGCGATTGCTCCCGATGCGATTGCGATACCAGTGGGGCAAGGGCACGACCATTTCACGCGATTTGCAAGCGGACGCGGAGCGAATCCGATAGCGATTCTCGCGCCGCTGACAACTGAGAACGGCGCATTGGCTTGGGGCGCGACGCGCGTGAAGATTTCGAAAGCCGGAGAAGGGAAGCTGGTCCTCTTCGGCGGGAGTCTGCGCGAGGCAGAGGATCAGAAGCAACATCGATAGGAAACGGTGATGCGAGTACACACTAACCGGCATCCCGGGAGCAGGCAACAGGGATCCTTCGCTTCGCTCAGTATGACGGCATCTCTGCTCGTGGTCGGTTAATTGGAGAGGAAAAGCTGATGGCGCGGCAATGGGGAATGGTGATCGATTTGGACCGCTGCACGGGCTGCGAAGCTTGCGTCGTGGCGTGCCATGCCGAGAACAATATCAGCACTGTTGGGGAAAAAGAGGCCGCGCGCGGCCGCGCGAAGCACTGGATTCGCGTTGAGCGATATTACGAGGGCGATTTTCCCAACGTAACCGCGAAGTTTATGCCCGTGCTTTGCCAGCAGTGCGGTGAAGCTCCTTGCGAGCCGGTATGCCCCACGTTTGCGAGCTATCACACGTCCGAGGGGCTGAACGGCCAAGTCTACAATCGCTGCATAGGCACTCGGTATTGCGCAAACGCCTGCCCCTACAATGTACGGTTTTTCAACTGGTTCAATCCCGTGTGGGACGAGCCGCTCAATCTGCAACTGAATCCAGATGTTTCGGTGCGCGGCGTTGGCGTGATGGAGAAATGCACATTCTGCGTGCAGCGCATCAAAGCGGCCGAAATTCAGGCGGAGGCGGAAAAGCGTCCGCTGAAGGATGGGGAATTCGCACCCGCGTGCGTGCAGACTTGCGCGCCAAAGGCCATGGTCTTCGGCGATCTTAACGATCCGCAAAGCGAAGTATCGCGGCTGGCACGGTCTAACCGCGCGACAAAGCTGCTGGAAGAGACGGGCACGCTGCCGCATGTGACGTATTTGAAACGAGATTCATGGAACGGGACGCAGAATGCTGCAGAAAACTCCTGAACAGATTAACGAGGATCTGCTGCGTCCGCTGGGAACGACGTCGATTACCTATCGGCTGGTCCTGATTCTGCTGTTCATTGTTGTTGCCGCCGGCGGTTATGCGTTCGGCTCACAAATATACAACGGAATAGGGTTAGCAGGCATACAGCGGCCCGTGTTCTGGGCATTCTACATAACGAATTTCGTTTTTTGGATCGGGTTAAGCCATGCCGGCACGCTGATTTCGGCGATACTGCGCCTTTGCAACGCGACGTGGCGGCGTCCGGTAACTCGCTGCGCGGAAGTAATCACGGTTTTTGCATTGTCGATCGGTGCTTCATTCCCCGTGATTCATCTGGGTCGTCCCTGGCTGGCGTTCTGGCTGTTTCCCTATCCTAGCGAACGCGGCATCTGGCCGAATATTCGTTCGCCTTTGTTGTGGGACTTTTTCGCTATCAATACGTATCTGATCGGCAGCGTAACGTTTCTGCTGCTACCAATGATTCCCGATTTTGCGTTGGTTAGGGACCGGGCGACGACGAATCTTCGGAAGAAAATCTATTCCGTGTTGTCCCTGGGCTGGAGCGGAACGCCAAAACAATGGCATCGACTGGAAACCGCGATGCACATTATGGCGATTGCGGTGATCCCGGTGGCCGTGTCTGTGCACAGCATCGTGTCTTGGGATTTCGCGATGGCGCCGGTTCCCATGTGGCATTCGACGATCTTCGCGCCGTACTTCGTGGCGGGCGCGATTTTCAGCGGAATCGCGGCACTGATCATCGCAATGGCGATGCTGCGGAAATTCCTCCATCTCGAGGAATATTTGCTGCCGATACATTTCGAAAATTTGGGCAAGCTGCTGTTAGTGATGAGCCTGCTTTGGGTTTACTTCGTTGCGTCGGAGCGGCTGACGACCTGGTACGGGAACGAACCTGCGGATATGGCCGTATTTTGGATGACGCAACGCGGCGGATTTTCACCGCTTTTCTGGACAATGGTGTTCTGCAATTTCATCGTTCCGTTCCCGCTTCTTGCGATCAAAAAACTGCGGACCATTACGGGCTGCGTGATCGCCTCGATAGGCGTGGTGATCGGCATGTGGCTGGAGCGTTTTCTGATTATCGTGCCGTCTCTTTCGCACAAATATCTCGCATTTTCCTGGACTGCGTCGGCCTACAGACCGACCTGGACTGAGATCACGATCACTGTCGCTACGTTTGCCGCGATGGCTTTGCTCTACATGCTGTTCGCGAAATTCATTCCGATTATTTCCGTGTGGGAGTTGAAAGCCGGTCAGCATCCGGCTGCTACGGAGGAGCTTGCGAGAATTGCGGACGGTCAGTCGCGGCTTGCGGATCGGCTGCGAACGCAAAGGGAAGCAGGAGCGGATTGATGGCAACCGCCGACAGCATCTACGGATTGTTCCCGACTCCCGGGGCCGCGCAGCGCGCTATGGATTCGTTGCGCGATGCCGGCGTGGCGCCGGCACGAATTGTCGTGATGACGGCACAACCGTTTGAAGAATACGGCTTCATGCATGTGAAGCCGATGAGAACAAACATGTACAAGATTGCAGCTTGCGGCGGGATTATCGGCGGCGCACTGGGTTTTTGGCTGGCTTGGTATATGCAAGTGGCGTATCCATTTCCTCTGACGACAGGAGGGATGCCTCTCGTAGCGCCGTGGCCCACGGGAATTGTCACGTATGAGCTCACGATGCTTTCCGCGATTCTCACCACGGTGATTACGCTTCTTGTGACCACCGGCCTGCCGAGCTGGAGAAAAGACAAAATCTACGATCCGGAAGTGTCCAATGGCATGCTGCTGATCGGCGTGATCGATCCTGCGGAGAATGCCCGCGAGGATTTGGAGACACGTCTGCAGCGCGCCGGAGCGGAAAAGATCAAGGGGACCGGCCGCTTCACGCGGTAGATATCCGCCGCGTTGCGCATCCGCACGCACATTTTTTAAAGAACATATCCGGTCGAAATGCGAAGTTTCGCTTTTCGATTTACTTCGTGCTGGGTTATCCTGCCTCGGGGCGCCGCGTTCACTTGGGGGAATTTTGATCTGGATCAGGATCGCATTTTGGGCAGTCTTTCTCGCAGCAGCGGCGACGTGTCTGGGCGAGTCGTACCACAAGCGATTTCAAGCGGACAGAGTTTTCCGTGCGCAAGTGGCGCAGGCAAAGACAGAGGCCGCGCATATCCAGAGCCTGATCCTGTTCAATCAACAGATTGTTCCTGCGGGGCTTCCCTTTGCAACGATTCTCCAAAATTTTGGCATCGAGCGAGACACTGCAGCGCAATTGATCGGTTCGGCGCAGTCGGTTTTCGATCTGCGGCACGTGCAGGCCGGACATGTGATTTCGATTGGGCGCTCATTGCTGGGCGAATTGCGCGAAGTGCGCTACCGGATCGATGACGATCATCTGCTTGCAATCGATGCCAGCGGAGACGACGTTCATTCGGATATCGAAACGATTCCGTCAAAAACCGAAACAGCGGGCGTGGCGGGCGAAGTCCACGATTCGTTGTTCCAATCGGTGATCGACGCCGGCGAAAAACCGGAGCTCGCGATGCGAATCGCGGATATTTTTGCGTTTGACTTGGATTTTTACACGGACGCGCAACCCGGTGATAAATTTCGCATTGTGGTGGAAAAGCGAGTTTTGCCCGATGGGACGCTGCTTTCATACGGACGGGTGCTTGCGGCCCAATACGTGAACGAGGGGCGTTCGTACGAGGCCGTGCTTTTTCACGATGCCGCAGGCAATCCGGCTTACTTCCAGCCGAACGGGCAGGCGATGAAACGTGCGTTTTTGCATTCGCCGCTGAAGTTTGCCGCGCCAATTACTTCGCATTTCAGCGCGAGCCGCTTTCATCCGATTCTGAAGATTCGCCGGCCGCATCTTGGCACCGATTATGGCGCGCCCATCGGCACGCCGGTGCAAGCAATCGGCGCGGGCCGCGTGGTTTTTGCCGGCCGCAAGGGCGAAGACGGAAACCTGGTGAAGATTCAGCATGCGAACGGCTATACGACGTATTACATGCATCTTTCGCGCATTCTGGTCCACAACGGCGAGCACGTGGCGCAGGGTGACCGGATCGGTCTTGTCGGGATGACGGGACTGGCCACGGGGCCGCATCTTGATTTCCGTATCGAGCTCCACGGAAGCTTTTTGAATTTCGAGCGTCTGAAACTGCCGACCGCCGACCCGGTGTCGAAGGGAAATTGGAGCGAATTTGCAGCGGCGCGCGATGTGGCTCTGAAGGAAATGCCTGCGCTACCTGCGACGACCGGAGCCACGGTCGCCATGAATACAGCCTCACACTGATCCTCCCGGCGGCTTATCTTCATCACAAGCGTTCAGAAAATTCCTACAAGGATGCCGTCTTTAGCCTACATTTCGGGTAATGGATAGCAAAAAGTTACTTAATGGTTTTTCCTTATGGGCCGGTGGGGAGCACACCCGCATACTCTTTCCTGAAGGCGGGGCACAGGGATCACGGCCATGAATCGAACAGCGGCAGGAGTTTTCGATACATACACGGCGGCGGGGAAAGTGGTGCGCGAACTGGAACTCTTGGGAATCTCAGGCGAGCAGGTGGAGGTGGTGAACGACGCTTCGCACGATGTGCGAGGAATCGGAGTGGTGCCGCAGCCGAAGGATGACAAGTCAGATTCGTCAGAGGACTATACGATGGTGATCGTCAGGCCATCCGACGACGAGGCGATGGAGCAGACAAAGCACCTCATGGATCGTTACGGCGCGAAGCTTTTCCGTTGGCAAATTTCCGTGGATGATGCGCCGAGCACGCGCGATGGCGCGGGAAAGTCTCCGGAAACGAGCATTGGTGGACCCGGTACGATGGGCGCCGATCCGGCCGATCTCGAAGCGCGCGGAACGAGAATCAGAGTATGCCGAAGCCATACGGAGCGCACCAAACAGAATTGACATCATAAAACTAGAGAGGCCGGTCCACCTCGTGAACCGGCCTTTTGTATTCCCAGGGAAATTACCTACGGTTGCTTACGGGCGAACTTCCCATGTATCGCCGCCGCGGAGCAACTTGCCCAAATCGCCTTTGCCGCGCTTGGCTTGAACTTCGGCCAGTTGCTCGGCGATGAGATCTTCGTAGCGGGGGATGTGTTCCCATGAGCGCAGCACACCGATCGGAGTGGGGAAGCCGGGACGCTCCTCCATGTGCGCCAGCAGAAATGCGTATGCCGCGCGTGGATGTTTTTCGTCATGGACGAGCAAGTCGGCTTCCGTGACGCCGTTGCCGAGTTGAACGACTTCGAGATCGATGCCATTCATGCGGATGCCTTTGTCGCGATTCTTGCCAAAAATGAGCGGCTTGCCGTGTTCGAGCATTACGATGTGTTCGCTGCGCGCCTCTTTCTCGGTCAGGTCTTCCCACGCGCCGTCATTGAAGATGTTGCAGTTTTGCAGGATTTCCGTGTAGGCCGAGCCTCGATGGGCAGCCGCTTTCTTTAGCGTGTCTTTCAAGTGCGCTTGAAAGACGTCAACAGAGCGCGCGACAAACGTGGCTTCCGCACCGATGGCGAGCGAAATAGGGTTGAATGGGCGGTCGGCGGTGCCGTACGGAGTTGATTTCGTTTTCTTGCCGATTTCGGATGTCGGCGAATATTGGCCCTTAGTCAAGCCGTAAATACGATTATTGAAAAGCAGAACTTTCAGGCCGACGTTGCGGCGCAGCATGTGGATCGTGTGGTTGCCGCCGATTGACAGCGAATCGCCGTCGCCTGTGGCGACCCAAACGTCGAGATCGGGGCGCGCGATTTTCAGGCCAGTGGCGATTGCCGGGGCGCGGCCGTGGATCGTGTGGAAGCCGAAGGTGTTCATGTAATAGGGGAATCGGCTCGAGCAGCCAATGCCCGAAATCATAACGAACTTTTCGCGTGGAACGCCGAGTTCAGCGAAGACGGACTGCACGGCGGAGAGAATTGCGTAGTCGCCGCAGCCAGGGCACCAGCGGATTTCCTGATCGGTCTGAAAATCTTTTTTTGAGTAAACCGGCAATGTTGCCGTGGTCATTGTTGCTCCTATTTCCTCGCTGGGCGGAAGCAGAGGGACTCTTCGTTTCGCTCAGAATGACGACTCAAAGCGCCCGCAAAATCTAGCCGAGGATTTCCTCAATCTTGCGTTCGAGTTCGGACTGCTTGAACGGCTTGCCTTGAATTTTGTTGTAGCCCTTCGCATCGACAAGGTATTTCGCGCGAAGGATCATGACCAATTGCCCCATGTTCATTTCAGGCACGAGCACGTTGTCGTAGCGCATGAGGACGTCGCCCAAATTCTTGGGAAGCGGATTCAGATAGCGCAGATGGACATGTCCGATGCGACGGCCGCGAGCACGTTGCGCCTTCAGCGCGGCGGTGATAGGCCCATGAGTTGAGCCCCATCCGACGATCAGCAAATCGCCTGAAGAATCGCCCTCGGGCATCGCGTCCGGCACTTCCTGAACGATGGCCTCGACTTTCGCGGCACGAGTGCGGACCATGTGCTCGTGGTTCAGAGGCTCGTAATTCACGTTTCCGGTCACGTCCTGTTTTTCGAGGCCGCCAATGCGGTGTTCGAGGCCAGGCGTGCCGGGAATCGCCCACGGGCGCGCGAGCGTTTGCGGGTCGCGGCGATAGGGCTTGAAACCTTCGGGATTGGTTTCGAAATGCACGGGAATTTCCGGCAATTCGGAAAGCTGTGGAATCTTCCACGGCTCGGCGCCGTTGGCGAGATAACCGTCGGAGAGAATGATCACCGGCACCATGTATTTGATGGCAATGCGGCTCGCTTCGATGGCCATCCAGAAGCAGTCGCCGGGGGTTGCGGGCGCGAGGACGGGAATGGGCGCTTCGGAGTTACGGCCGAAGAGCGCCTGCAAGAGATCGGCTTGCTCGGTTTTCGTGGGCAAACCAGTCGAAGGCCCGCCGCGCTGGATGTCACAAATCACGAGCGGCAACTCGACTGCGACGGCGAGCCCGAGGGCCTCTGTCTTGAGAGCCATACCCGGACCGGAAGTTGTGGTGAGCCCGAGTGCGCCGGCGTATGCTGCTCCAATGGCGGACGTAATCGCGGCGATTTCGTCTTCGGCTTGAAACGTAATTACGCCGAAATCCTTGTACATCGAAAGCTCGTGCAGAATGTCCGACGCGGGAGTGATCGGATACGAGCCCAGGAAGAGCGGAATGCCGGCTTTCTGCGAGGCAACGACAAAACCAAGCGCGAGCGCGACGTTTCCGCTGATGTTGCGGTAAAGCCCGGGTGAGAGCTTCGCCGGCGGAATTTCGTATGTGATCTGGAATGCTTCCGTCGCTTCGCAATAGCTATACCCCGCCTTCATGGCGAGATGATTGGCACGAACCAGTTCGGGCTTTTTCCCGAATTTGCTTTCGATCCAGTGGAGCGTCGGCGTCATCGAGCGGTTGTAGAGCCAGTAGCACATGCCGAGCGCGAAGAAATTTTTGCAACGGTCCGCACTCTTGGCGTCGAGACCCAGCTCCTTCAGTGCGGCGCGCGTCAGGCGCGTCAGTTCGACGGGGAAAAGACGGTAGCCGTCTAGCGAGTGGTCTTCGAGTGGATTCGAGGTCATCTGCGCTTTGCGCAGGTCTGTCTCGCCGAAATCGTTAAGATTGACGATCAGGATGCCGTTCTTCTTCAAGTCAGGCAAATTCATCTTCAGAGCGGCCGGATTCATCGCAATGAGCGCATCGACGCTATCGCCCGGCGTATACACGTCGTTGGAGGAAAAATGAACCTGGAAGCCGCTGACGCCTGGAAGCGTGCCCGCGGGCGCGCGAATCTCTGCCGGGAAGTCGGGAAGCGTGGCAAGGTCGTTGCCGTAGAGTGCGACGGTGTTGGTGAATTGGCTCCCGGTGATCTGCATGCCATCACCGGAATCACCGCAGAATCGAATTACTGCCTGATCGATCACTTCGCGTTTGCGCTTCGTGGTCGAGGCGGGCGGAACAATAGTACTTGTGGCCATGATCGGTCGGGTCCTGTCTATTTAGACGAAAAAGAAGCGAGGTGCGTTGCTGAGGTGCTGCCGAAGCGGCGGCTTCCTCCGCGAAACACCACCGATGCAAAAGCGTAGCACAATTTAAAGCGATTAGATATTGCCGTCCGCGCGGTGTTTTGTCTGTGCGCAATATCACATGCTTGCCGGGAAATGAACCGGTCCATAGGAGCGGAATCGTGGCAGTATATTTGCCGAAAAGCTTATGGAAATGATTTGGCGAAGAGACGACCAGAGGACTAGGGATGAGCTACGTTGAAAAGAACCTGATCGACGGCGAGAAGCTGATTTTTCGCACGGGCGTGCACTGGACAGTGCTCTTTTGGCCCTTCGTCGCTGTGGCTGTGGTACTCGGGGGCGGCATCGCAATTTTCGTCGTCGGACATTTCGTCGGAAAAATCGAACTCGGGACGCTTCTGGTTGCGAGTGCGCTCGTCTACTGTCTTTACGCCGTAATGAAGCGCAAAGCGACTGAAATGGCCGTCACGAACCGCCGCGTGATCATCAAAACGGGTATGGCAGACCGGCGCTCGCTCGAGATCATGCTCCCCAATGTGGAGAGCATCGGCATTGATGAGCCGCTTTGGGGGCGGATGTTGGGGTATGGAACCGTCGTGATTCACGGAACGGGCGGAACGCCCGATCCATTTCGGAAGATCGCGCGTCCCGCCGAATTCCGCAAACATGTTCAGGAGCAGATCGACAGGGCCGGCCGGGGGCTACCCGTCGCATAAATCGAGTTATTCGCTAACCTAAAAACTGGACGTGCACGTAGGTTCCGGTGCGCTCATTGTAGGCCAGGTAATATCCCGGATGATCGGGATCTTCGTAGATCACGATCGGATCACTACTCCAATTCCAATCGTTGCAGAACTGCACGTCATATGGCGCAACGCTGAAGTAGTTACCGCTGAACCAGAACCGGGACGGACCGCCTCCCTGTAGATGCCACACATGCTTCGGGCCGAAGCCAGCGGTGAAGTGACCGTGCTGGAACGGATGTGCCAAATGATAGTGCGGATCATTAGGCCCCTCGTCGTGCCCGATCCAATTCCCTCGCGCATCGACGTGCGGCGGACTTACACGACCTTGCTGACCATAACTGCCACCACGATTCTCCTGCATCGAACCATTGTGGTTTTCGGCAGAATTGCGGTTTGCTCCACCATTACGATTCTCCGGATTGTTACCATTTTGGACAGGAGCGCTACTATGCTCCGTCGGAGCGCTCCCCACGTGCCCACGATAGGCGTGAGGTCCGCGCTGAGGCGCCGGATGCGCTGGAGCGCGATATGAGCCTGGTCCTGGTCCTTGTTGCGACGAGCCACGTGCCGTTGAATTCTCGCTGTGTTGACTGGCATTTCCGCCGTATTGTTGTGCCGCACCACCGGCTTGGTCGGTACGGCCATTGTGCTGGTTTGCATTACTACTGCGTTGATCGGTGGAATTGCCGCGCTGGGCCGAGCTTCCGCCGTGCTGGTCCGCCGCGCCATGTTGTTCTGCGGCACCGCCAGGCTGATCTGTGCTGCCATTGTGCTGATTGCGATTGTCCTGCCCGTAGAGAGGGATCGTAAAGAGAATGAGCGCACAAGCGAATAAAATACCGCCGTACTTTTTCATCGTTCACCTCGCACTTAGGCTACACGACCTCCTCGAAAATGCCTTCGATGAAGACGCGCAGAATTCTGCGGAAATCGCGGTATTGTCGACGGAAGGAAAATGTAGGGTTTGGACCTAACGGACGAAGTTAATCGGTTGAGTCTTGTGTCACGATATGAACATCAACAGCCGGAGCGTCCGACAAGAACCGGTTGATCGCGTTCATATAAAGGAAGCTTCGCCAGCCATCCGCCGCAGAGCGGCCGAAAATCACCTGCGTTACCTTCTTATCGCGGACAAACATCGCCGCGCCAGCCGCGACACTCTTGTTTTTCACGCGAACGGCTTTTGCTCCCAAGCTCTCGGCGAAACGTAGATTCGCTTCGAGCGATTTTTCTTCGTTTGCCGTCGCTTGCCCGTTGGCATCGACATGCAGGGCATACAGCTCGGCATCCATCCGGCGAGCCATGCGTGCGGCGCGCGCCACCAGATACTGGGCTCGCGGATTGGAACTGATACACACGGCGAGCCTCTCTCGCACGCCCCAATTCTGCTGAATCTCTTTCTCTTCCAGGTAGTTTGATAGGCTGCGGTCCACTTGCTCGGCAACCTGACGCAGCGCCAGCTCGCGCAATGCGATCAGGTTGCCGGTACGGAAAAAATTGCGCAGCGATTGTTCGATTTTCTCGCGGTGATAGATATCGCCGCGGCGCATGCGATTGTGCAGCGCCTCGGGGGTGAGGTCGACCATGACGGTTTCACCCGCCAGCCGCAGCACCCAGTCGGGCACCGTCTCGCGCACAGTCACGCCCGTGATGGCTTGCACCGTGGGTGCGACGCTTTCGATGTGCTGCACGTTTAGGGTTGAAATCACGTCGATATTTGCATCGAGCAGCTCAAGCACATCTTCGTAGCGCTTCCTGTGCCTGCTTCCGGCGATGTTCGTGTGCGCAAGCTCGTCAACCAAAGCAACGCTCGGATGCCGCGCGAGTATTGCGTCAATATCCATCTCCTCGAAGATCGTTCCCTTATAGTCCAATTTCTTGTGCGGAACGACTTCGAGTTGCTCGGCAAGTTCGGACGTGCCCTTGCGCCCGTGGCTCTCAACAATTCCGATCACCACATCTTCGCCTCGGCTGTTGCGGCGAATTGCCTCGCTGAGCATGGCGAATGTCTTTCCGACGCCAGGGGCGTAGCCGAGAAACAGCTTCAGGACGCCTTTAGTCTTTTCGGGCGGCTGTGCGGTTGCCAGCCATTCTTCAGGGGTTTTAGGCATGGCAGTATTTTCGTCCGGTAAGCCAGGAAAGGCAAAGGGTGCGATAGAATGGCACCGTGCGCGCATCGCTTCTCGCCCGGATGCTCCAGTTCGCGGCGGCACTGCTGCTGATTCTTGCCGTCACGGCCATTTATCACAGAATGCTCATCGTGAATGCCACAACCGTGGCGCTCACGTATCTGCTTGCGATCCTTGTGATCTCCACCGTCTGGGGCATCGCCGTTTCCGCCGTTATGTCTGTTGTCGCGATGATCCTCTTCAATTTTTACTTTTTGCCGCCAACGGGAAAGCTTACGGTCGCCGATCCGCAAAATTGGATCGCGCTGATTGCCTTCCTTGTTGTGGCTGTGCTTGCCAGCCAGCTTGCCAATCGAGCGAGATTGCAGGCCAATGCGGCATCCGCGCGGCGCCGCGAAATCGAAAAGCTATATGGCTTCAGTCGCAGTCTTCTCGAGTCGGGAAACGTCATGCAATTGGTGAACCGCATTCCGGCGCAGATCGTCGATTCGTTTGAGGTGGGTGGCGCCGCGATTTATCTGGCGGAGAAAGAGAAGGTCTATCGTTCGGGTCCGGCAATTCCTCTGTTGGAGAAAGAAAACCTGAAATCCATGATGACGCGCGATGAGCCTATCTTCGACGGCGCGAATGGTCTGTGTTTCATTGCCATTCGCATGGGTATTAGGCCGACCGGCAGCCTCGGAATCTCCGGCGCTCCAGTCTCGCGCGAAACGCTCGAAGCGATCGCCACGCTCATCGCCATTGCAATGGAGCGCGCCCGCGCCGTTGAGCAGCTCGGACAGACCGAAGCTGCCCGCGAAGGCGAGCAATTGCGCACAGCGCTGCTTGATGCCGTGACGCACGCGCTACGCACGCCCCTCACTTCGATCAAAGCTTCGGTAACTAATCTGCTTTCGCAGCATTCATTGAATGAAGACCAGAAGCACGAATTGCTTACGATCATCAACGAAGAGAGCGACCGCCTTAATCGTCTGGTCGGCGAGGCGGGCGAGATGGCGAGTCTAGATGCGGGCGAAGTGGAACTTCGCACCGAGCCGCGCGATGTGAATGACGTGATTGCCGCGGCGCTCGAACAATGCAAGAACAATCTCGGGCGGCGTCAGGTGGAAGTTCGCGTGCAGCCTGGACTGCCGCTCGTCCTGGCCGACGTGGCGCGCGCGCGCGAGGCGCTCGTGCACCTGATCGATAACGCGAACCGCTATTCGCCGGCGGGCCAGCCCATCGTTATTACCGCCGAGCGCAGTGGAGATTTTGTGGCTTTCAGCGTGGCCGATCGCGGCCCGGGAATTGACAGTCTCGAACAGGCGCTCATCTTCCAAAAGTTTTACCGCGGCAGAGATCAGCGATATGCTGTCGAGGGAACGGGCATGGGTCTTCCAATCGCAAAGGCAATCGTCGAGGCGCATGGTGGTTCGATCGGCGTGACTAGCCAACTGGGGCAGGGATCCGTCTTTACGTTTACATTGCCCGTGCATCGTGACAAGGCTTCCGCTGCATGATCACAGCCACGATACTTGCCGTTGACGACGAGCCGCAGATTCGCCGCGTCCTTCGCACAACGTTGAGCGCGCAGGGTTACACAATTCTCGAAGCGAAGAGCGGGGAAGAGGCTCTTGAGACAATCCGTCGCGAGCGCGCCGACCTTGTCTTGCTTGACGTAAACCTGCCTGGAATTTCCGGCCTGGAGACGTGCCGCGAAATTCGCGCTTCGAGCGACGTTCCGATCATTATGCTCACGGTTCGCAATGCCGAGTCCGATAAAGTGCAGGCGCTTGACGCAGGCGCCGACGATTACGTGGTAAAGCCGTTCGGCTCCGATGAGCTGATGGCGCGCATTCGCGCTGCCCTGAGGCGTACATCGCCGGGCGAAACGTTGCCAACATTTGAAACACCCGATCTGAAGATTGATTTTTCCAAGCGTACTGTAACGGTGCACGGAAATAACGTTCGCCTTACGCCGAAGGAATTTGAATTGTTGCGCCACCTCGTGGCGAATCAGGGCAAGGCGATTCCGCATCGCCGGCTTCTGCAGGCTGTTTGGGGACCCGATTACGGCAATGAAACGGAATATTTGCGCGTCTTCATTAATCAGTTGAGAAAAAAGGTCGAACCCGATCCGGCCGAGCCGCGCTACATCATCACTGAGCCTTGGTTGGGCTATCGCTTTGAATGTCCACAAGAAGCGCCGAAAAAATCGCGCCGCGAAAAATAATTTGCCGCTGGCAGAAACGCTGCATCCGACCCTTCACGCATAGCATCCGAGAATTGAAAGCACAATTGAATCTCCTCATGTGGAGGTGATCGCCGTGGCGGATGTTCATCGTGTGGTAATCCTAGGAGGAGGATTTGGCGGGCTCGGCGCCGCGTTGAAGCTGAAGGGAGCGCCAGTCGATATCACGCTCGTTGACCGTTGCAACTATCATCTGTTCCAGCCGCTTCTCTATCAGGTCGCCACAGGGACGCTTTCTCCTGCAAATATCGCTTCACCACTGCGCAATGTGTTGCGAAAGCAAAAAAATGCCCGCGTGCTGCTTGCCGAAGCCACGCGGATCGATGTGGCAAACAAGCGCGTCATGTTGAGCGATGGGTCGCTCGACTACGACACGCTTGTGGTCGCTACCGGATCGAGCCACCAATATTTCGGCCACGATGAGTGGGAGCAATATGCGCCCGGGTTGAAGACCGTTGAGGACGCCACGGACATGCGTCGACGGATTTTGCTTGCCTTCGAGGCGGCCGAGCGCGAGACGGACCCTGAAAGGACGCGCGCGTGGCTCACGTTCGCGATCGTCGGCGCCGGACCGACTGGCGCGGAATTGGCAGGTGCTCTGGCCGAAATCGCCGCGGACAGCTTGCGCTACGATTTTCGCCGCATCGATCCCGCGAGCGCGCACATCGTGCTGATCGAAGGCACCGATCGCGTTTTGCCCGCATATCCGCCCAGGCTCTCCGCTGCCGCAAAGAAAATGCTGGAACGCTTGAAAGTGACGGTGCGGACCGGCGCGATGGTAACGGACATAGGAGAAGATACAGTGACTGTCCGCGAAGGCGACCGCACCGACACGATTTCCACGCGGACTGTTCTTTGGGCGGCGGGAGTGCTGGCCTCCCCGCTCGGCAGATTAATGGGTGCTGACGCAGGTGTCCCCCTCGATCGAGCTGGCCGCGTTATGGTCGAGCCTGACATGACGGTGCCGGGCCATCCGGAAATTTTTGTGATCGGCGATCTCGCGAACTTCAGCCATCAGACCGGGAAGCCGTTGCCGGGAGTGGCGCAGCCGGCCATCCAGCAAGGGAAATATGTTGCGAAGGCTATTCGTGCGCGCCTTCAAGGGCAAAAGATCGCTCCTTTTCATTATTTCGATAAGGGAAATCTCGCTGTCATTGGCCGTGGGAAAGCCATTGCGGATCTGAATTGGATTGGTCTTTCAGGGCTACCTGCGTGGCTGATTTGGATTTTCGTTCACCTGCTTAACATCGTTGAATTTCAAAACCGCTTGCTGGTTGCAGTGCAATGGGCCTGGCTGTACATTACATGGGGCCGCTCCGCGCGCCTGATCACGGGGAAGAATTCGCTACCAATGGACTTGTAATCACGGAGCTGCCTCGCTACAACGGCCCAGAAATTCTGCTTGGTCTTTTGCCCCGCCATATTAGAATTCCCAATAGGCTTCCTCTGAGCGATGCGACGATACGAGAAACTCACGCTGTTAGTGCTGTTCCTGCTGACCGTTTCAGCGTTGGCGGCCTCGTTTTTCACGCGCGATTGGATGAATTATCGCCGACGCTTCCGTGAATCGCAGCAGTCGCGCCGCAGTTCAGCCCTTGTGGATACAACGGTGCTGGACACTGCACAGACGCTGGCGCCCCTTGCCGTCACCAGGCGCGAACGCGACTATGCCCAGGAGTGCGTCCGGCTCGCGGACTATTCGGTCGATCTCGCCTTCTCGATAGCCACGCAGGATGCTGAAAACCATCCGGTACCGCTTAGTCCCGAAATGAAAAAGGTCTCGGCAGACTTAAAAACAGCTCAGGATGCTGCTGCGGCCGACCAAGCCGTGGTTACGGGACTTACGGCGCAACTCACTACAGCCTCGCCTGCGGAAAAGGACAGAATCCGGCCGGCACTTGCGATCGTACAGACGCAACTCTCACTCGATCAGGACGAAGTCCGCGATTTGCAGCAGCAATTGATTCGCTCCGGAGCCGACAAGCAGGCGATCATTCAGCAGCTTCTCGATGAGCACAACGCTTCCGAAGCTCACACAGAGAAGCAGGCGGACCTTGCGTCCAACGAAGGCTCGCCGGAAAGTAACACACCCCAAAACGCCGTAGCCGAATGGCGGGCGCTTTCGTCGCTTCGCGCAAAGAAGCAGCAGTTGGATCAGGCACAGCAAGATGCGTTAGCGCGTGCAGCAAGCCTTTCTGAGACTCACGATGCGATGCTGCAAGCCAGCGAACAGCGACAGAAACAGGCTGCAGGGTCGTCACCCGACGGCATGGCGGCGCTTCAGCGCATGAGCGACGATCAGAAGGAAGCGGCCGCGATCTCCAAGCGCGTTGCCACTGAACAGCAATTGGCTGCGACCTACGCGAACTGGTCGGCCTTCGTACAAACGCGCGAGAAAGCATTCATCCACGACCTTCTGGTGTCGATTGTTTGGATCCTGCTGATCGCGATGGCGGCATGGATTGTGAATTTAGTGGTTCAGCGAATCTTTTCCCGCGTAGCGCTTGAGCGACGGCAGATGCACACGTTTCGTGGCATGACGCTTTTCGTCATTCAAGCAGCGGCCTTCGTCACTATTCTGCTGGTGGTATTCGGCTCGCCGACGAACCTAGGCACAATGCTCGCCTTGATCACAGCGGGCGTAACAGTCGTCATGCAGGATTTTATTCTCGCGTTTTTCGGGTGGTTCGTCTTGATGGGGCGAAACGGGATTCGGCCGGGCGACTGGGTGGAGATTGATGGCGTCAGCGGGGAAGTGGTCGATATCAGCGTGTTTCATACGGTACTACTGGAAATGGGCAGCGGCGCGGATGCGGGCCATCCTACCGGTCGACGTGTCTCTTTCATGAACAATTATGCGATTCGCGGTCATTTCTTCAATTTCTCGACGGCGGGTCAGTGGATGTGGGACGAAATCGAAGTACAGGTCACGGGTGCGGAGCCCTACGCAAAAGCAGAAAGCATTCAAAAGATCGTCTCCGACGAGACAGCGGAGAATATGCGCGCTGCGGAAGCCGAATGGAATCGGGTAGCGCCGTACTACGTGAAGAAGTCCTTCTCCGCGCGGCCGGCCATGAGCGTTCGTCCTGCGGGTGCCGGAGTGGCCGTATCGGTTCGGTATATTACGCGCGCCAGTGAGCGGTACGATCTCCGTGCGAAAATCTACCGCGCCGTGCTCGATTTGCTGCATAATACCCCGGAGCCGGAACCGGCCCGTTTGGCACCCAGCCAATGAAGTTCGGAGCGGTTATTTAGAATAATTAACATTAACCTCGCCGGAAACTGAGTCGGGGCGTCCGCGAGCGCAGTAAATGCACAAATGACACGGAGGGAATTTCCATGCTGAAGAAACTCGCAATTTGTGTAGCGACTGTTGCAATGTTCGTGGGGGGAGCTGTCGCCGCACAGCAGGCTAAGTCACGGTCCTTTACCGGAGAGATCATGGACAGCAACTGCGCAAAATCCGGGGCGCACAATCCTGCCATGGGCGGCGCCAAGGAGTGCACGCTCGCCTGTGTAAAGGGTGGCGGGAAGTTCGTGCTGTATAACACCGCCACGAAGACCGTTTACCAGTTGGACGATCAGAAAAAGCCGGAAGAATTTGCCGGCGAAAAGGTCAAGGTTACGGGCACACTCGACGCCAAGACCAAGACGATCCATGTAGCAGATATTGCCAAAGGCTGAGGTAACCAGATTTTCAGCTTAAGTCTTGGGCCGGACACCATAGTCCGGCCCTTTTCTTTTTGAGCGTTCAGAATCGCCGATTCTGCCCCGTTGCTCTCTCCGCCCATTTGTTTTTGCGCTCTCTAGGCTAAAATAAAATCATTAGAAATCATGGCGAACGAAACATCCATAAATCCGGAATCGCTCCACGCGGATTTTTCCAGTATCCGGCTTCTTATTTTCGATCTCGATGGAACACTGATCGATTCGCGTCTCGACCTCGTCTATTCTGTTAACGCAACTCTCGAACATCTGGGTCGCGCACCGCTCGCGCACGAGGTCATCGAAAGTTACGTCGGCAACGGAGTGGCCGCGCTCGTGCATCGCGCGCTTGGCCCAGGCGCTTTCGAAGAGCAAGTCAAACACGCACAGGAGTTCTTTCTCGACTACTATCGGGCGCACATGCTCGATAACACCGTCCTATACCCCGGCGTGCGCGAAGCTCTGGAGGCATTGGGTGGCCGCAGCATGGCCGTATTGACGAACAAGCCCGTCCGCTTCAGCGAAGAAATTCTCAAGGGCCTCGACGCTGCGCGTTACTTCCGTTTCGTTTACGGAGGCAATAGCTTCAGTTGCAAGAAGCCTGATCCCGTCGGCGTTCAAACGCTTTTGCGCGATCTCGGCGCCTCTGTAAACGAGGCCATGATGATTGGCGACTCTGCTGTCGACGTCCGTACGGCGCGCAACGCCGGGATATGGTCTTGCGGTGTCTCCTACGGGCTTGGTCTTGAAAGCATGCGCGCCGATCCGCCCGACCTGATGCTTGATACGCTCGCCGATTTGCCGCTTCATCTGAACGGAAAAGCCAATCCATAGCGCATTGCCGGCTTTAGTTATGCTTCCCTGATGCCGCCGAGAGTTAAGATGTACGCTGAAAAAGGAGGGTCAAATGGCACCGAAAATCTTGATACTGACGGGCGATGCCGCAGAGTCGCTCGAAGTGATGTATCCGTATCAGCGGCTAAGAGAAGAGGGCTACGATGTCCGAATCGCCGCGCCCACTAAGAAGAAGCTCCATTTCGTGGTGCACGATTTCGAACCAGGCTACGACACTTACACCGAGAAGCCTGGGTATACCTGGGATGCGGACCTCGCGTTCGCCGATGTGAACACGGCGGACTACGCTGCCGTGGTGATTCCAGGAGGCCGCGCGCCGGAATACATCCGTAATGATGCGAATTTTACACGCATCATTCGTGATTTTTTCGACGCGCAAAAGCCGGTGGCTCAATTGTGCCACGCGCCGCTTGCGCTGGCGACGGCGGGCGTCCTGAAGGGACGACGCACGGCTGCATATCCGGCGCTTGAGTCGGATATCAAATCAGCCGGCGCAGAATACGTGAATGGCGAAGCCGTGATCGATGGCGTCATGGTCTCCGCGCGCGCCTGGCCGGATCACCCGGCTTGGATGCGGGAGTTCGTGAGGATCCTCAGGCAGAAGGCTCCGTTAGAAGAGCAAAAGGCCGCAGCACGTTAATGTCGAGCTAATTCCCGCCGCGCCGATACGTGTTTGTGTGTATTTCCGCGAGCCTTGTTGCGTTTGAACATGAATGCCAGCGGCTCAGGGCGCAACACGTGAAACGATTGGCGCATAAGGCATCCGGCCAACGACAGGCGAAACAAGCGAAACAAAAGGCCACCAGACGACCGCGTCCGGCCACCAAGCCGATACTCAAGGGCGCGGTCAGTGCGGCCACTCGGCACGAGCTAACCAGTTCCACGATTCCTACTGGCTTGGACAACGTGGATTTTCCGGTTGGCCGAGGCGAAGTAAAGCTGACCAATCTCCAGAAAATATTTTGGCCCAAACTCGACCTTACCAAACGCGACCTGCTGCAATATTACCTCGACGTCTCCCAGTGGCTATTGCCTCACATCCGCGATCGCGCGATGGTGATGAAGCGATATCCCAACGGGATTGCAGGCGAATTCTTTTTCATGAAACGCGCGCCGACGCCACGGCCTTCGTCTATTCCCATCTGCTCAATTGAGCATCATTCCGGAAACGTGATCGATTTTCCCGTGGTGAATGATGTTGCGTCGCTACTCTGGGTCGTGAATCTTGGTTGCATCGATCTGAATCCGTGGTACGCGCGGTGCGGCGATGTGGATCGTCCGGATTATTTGCACTTCGATCTCGATCCAGTTCCGGATGTATCGTTTGCCAGGGTCCGCGAAGCGGCGCTGCTCGTTCGTGATGCGCTGGGGCAAATCAAGGTGCCAAGTTATGCAAAGACAACGGGATCGCGCGGCATTCATGTCTACGTGCCGATTGAGCGCAGCCCGACGCAGAAAGAGGTCTGGGCGTTCGCAAAGGCTTTTGCGCTTGAGATGGCGCGAAAGAATCCAAGTTTAATAACGGCGGAATATCGAGTGGCGAAGCGGCCTCGCGGACATGTGCTCGTGGATTACAACCAGAATGCATGGAATCGGACACTCGCTTCGGTGTATTCGGTGCGACCGAAGCCGGTGGCCACGGTTTCGACTCCTGTGACATGGGAAGAACTCGAAAAGGGAATTGAGATGGAAGATTTCACGATGAGAACGGTGCCGGCACGCTTGCGTAAAATTGGCGACCTTTGGGAGCCGTTGCTGGCAAAACGCGGGCGGACGGATCTGGCGGCGGTTGCGAGAAAGTGAGATGTTGCGCGGCGCCGTTCAAAACAGGAGAGGTCCTTCGAGCCGCTCTCGGCGGCCCTCAGGATGAGGTCATTTAATTGTGTGCGATTGAGCGTGCGTGGAAGAGTTGAATGAGCCTGCCTATTCGAAAGAGCTACGAACCAATGGAGGCGCAACCGGCGAGGGAGTTGCCGGAAGGCGCCAATTGGCATTACGAGCCCAAGTGGGATGGGTTTCGATGTCTTGCATTTCGCGATGGCGGTCGCGTCGATCTGGAATCCAAATCTGGCAAGCCGCTGACACGATATTTCCCAGAGCTTGTGCGCGCGCTCGCCGCTGTTCACGCGAAGCAATTTGTGTTGGACGGAGAGATCGTGATTCCAGTGGATGGCAATCTCTCGTTTGACGATTTGCTGATGCGGATTCATCCAGCGGCCTCGCGAATCGAGAAACTCAGCAAGGCTACGCCATGTCTTTATATTGTGTTCGACTTGCTGGTTGATTCCACGGGAAAGAATCTGACGGGTTCGTCGCTGGGGGAACGGAGACAGGTGCTTGAGGTGTTTACGACGAGATTCTTGCGCGGGAGCGAGCGCTTACGGCTTTCACCGATGACGAACGATATAGAGGTGGCGCGGAAGTGGTTTCACATGGGAGTAGGACTGGATGGAATTGTGGCGAAGCGGGACGATCTCCCGTATCAAAGCGGAAACCGCGACGGAATGCAGAAGATTAAGAAGGAACGTACGGCCGATTGCGTGGTAGGCGGATTCCGTTACCTCGAAAAGAAAAGGCTGGTGGGTTCGTTGCTCTTGGGTCTTTACGATGAACAGAAGAAGCTCAATCATGTGGGTTACACGTCTTCCATTCATGCAAAAGACAGATCTTCGCTTACAAAGCAGCTTGAAAAGCTCGTTGAGCCACCGGGGTTCACGGGGAAAGCGCCAGGCGGGCTGAGCCGCTGGAGCACGAAGCGTTCGATGAAATGGGAGCCGCTCGACCCAAAGTTGGTAGCTGAAGTGGAATTCGATCATTTTACAGGCGGGCGATTCCGACATGGCACGAAATTGTTGCGATGGAGACCGGAAAAGAGGCCGGAAGCGTGCACGATGAAACAGGTTGAACGAGAAAATCAGTCCGCGCTGGATCTCTTATAGCTATAACCCCGAGATACGCGAACGCTCTGAGTGCAATTCTTGCTGGATAATTTGCAAATTGCCGAACTGCTTGCGTTGGAGGCTGAAAGTGCGCCGCCACCCGCGAATCGCGCGTTGAGGCGCGCGTCAAGACGTGCATTGTTATGGACCGAAGAAGCTGGCGAGCTGATGAATCAGAGGCGCAGCTTGACGGAACTCTCGGGCGTCGGTCCTTACATCGAGCGGCTGATCGTTGGCTGGGTCAAAGAAATGCAAACGGCGCCCGATCCGCCGCAGATTCGCGCAAATTTTCTCACGATGACTCATGCGCGATCAGTGTTGGCAAAGAAACCGTCATGGCTCGGCGGGATCAAAGGCGATTTGCAGATGCATACCGATTGGAGCGATGGCGAAGCATCAATCGCCGAGATGGCCGAAGCGGCGACCGAGCGGGGTTACGAGTACATTGCAATTACGGATCATTCAAAGGGATTGAAGATTGCGGGAGGAATCGATGAAGCACAACTCGCGCAGCAAGGGCGCGAGATCGATGCGATCAACGGCTCTCTGGCTCCGTCCGGGAAGAAGCTACGCGTCTTGCGCTCCGTGGAGATGAATTTGAATCCATGCGGGGAAGGTGACATGGAGAGCGGCGCGCTGGCAAAGCTCGATATCGTGCTGGGGTGCTTCCATTCGTCGCTACGGAGCAAGGAAGATCAAACGGAGCGTTATCTGGCGGCGCTGCGGAATCCGGATATCCAGATTCTGGGGCATCCGCGCGGCCGAATTTACAACCATAGGCTCGGGTTGAGTGCGGATTGGAAGAGAGTCTTCGCATTGGCTGCCGAACTCGACAAAGCCGTGGAGATCGATTCTTACCCCGACAGGCAGGATATCAGCCCGGATCTCGTGGCACTTGCCAACCAAGCAGGATGCAGGATTTCTCTGGGAACCGATTCGCATGGTCCCTCACAGCTGCGGTTTATCGAGTTTGGGGCGGCAGCAGCTATCATAGGCGGCGTGAAACGGGACAGGATCTTGAATTTTATGAGCAGAGAAGACTTATTGAGCTGGGTGGCGAGCGTAAGAGGCCGCGCTACATCGAATTCTGGCGGGCGCGTACATTTGGGACTGGATAGATCGCTCCGGCACCCCGCCTATACTGCGAGACTTGAGGAGGTAACGGAGATGGCGTTTACTAAAAATCGCAGGACAGGAAAAACAGGCGGGAATCCGGGATTCATGCCGATCGACGACGTCACAAATGAGGAAGGCGTACTCGATGTGGAACCCGACAGTACCACCGGGCGCTTAGCATCGCAGGAAGAACCGGAGGACCGCGGAACGAAGCGGCGGCGTTCAGCACGTAAAAGGAGTAGCCGGAAAACGAGCTAACTTAGCTCGATGATTGCGGACCTGGTTTGGTGGCCGTTACCGTGAAGAGGCAGGAGTATGTGAGAGTCTCGGGGTTTTGCAGGTAGCCGAGAAACTTCTCCGAATAGGTTCGGGCGGCATCTTCGCTGCCCAAGACGGTCACCAACTGGGGCCGAGCTATTTCTAGTTTTGTGCGCCACTGCGAGAACTGCCGCTCGTCGATTGCTCCGGCGTAAAGATGGTAGGGGTCGAGTTGAACGCGAACATCGGTTAGGCCGGCACCCAGGCACAAGCTGAAGAGCTTTCTGCCGACGAACGGATCAAACCCGGTGGATGCCAGGTGGTCTATCACTCGCTCAGTATTGCGGCGGAGTTCGGCGTCCTCGGGAAAGTGCCACAGAAGTTGACCATCTAAATCCTGCAGCAGGATCGTTCCGCCCGGCTTGCAGACGCGCATCATTTCGCGAACTGCGAGTGGTTTGTTAGGCAAGTATTCCATCAAAAAGCGACAAAAAACGAGGTCGAACGAATTTTCCTCCAACGGAAGCGCCATAGCATCGCCTTGATGTGCGTGTGCATTTGGCAGGCCCCGGAAACGCTCCTGCGCATCGCGAACGCGACGTGCGCTGATATCAACGCCGACCACTTCCATTTCAGGATGAGCTTCGGCCACCTCGGGCAGGAATACGCCGGGACCGCATCCGACTGACAGCAATCTGCTGACCCGAGAAAAGTGAGGCGCGAGGAACTTTGAAATCCAGACCTCTGGATCGGCCTTATCCAGAAGGCGCTGGCCCTCGCGAGGGTCATCCATGATGTAGGTTTTTGCTGTCGTCATGGCGTTGAGAAATGAATGTGAGTCGTGCAGCGCGTCATGGGGCTACGTTTTGGGTGAGAAGCGCCTCGGCATCCTCACGACTCAATGGTTTTGAAAAGAAGTACCCTTGCGCGTATTTGCAATCCAATCTTTTCAGTTCCTGTGCCTGTTCCGCCGTTTCAACTCCTTCTGCAACCACATCGAGGCTGAGATTTTTGGCCAATGGCATGATCGTCTTTGCGATTTCCATTCCGTTTATGCCGCCATTCGTGCCGCTGATGAACGAACGGTCGATTTTCAGCGTATCGAGTGGGAAACGGTGCAAGTAGCTCAAGGAGGAATATCCCGTGCCGAAATCGTCGATGGCGAGGCGAATGCCAAGCGCTTTCATCTGGCGGAGCATTTCGACGGCTGTTGCCGGGTCATCCATCACGGTGCTTTCCGTGATTTCGAGCTTTAACGCGTCCGGCGCGAGGGCCAATTCGTTCAGGAGGTTTCCGATGTTTTCTACCAGATTGGGTTGAACGAATTGCTTAATCGAAAGATTTACACTGACGATCAAATCGCGGCCGGGGTCCATCTTCCGCCATTCGGCTATGCGACAGCAGGCCTCGCGCAAACTCCACCAGCCGAGTTCGCGAATGAGGCCGGTGTCTTCCGCGACGGAAATGAACTCTTTGGGGCCGAGTAAGCCGCGCGTGGGATGTTGCCAGCGCAGGAGAGATTCGAAACCGGTGAGTTCGCCGCTTGAGAGCGAAACGATCGGCTGATAATAATTACAGAATTCTCCACGATCGAGGGCCCGGCGAAGATCGGTTTCGAGTTCAAGGCGAGCCATGACGCTAGCGCGCATGTCCGCGTTAAAGACTTCGAACCGCGCTTTGCCGAGCGATTTGGCGCGATACATAGCTGTGTCCGCATCGCGCATGATCTCTTCGGGATCTTTGTAAGTGGGGTTGCAGAGAGCAATACCGATGCTCGCGGAAGTGAACACTTCCTTGCCTTCGAGCTCGAATGGGGCGGACAGGCCCTCCATGATTCGTTCCGCCGCGCGGTTTGCGTCGGCGGGATCCTTCAGATCGTCGAGCAGCACCGTGAATTCGTCGCCGCCCATGCGGGCCAGAGTGAACGTCTCCTGTCCGAGCCGCGCGACGGTGTCGCTCGAACGAAGGCACTTTTCGAGGCGCTTGGCGACGCCGAGCAGAAGTTGATCGCCGATCAAGTGGCCCAAGGAATCGTTGATCATTTTGAATGCGTCGAGGTCGAGGAAGAGAACCGCGAATAGGCGTTCGGAATGTCGCTTGGAATGCTTCATCAAGCGATCGAGGCGGTCGAGGAAAAGCAGCCGATTCGGCAACCCGGTGAGAGGATCGGAGACTTTTCCCTCCGTAATATCCGTTTGCGAGCCGGCCATTCGCACCGGCTTTCCGGAGCGATCTCGAACGGCAAGGCCGCGGCTGAGCATCCAGCGGAATGTGCCGTCTTTGTGCCGGACGCGATGGACGCTTTCAAAGTGAGGAGTGTGCCCGTTTTGGTGCGAGGCAATTTCATCGAGCATGCGCTGGCGGTCATCAGTATGGACGCGATCAAGCCACTCCTCTGGCTTGTCACTCATTTCGTCTTCGGAGTAACCGATCATCGCCTTCCAGCGGTCTGAGAAATAGATCACATTGGTGGCGAGGTTCCAATCCCAAAGGCCGTCATTGGCGCCGCGAGCAGCCAGTGCGTAACGTTCTTCGCTCTCTTTCAGGCCCTCCTGCGCGCGCTTGTGGGAGAGCTGTGTGCCGATGCGAGCCAGGGCGACGGCGAAATCAATGGGCTTCGTAAGATAGTCATTGGCGCCCATTTGCAGGGCCTTAACAATATCTTCGCTTTGATTCCTTGCCGTAACCATGATTACCGGCAGCTCGATCGCGGAATAGAGTGTGCGGATACGCTGTAGTCCTTCGAGGCCGCTGATCTCGGGCATCTCGATGTCGAGAAGCACGAGCTCAATCGAGTCTTTTTTGATTCGCTCCATCAACTCGTGCGCGCTCGCCGCGACGCTGACCTGATAGCCCTTGCGTTCAAGCCGGCGCGCGAGCATATCCCGATTCATCTCGTTGTCGTCGACGATCAGGACGCGATTCGGCCGGGAATTCATGACGGTTTCTTCTCCAGAAGCAAACTGTTGATTTTTTCCTGCAGCCTGGCGAAATCCACAGGCTTGGTGTCATAGTCATCGCAACCTACTTCAATGGCCTTGGCGCGATCGGTGGCCAATGCGTGAGCGGTGAGCGCGATGATCGGGATATGACGCGTGGCTTCTTCAGACTTGAGCAAACGAGTGACTTCCCATCCGTTCATCACAGGAAGACTCATATCCATCAAGATCAGATCGGGCGATTCCGAATGCGCGAGCGCGTGTCCTTCCGCGCCGTCGTGCGCGGCCACGACGGCATAGCCCTTGCGCTCAAGACGCCGCGTCAACATGTCCCGATTCATTTCGTTGTCTTCGACGAGCAGGATCTTGATAGACATGGTTAATTTCTCCTCGCACGCGGATCCAAGCGCGGCGTTGAAACAGATTTCTGAGACGCATGTGATGCGCCTACAGGAATGTTTTGCAAATTTGACGCGGCATTCGCGCCTCGATACTGTTCGACCATCTCGGCCAGCCGGTCGCGATCCACGGGTTTCACAAGGTAATTCGAAGCGCCAAGGTTCATGGCCGCTACCTCGTTGTCGACGATCGTTACCATGATCACCGGAATATTCGAGAGGTCAGGATCGGACTTCAGTTGTTTTAAGACTTCCCAGCCGTCGAGGCCGGGCATAACGACGTCGAGTGTGATGACAACGGGGCGCAGAACTTTTGCGAGCTTCAGACCTTCGTCGCCGTTAACGGCGGAAACGACGTGATAGCCCAGCTTCAAAAGAAACCGCGACATCAAGTCGCGGACGGCAGGATCGTCGTCAATCACTAAAATCGTTTCGGCCTGAGGCTTCGGCGGCGGTTCGGGATGCCGCGGCTCGGCCTCTTGCGGCTTGTGCGACGTGGGGTCGGCTGTCTCGGCGCTCACCTGAACAGGAAGCTGGACGGTGAAAATGGAGCCTTTGCCAGGCTCGCTTTCCACGCTGATCTGACCGCCCATTAACTGGGCGAAACGGCTGCTGATGGCCAGACCAAGGCCCGTGCCGCCGTATTTACGCGCAATCGAGACATCCGCCTGTGCGAACTCTTTGAAGAGGTTCTCCTGCTGCTCCTCGCTGATACCGATGCCCGTGTCCCGGACGTGGAAGGCTATCCATTGCTGATCGCGATTCTCGACGCGTTGAGCATCCAGCGAAATCGTGCCGTGATCCGTGAATTTGCACGCGTTGCTCAGGAGATTGGAAAGGATCTGGCGGACTTTGGTGATATCAGACCGCATCATTCCTAGATCATCGGCAAGATTAAGCCGAAGCGTATTGGAATTTTTCGCGATGGCGGGTTGGAGCGTAGCGACCATCTCCTGAATCATTCCAGCGATCTCGAAATTTTCGAGATGCAGGCCCATTTTGCCGGCTTCGATCTTGGAAAGGTCCAGCACGTCATTTATAAGCGATAGAAGATGCTTG
>DATNBB010000211.1:0-4439 GCA_035607335.1 Binatia bacterium | reverse complement strand
TCTCTCTGGCCGCAATCCGCCGAGATGATCTGTGGACTAGATGTGAAGCTGCCGAACCTCTTCCCCGGTTTTGAAAAGCAGCGCTTCACTCCATCCAGTTTTCAAGAGTCGCCGGTTCCGCTCGGTGCTGTCTTTGTGCTTGGCGAACGATCTTCGGGCGACAATTTGCCCCGCATCGAAGAACTGCCGCTGCGCGAACAGTTGCTCGCGCTAGTTGCCAATTCCTACGCGACAAGAATCTTATCCGAGAAAGCCCGCGCCGAAGAATTCCAGCTCTTTGGCCGAATGGTTGGGGCAATTCCGATTCGGCGTCTGCTTGCCCACAGCGATCCCACGCGCCTGTCCAGCTTCTGCGACTTTATCGAGCAAAACTGCAACCGCCTTGCGGCGCCCGCGTTCGCCTGATAAACCGAAGCACCTTCGCGAAATACGCAAACAGCTACAGCAAATATCTTTCGTCCATAGACTCTTTGTGGGATGTGTCTCGCCGCCTCTGCACCGCTAACGTGAAGTTCTAAGCTCTCGCAAAAAACGTTCGCGGTGTCGCTCGTAATATCAAAACTCGCGGACGTGAAATTTACGGCTGCACCGCACGAGGAGCACGAAATGAAAAAATGGCTGGGATTGATCGCATGCATAGGGTGCCTGGCGTTGCCGGCCACTGCGCAGCTTGATTCGGCAGGCACTCCCTCGTTCGAATTGGGCGGCGGTTATACCTATCGCTCGTTCAACGGCCCTTCATTCCCTAATCCCAACTACGGCGTAAGCGGCGGGCCCGAACCGCGTATGAGCATGAATGGCTGGTTCGCGACCGTCGATTACAATTTCAATGGCTTTATCGGCGTAGTCACCGACATCGACTGGACACGCGCCAGCGTTCCAAACGATCCCAACTTCGCCGGCGACAACACTTTCTCGAGTGTATTGGTCGGCCCGCAAATTTATCCGATGGGGCATCACATTATCAGTCCCTTTGCCCACGTGGAATTCGGCCTCGCTCATTTCAACAATGACATTTCGAATTTTTCATTTGGCACCGGTTGCGACACACCCGGCAGTCTCGCCAATCCTCCATTCACCTGCTCGTTGACCGAGGGGTCCTTTGCCGTAGCGGCTGGCGGAGGCGTGGACATTTCGCTTGGCCCACATTTTGCCGTCCGCTTGGCTCAATTGGACTGGGAGCACAGCCGCATGTTCGAGCCTGGCGGAGCCACCGGAAACAGCGATCAGAATAATTGGAAATTTAAAGCGGGCGTCATCTTTCGGTTCGGCGAGCGATAACGTTCAGTCCACTGCGCATGCTTTACGAAGGCCGCCGCGACCGCTGGGCGGCCTTTTTTGTTTTTCGCATATGCGCCTTTTGCGCTAAATTGGTGCGCCGGAAATATTGCCCACGCTGCGTTGGCGTTTGTAATTATTATCCAACCCGACTGCTACGGGCGGCGTCCAAGCAAGGGCATCCGACATACACGGCTGATCCGAACGCAATTCGAAGGCCGAATTTCGACGCGAGGGGCTTTCCTCGAATGAAAAAACTGGCTGGCACGCTTGTATGCATCGCGGTACTGTGCGCCGCACCGGTCATTGCAAGTGCGCAAGAACCGACGGCGCAAGCACCCGCACCACAAGCGCCTGAGCCGCAAGCGCCCACACCACAGGCAACCGCACCGACGGCGCAGACACCGGAAGAGTCATCCAGCACCCCGTCCTCGACGGCACCCGCTCATCCAGCTGAGCGATACAACACGCGGGCAACGCCTACGCTTGAGATTTCAGGAGGCTATTCCTATCGTGGCTATTCACCCACACCTTCCACCACGATGAAACTCAACGGCGGCTTCGTTTCGGTGGACTATAACCTTTTGTCGTGGGTCGGCATTGCCGCCGAGGGAAGCGCGACTGTAAGAAAAGAGGGGGCGCAATCGTTGGGGACATCTCAAACCTTGACGATCTTTACGGGCCTGGTTGGCCCGCAAATCTACCCGCTGCGCCACCGGAAGCTGACGGTGTTCACGCACATCCTCATCGGCGACGGCTACTACTATACGAAAGCGCCCGCGTTTGGCGGCTTTGCCGCAAATGTCATCACCAACAGCGGTTTCGCCTGGGAAGTCGGTGGCGGCATGGACGTGCGGATTAAAAAGCATTGGTCGATTCGCCTGATCGAAGGCGACTACGGCGAAACCTCATTTTCGGTCGCAAGCGCCAATCCTCATCAGGTGGGTTACCGCATCTCCGCGGGTATCGTTTATTTAATCGGTCCAAAGTAATTCCGCTGACGTCGCCACCAGCGCCTGGTTGACACCCCCGTCCTTTATTATTTAAACTAACCGGTTAGTTGACCTTTTCGAACCATGCTTTCCACAAAGAAACGCCGATCCCGACAGGCGTAGGCATTCCAATCGTGTGAGGGTAACCGGTCGTAATAAATCATGCCACGTGGACGTAAGAAACAGGAGAACCCGGAGACCGCCGATAGAATTTTGGAAGCGGCGGAGAATTACTTTGCCGCTCACGGATTAGCCGGCGCTCGCACCGAGGAGATTGCGTCGGCCGCGCGAGTCAACAAGGCGATGTTGTTCTATTATTTCAGGAACAAGCAGCATCTGCATCGCGCGGTGCTCGAAAACCTTTTTCGGCAATTTCGGTCCAGCGTTTACGCATTGCGTGAAAAGACCGATTCGCCTGGGCGCCGCCTGCTCGCCTTGGCCGCGGGATATTTCGATTTCCTGGCCGCACATCCGAATTACCCGCGGCTTGTCCAGCGCGAAGCGATGGAAGCAAGCGGCAATTTCAAATGGATCGTCGGCGATTACCTCGATCCTTTTCACTCGGAAGTCGTGCGGACGATTCGCGCCGGCATTGCTGCACGCGAGATTCGAAATATCGATCCCGAGCACACCGCCTTTTCGATTTTGGGCATGACGACATCCTATTTCGCGGCGGCGCCGATCCTCAGCCGAATTGCAGGACGCGATTTACTCGCTCCCAAGGCAATCGCGGCGCGGCGAACCGCATTGCTGGATTTCCTTGAGCACGGGTTGATTCCTGAAGGAGAAACGATTCGATGACGGGCGCAAAGTTTTTTCGATTGATTGCCGTGATCTTTTTGATCGCCCTCGGTGTCTACTACTTCACCACGCCTCACGGTTCGGAATTGCCGTTGACCGGCGTAGTCGATGGGAACGATGTGATTGTCAGTCCGCAAATCACCGGACGCATTATCAAGCTGGACGTGGATGAAGGTTCGCAAGTGAAGAGAGGCGATCTGATCGCCGAGCTCGATCCCAAAGAGCTGGAGGCAAATCTCGCGGCCGCGAAAGCGAACGTTACGAGCCTTGAGGCGCAGGTGAACGCCGCGAATCACAATTACACGTGGGCTAACGATCAGACCGGCGCCGCCATCGAGCAGGCTAAGGCGAGAGTCACCTCCAGCGATGCGCAGCTTCAGCAGGCCGAAGCCCAATTGGCGCTGAATCAATCCGATCTGAAGCGAATGCAGGATCTTTACGACAAGAAAGAGGTCTCTGCCCAGGATTACGATCACGCTCTCGCTGCAGTGAAGATGGCCCAGGCGAATGTCGACGCCCTCAAGCAAACCTCCCAAGCGGAAGCCGCTGCACTCAACGTCGCCCAGGCAAATCGCAAGCAAGTGGACGTGCGGCAGAGCGACATCAGCGCTACTCTCGCACAATTGCAACAGGCACGCGCGGATGAAGCCCAGGTAGCGGCCCAATTAGGCTATACAAAAATCTACGCTCCCAGCGATGGCGTGGTTTCGGTGCGCGTGGCCAAACAGGGTGAGGTCGTCGCGCAGGGCTCGCCGATCGTAGTGCTCGTGGACATCAACAATCTTTGGGTGCACGCGGACGTCGAAGAAACTTATATTGACAGCATTCAATTTGGACAGACGATGCGCGTCCGGCTGCCTTCCGGCGATGTCTTGCAGGGAAAAGTCTTTTACAAAGGCGTCGAAAACGAATTTGCCACTCAGCGCGACGTGAGCCGCACAAAACGCGACATCAAAACCTTTGCGATCAAAGTTTCTCTGCCCTCCGATAATGGCCGGCTCTTCACAGGAATGACCGCGACGGTGCTCCTGCCCGTTCCGCAGCAGGGCAACTGGTTCACGCGGCTTTGGAGGCGCGGATGAACGCGCCGGCGCCCGCAAGCGTGAATACGATTGTTGTCGAGCATCTCGTAAAAAAATTCGGCGACTTGATTGCTGTCAACGACATCAGCTTTGATGTTCGCCAAGGCGAGATCTTCGGCCTGCTCGGACCGAACGGCGCAGGAAAGACCACTTTGATCCGCATGATGACCACCTTGACGCCCCCGACGTCGGGCACCGCGATCGTTGCTGGCCACGACATTACGAAAGATGCAGATGGCGTTCGTCATGCGATCGGCGTGATTCCGCAAGCGTTCACATCCGACCC
>DATNBB010000189.1:0-16401 GCA_035607335.1 Binatia bacterium | reverse complement strand
ATCGTCGAAGGACGGCGTGCGGAGTTTCAAGGGGATCCCGTTCGCAGCGCCGCCCGTGGGAGACCTGCGCTGGAAGGACCCCCAGCCGGTGAAGAATTGGAAAGGCGCCCGCAACGCGGACAAGTTCGGCGCGCGCTGCATGCAACGCAGCGGCGGCGACTACTGGTTCCGCAGCGAAGAGATGAGCGAAGACTGTCTCTACCTGAACGTGTGGACGCCGGCCAAATCAGGCAGCGAGAGACTTCCGGTGCTGGTCTACATTTTCGGCGGCGGCTTTCAGCAGGGTGACGGCTCGGAGCCCCGCTACGACGGCGAGAGCATGGCCCGCAAAGGCATCGTGGCGGTTTCCATCAACTATCGCCTGGGCATCTTCGGTTTCTTCTCGCATCCGGATCTGACGAAGGAATCGGGCCATCACGCATCGGGCAACTACGGTCTCCTCGACCAAGTGGCAGCGCTCCGCTGGGTACAGAAGAATATCGCGGCGTTCGGCGGCGACCCGAAGCGCGTCACCATCGCGGGCGAATCGGCAGGATCGATTTCCGTTAGCGCCTTGATGGCTTCTCCGCTTTCGAAGGACCTGTTCGCGGGCGCGATCGGCGAAAGCGGCGCATTGATTGGCACGCTGCCGCCGCATCCCCTCGCAGAGACGGAACAGAACGGCGTGAAGTTTGCGGAAACCGCGGGCGCAACTTCGATTGCAGGCTTACGTGCGCTCAGCGCGGAGAAAATCATGGAACTCGCCACTCCCGCGCGCGGGCGCGGCCCAGGTGCGGCGGGCGGGCCTCCGACGATATCCTTCAGTCCGAATCTCGACGGCTACTTCTTGCCGAAGACGCTCGTGGAGATCTTCGAGGCGGGCGAGCAGGCGAAGGTGCCGCTCCTTGCCGGAAGCAACTCGGCAGAACAGGGCGCTCGCGCTGTCCTCGGGCAGAACGAAGCCACCGTCGAGGGTTTTACTGCCGCCGTCCGGCGGCTCTATGGCGACAACGCAGATCAAATTCTGAAGGTCTATGCCCCGACGACACCCGAAGAGGTGATGCAGGCCGCGACCGACCTGGCCAGCGCCCGTTTCATCGCGTTCGGCACATGGAAGTGGACGGAACTTCAGGCGGCGAACAGCGACAAGCCCGTCTATCGCTATTACTATACGCGGCCCCGCCCGGCCATGATTCCCGGCAGCGGCCCCGGCGCTCCTCCAGCAGATGCCGCTGGTGGAGGCGGACGCGGCAGCGGAGCGGGACGCGGTGACGGCGTTGCGGGAGCCCCGCGCGGTGCAGCCCACTCTTCGGAGATTCAGTACGCGATGGGCAATCTCGATCTGGACACCCGCTACGCATGGGACGCCGATGACCGCAAGGTTTCGGAGACCATGTCCAGCTACTTCGCCAACTTCATCAAGACGGGCAACCCGAACGGGGCCGACCTGCCTGAATGGCCGACTTATAGCGCGAAGACGGGCTATATGCGGATGTGGATTGGTGTGGAGTCGAAGGCGGAACCGGAAACGGATCGCGCGCGATATCTGGCGCTGGACGCAATCATTTCGGCACAGAAGTAAACGAGCGCGCAGATCGAAGCGGTTTGTAATTTTGTATACGGCGCGTGGGGCGTTCCGTCATGGGAATACCCTTCCCTGGACGCAGTCTGGTACTGGGCCAGTACATCGGCGTGAGCTTCTCCTGGGAAACGCGCTACCCGTCCATATCGAGTACTAGCCCGGTGTATGTACGGGTATATTTTGAAATCTTGATTCGATGAAATCCCCAATAGAAATCACTGAATGTCAGGTTGCCTTCAGTGGTGGACCGAGGAGTTCGCAGTCGTACTTGCGGAAAAAAGCGGCATCCCAGACTACCGGCTTGCCGTTTGCGAGCACGCGGAAAAATTGCTCGATCTTGCCCGCTGGCGAGTAACCGATATGCATCTTTGCGGGCGTCGCACCGACCGCTGTGAAGGTGTGAGGGATTTTGCGAGGTGCGAGCACAGAATCGCCTGGTTTGAGTTGAATGCGTTCTTTCCCGATCTGAACGAGAACTTGGCCCTCAATGATGTAAAACCACTCTTCCTGGTTGTAATGCAGATGCAGAGGCGGTCCGCCCGGAAGAAGGTTAGAGTGCTCGAAGAGGAAGAAGTTGCCGCCCGTCTCTTGCGTGGAGATCTTGAACGAAATGCGGCTGAAACCAAGCGAGCGGTTTTGGCTTTCGATGTCCTCGCCTGCCAGTACGACGCGGGCGTCTTTGATCGGAAAATCGGTTGGCTTGGCGTCCAGAACGATGGGCTGAGAGAGCGCGAATGGAAAGGTGAAAGCCGCGGATTTGAGAAAGTTCCGACGTTTCAAATCGAGTCTCCTTGCGTGTTCGGGTTGAGAATATAACACGCAAGTCTGCGGTTCCTGGCACTCTCTTGGCGCTGGCTCCTGTAAGAAACACCGTAACCGTACAACTGCCGGTCTAGTACTGCTCAGCGCCTCGCGCGTTCTCACAACCCCTTCCGCCAGGGGGTGGTCCCTTTTTCGCGTCTGCAGACGCATACCCCTGCGTTCCTTGACACTCCGAAGCGGCAGCCAGTAGACTGAAAAAGAATTAATGCAAATTGCGAGCGAGGCGGGATGCTTTTATCGCGGGACTATGTAGGCCATATGGCCAAGGAAGTGGTGAAGCGCCTCTTGGCCGCCAAGATGATCGAGACGAAAAACGCGGAAAATCTTGCGCAGCAGGTGCGACAGGTGATGGCGGACGAAGTGACGATCGAAGACCGGTTGAACGAGGAAGTTCGCGAGATTCTGGGGCGCTATCAGGAGGAGATGCGCCGCACGGGTGTTTCCTATCAGGAGATGTATAAGAAGGTGAAAGGCCAGCTCGCCCGCGAAAGGAAGCTGATCCTACGCTAATATGCGACTGAGCCGCGAAAAAACCGTCCGATTGTCTCACCGAGTGATCGATTCACTGGTCGCGAACCCCGACGTGGATTTTATCGAGGACCGCGACACGATCCGGCTGGAAATCGTCAATATCTTCACATCGCTGCTGAAACAGGAAGAGCAGGTCGACGCAGAAGTGCGCGCTAAGATTGCGTCGCAAAAGAAGGAAATCCTCGAAGGCAGCGAGGAGTGGGACATCCTCTACCGCAAGTATTATGCCGAGGCCATGAAGCGACTGGGAATCGCTGAAGTCCATACCCATTAACAAACGCGAAAGCAGTCTGAGCTGTCACCCTGTTATTTGTCGGGTTGCACAGACGGCCCGAATAGCCGCGCAATATATGCGACTGGACAGAATAGCCTGTTGGGCTGCAGCGGAAGTGGGATGAATTGATGATGCAAATAAAACTCCCGCGCAGCCCCGTTCTTTGCATCAACCACAATGACGGCGGATGCGATTTCTCGAGAAGCACCCAACACCCGCTTAAACGCGTCTAGCAGAAGTAATTCGCCTATCCCGCGCCCCTGAAACCGTTGGCTAACTGCCAGGCGGCCCAGAAGAGTTCCAGGCACGTCGGGGTAGCGAGGAAGTTTCTTGGTGACACTTGAAGGTAAATCGCCAAGGCTAATGGTGTGTGCGGACAGAGTGTAAAATCCCGCAACCGTTTTCCCGTCGGGAGTCAGCACGAAGGCAGCGGCGACGCGTTTCTCTACATCTTGCACAGCCTGCGTCCGTAAGTAACGATCCAATACTTCGATGCCGCATGAAAATTCTGTTCGATCATGCTTCGATGCCAAGTGCTCGGATTGGTATCCGATCTGGTCCGAATCGGCCTTCACGCCGAGGTTACTCGATTCTTATAGCGTTCGAGCGCGGCTTTCATTCGACGATTAGGGGAAGGCGGCCGCAGTAGGGCATTAACAAATGCTTCCTGGTCGCGGCCTTCGAGCCTCCAAACGTGGTGCTGCTCGATGGTGCGATCAGCGGCCTCGTCCGCGCTGGACACCAGAAAATCCGAGATAGAGGTCCCTTTCAAGCTCGCCGCGTGTTCAATCCGCCGCTTTTGATCGGGGCTGAGCCTTGCCTCGATTCGCTCAACCTTTTTTGCTCTACCTAACCCAACATTTTTCTTCAGCGCCACAGCCATGAAAGTCCTCCAAGATCCATGTACGGTATTTTACCGTACATCTGAACGAATGACAACCACGAGTAGGCCTCCAAACATGAAAGCGCCCGCGTTAAAAGGGCTAACGCGGGCGCTTAGAATGCGAGAGATAACGGCCTAGTTAGTCGTTTGGCCGTCGTTCGGGCGGCGCTCCAGTGTTGGAGGTCCGTCGTCAGGCGATTGCTGCTGCGAGTTGGGGTCGTTCGCGCTGGGCGAATTGGGATTGGTCGAGCCGCCCTTGTTCTGATCGGTGCGCTTGCGAAGCGTGGGCTTATTCGGATTGCGCGAATCGTTGAGCTTGATATTGTCCTCGATCATCTGCAACCGCGCCTTTACGGAGTCGAATTCCGACGTATCGACAATGTATTGCGTCCGCGGCGGCAGAATGGTCGCGATTTCCTTCTGGATGGCGGTGATGCGGTCCGGCGTTGGCGGATGGTCCGCGAAGACTTTGGGGATCGTACCCGGCTGCTTCTTTTCGTCGGATTCGATCTTTTCAAAGAACATCACGAACGAGTTCGGGTCGTAACCCGCCTTATACATGTATTGCAGGCCGTAGTAGTCCGCCTGGCGCTCGTCATCACGAGAGAACTTGAGGAACGCGAGCGGGATACCGAAGTTCATGCCCTGATACATGGCATATCCGGCCCAAGAATATGGGATGAAGATCATGGCCGGGATAGAAGCGAGCTGAGCGATGTCCTGCTTCGTCATTTGCTTCGTGCCGTGGCGCAGGCAAACGTGAGCGATTTCGTGGGCCATGACGCCGGCGAGTTGGGATTCGGAGTCCGCGTGAAGAATCAGGCCGCTATCCACGTAGAAAAAACCGCCAGGCAGCGCGAACGCGTTGACTTCGTCCGAATCGATCACCTTGATCGTGAATGGCACGCGCGCATCCGAGTTGCGGACCAGATTCTGTCCGACCCGGTTCACATATTCAACGACGACCGGATCGTTGATGAATTTGGCCGTCTTTTCCACTTCCTGCGAGAGCTGCTTTCCTAGCTCAATTTCGTGCTGGATCGAATAGAAATCGAGGCCTTTGCCGACGTCGCGATTGCCGATCGCGTTGACGTCCGCACCGCTGCCCTCTTTCACTTTCGTAGGAGCTTTGGGGTCGGGCGCCGCCGGGGCCACATCGGTACTGCCGGGCGTTGATGTCGACGTAATGACGGAGCCGGTCGGCGACGATGTCGTTGTAGTCGTATCTTGGGGAGCGGCCGGAGCGGCAGTGCTCTGGGAGGGCGCCTGTGTGCTTGAATTATCTGGCGCTTGCGCGCTCGGTGCAGTGCTCCGCGGAGCATTTTGCGATGTGGGCGCCTGTTGCTGTGGGGGCGTTGGCATCGCCTGCGGCGCTGCAATTCCCGGCAATGCAAGCATCGAAGTCGCCGCGAAAATGGCAACCCACTTTGTACCGAATGATCGCGTCATGGAGGACCTCCAAATATTGGCCCGATTATACACCTTAAGGAGCGCGTTTACGAAGGCGCTGGTGTAACTGTGATGGTGCCGGAAGTAAAAGAGTTATCCGGGAGGAAGTCGTAAGAAGTCGCAAAAGGTGACCAATCGCCGTGGCGAGGTAGTGCGAAGGCGAGGCAGGTTCCAGACCTAGTTCTAGGACTATCTGTTGCAGCGTTAGAACAGTGGGGCCACAATCTGGCGGGCCGCACTTTACTCGCATGTGAACGCGCCGGATAATCACGACGGGTCATCCAAAGATGTGCGCCGCAAGACGGAGCTTTCGTCCTCGCAGGAATGTACCGGTATATGGTGGCGGGCCAAGGGGCCTGTCCAGATCGAGTAGATTGTGCAGCGAGAACCCCGCGAGGACCATTTTCCATCGCTCCAGCCGCTACGAGGCCCTGCCGCGCAGCATCCAAGTGATTTTGATTCCAGGCTGGCCGGCCGCCACGGCACGCGTCCGCCTACTTTCTTGCGTGGGGTGAATTAAACAATGAGACGTTCCGACCTGGTACGAAACCAGGGCAAAACCAAGACTGTTCGCACTTCGCAAATTGTGTTTGGAGAACGGCAGCACCTACTGCGTGTTCTCGATTCGGTGGAACATAGCGCGCTTCCTTCGGCACGGATGGAGCAGGAGCGTCGTGTGATTGAGCAGTTGATTCACGCGCGTACGCAGGAGTTGAACCGCATTAATCCTTCGTGGGATGAGAAGGTCGGCACCGTGTTGAGCGCGGAGGTAAAGCCGGAGTCGCTCGACATGCTTTCGCGTATGGCGCCGAAAGAAGATTACTACCTGCTGCGGCTGATCAGCGAGCACCCGAAAGTGACGGCGAAGACGCTCGGGCGTCTCTCGCACCATCCGTATTCGGCGATTCGCGAGAACATCGCGCGGCATCCGAATAGCGACGCCGCCACACTGGCGCGGCTTAGCCGGGATCGATCGCAGCCGTTGTGGTATCTGGTGGCATTCAATCCGAATGCGCCGGGTCCGCTGCGGAAGAAGCTGCAAGAGCGGATGCGGCGGCTGGGGGAGAAGTCCGCCACGCAGTAGAGAGCGGGATCTCATTTTCAAAAAAAGCGGGGCGCCTACGCTTTGCCGTAGACGCCCCGTTTTTATTGCTGTCCGCTGAACCAATCTCCTGAGTGAAAATTTAGTTCGATTGCGTCGTGGCGCTCGGTGCCGGCGCCGCGTTCGTTGTGGACGTTTGCGCAGCGGGCGCGTTTGCCGCAGCAGACGCGGGCGTCAATTGAGCCTGGCCGTACTTCGAGGCGCTTACGTAGCCGTGGATGTGGTTCTTGTCGATCTTGTTCACGACGATTTCGAGCGGTTGCGGATCGTCGGAGTCGCGAAGCCAGATCGGCTCGTAGAGGTCGACATTCTTCTTTTCGAGCTGATTGTCGTCCACGATTAGCGCGAGATTGTAATGCTTGTGCTTCGTATCCGATTTCCGTAAAGAGAGCGAGATCGGACCCGTCCGCTGGAACTGCTTGCTCTTGGAAAGATCAAACTCGTAATAATTGCGTTCGCCACGCTGTTCAAGCGCCACGAGTTCTTCGTGATTCTTGGCAATTGAGCCGTTGAGTTCGTCGCGGGTTGAGCTGATATTGCCTTCGAGATCGGAACGCGTCTGGTTTATCGCGCTCGTGGCATCGTCGAGCTGCTTCTGTTGCGCATCGAGGCGGGACTGCATCTGCTTCCAGCGCGGATCGACGACAGGGCGCCGCGCGACGCGTTTTGCCGTCGATGCATGGGCCGCCCGGGGCTGCTGCTGGGCCGCTTGTGCCTTGGCTTCCTGCGCGGCCTGAGCGGCCGTCATTTCATTGAGCTTTTCGGTTTCCGCAGCGAGCTGCGATTGCAACGTGCCGATTTGCGCATTCATTTGGCTTTCGCGCGCCGTCAGTTGGTTGACTGTGGATTGCTGGTGATGATTCGAAGCCAAGGCCACCAGCCCGGCAATTGCCATTAGGACGACTGCGGCTCCCATCCAGATTATCGGGTTTCGGTTTTTGGACTGCGGCGTGGCTTCCTCGTGATGATCTTCATTTTGTTCCGCTCCGAACATTCGCTTCCTCCTGGGCTCCAGACGATGGCGAACTGATTGAACCCCGGCCCGAACGTAGCAAGGTTTGTACCTTTTGTGAGGCAATCGCCTGGACCCTCTTATGTATATGAAATTAAGGTGTATTTCTGCGCGGGCGGCCCGCACGGCCATTATCCGAGGCGAGTACTAGTCCGTGAAAAATCTTCACGGTCGACGATATTCCTCCCCCAAGCGAACTACCGCAGGGCAGGTCAATCCGCGCCGACCCGGTTGCGCTGTGGCGATGAAACAGTGGAGACAAATTGGCTCTTTACGTCTCCGATTGTTACAATATATTGGCTGCTTGGATGGAGCCAATGTTACCCGTACATTTGCAGTCTGAAAGTCACATTCCGCTGTACGTGCAGCTGCGCGATCAGTTGCGCGCCCTGGTCCATTCGGGCGAATTGCGCACGGGCGACCGCATTCCGGCAAGCCGCGAATTGGCCGGGCAGCTTGGTGTTCACCGCACGACCGTGGCAAACGCTTATGCAGAACTCGAATCCGAGGGATTGATTCAAGGACACGTGGGCCGCGGGACGTTCATTTGCGCGGCGAATGGCCGCCAGTTTTCGCCTGCGCCTCCGTCGCGCGGGAATGGCGGCGGCTCTGTGCGTTGGGAGTCGCTTTTTGCAGACGAGCGCGGGGACGACGGACTGGAACGGCTGATGCCGCCCATTCCGCAGGGTGCGATCGGCTTCACCTGCGCCCGGCCGTCGGACGAATTCTTTCCGGTCGAGGACTTCCGTCGTTGTGCAAATGCGGTGTTGCGTTCTGAAGGTCGGCGGATTCTGCAGCTTGGCCCGACGGACGGCTACGAGGCGCTGAAGATTGCTCTTGTGGAGATGCTGCGCGAAGAGGGGCTGAACGTTCGCGCGGAACAGATCCTGATTACAGACGGGTGCCAGCAGGCAATCGACCTGGTGAGCCGGCTTTTTCTGCGGCCGGGAGATTCCGTTGCGCTGGAGAATCCGGCGTATCCCGGCGCCGTTTCCATTTTCACGAGTGCGCGCGTTCGCGCACTGGGTGTGCCGGTAGAAGCGGGGCCGGAACGAGTAGGGATCAATCTGGACGCGCTTGAGAGCGTGCTGATGCAGAATCGCGTGAAGTTCGTTCTGGTGACGCCGGATTTTCAGAATCCGACAGGAACGACACTGCCGGTTGCCGAGCGGCGTCGCTTGCTCGATCTCGCGGCACGTTATCAGGTGCCCGTGATCGAAGACGCGATTTACGCGCGGTTGCGGCTGCGCGGCAGCAGGGTCCCGACCCTGAAATCGCTCGATCGCGAAGGCAATGTGATCCAGCTCGATAGCTTCTCGAAAATTGCTTTTCCGGGGCTGCGCGTGGGCTGGTGTATCGGCGCGGAAAGCGCGATTGATCGGCTGCGACTGATCAAGCAATCGGCCGATTTGCACACGGACCAGCTTGCCCAGGCGATTCTGGCGGAGTTTATTCGGCGAGGATATCTCGCGCGGCATTTGAGCAAGATGACGAAGGTGCATCGTAGCCGGCTCGCCGCGATGGAAGAGGCCCTGGAAAAATATATGCCTGATGGCACGACGTGGACGCGGCCCGAAGGCGGCATGACGGTTTGGGTCACGTTGCCGGCTGGTTTTGATGCGGGAGAACTGCTTATCCACGCGCGCGAACGGAAGATCATTTTCATTCCGGGCCGGCACTTCTATTTGCAGCAGCCAAAGCCGAACACATTGCGGCTGGGCTTTTCGACCATTCCCGAAAAGATGATCACCAAAGGCGTCCAGGTGTTGGGCGAACTGATTCGCGTCGAATTACAGAAGCGGCAGCGAGGCGCGAGACAGGAGGCGGTTTGGCGCGAGGCGCTGATTTGAAGACCTATCGAGCCGCGCAGCGAAAAGTGGTTATGCCACAGGAGCTCTTGTGCCGCCGTTAACCCCGAGTGCGACGAACGGGTGCTTCGTCTGTGGTGGCGCGAATGCGCGGGGAATGTATCTTGCCTTTGAGCAGGATGATGATGCGCGGCGAATTCGCGGTCGTTTTCAGCTTAGTTCTGACTATCAAGGCGCAACGGGATTCATTCACGGCGGTATCATTGCTACGTTGCTCGATGAAGTGATGAGTAAGGCGAATCGCTTTCGCAAAGCGCGCGCGGTGACAGCGGAGCTAAGCGTTGAATATCTGAAACCGGTGCGCGTGGGCGAGGATTTGCTGGTCGAAGGCTGGGAAACGGACGCGAAGGGTCGCAATCTCTTTCTGCAAGGTGAAATTCGAGACGCGGCCGGTAATCTGCTGGCTCGCGGACGTGGGCGTTTCGTCGATTTGGATGCTCCGCGAGATCCGCATGCGGAAGTGACGAGCGATTCTCGCGCGGAATAAGCGCGTAAAATTTAGGATTACGGACACGACAGGAGGAGTCATGGAAGCGACGAACGGGAACGAAAAGAATCTGTGGCGCGTGAAGGTCGGCCTGGCCGAGATGCTCAAGGGCGGCGTAATTATGGACGTCACCAACGCCGAGCAAGCGAAGATTGCCGAGCACGCGGGCGCCTGCTCTGTGATGGCGCTGGAACGTGTGCCTTCCGATATTCGCAAGGAGGGTGGTGTGGCACGCATGGCCGCGCCCCGTGTGATTCGCGAAATCATGGAAGTGGTTTCGATACCGGTAATGGCGAAGGTGCGCATCGGACATTTTGCCGAAGCGCAGGTGCTCGAAGCTCTTGAGGTTGACTATATCGACGAGAGCGAAGTGCTCACGCCTGCCGACGAAGAGCATCACGTGTGGAAGCACGGATTCAAGGTGCCGTTCGTGTGCGGCGCGCGGAATTTGGGCGAGGCGCTGCGGCGCATTGCCGAAGGCGCGGCGATGATTCGCACGAAGGGCGAGGCAGGCTCGGGCAACATTGTCGAGGCCGTTCGCCATATGCGCACCATCATCAGCCAAATGAAAAAGATCACAACGCTTGGCGAAGAGGAACTCGTTCACGAAGCAAAAGAACTTGGCGCTCCGCTCGATCTCGTCCAGTACGTGGCGAAAAACGGCAAGCTGCCAGTTCCGAATTTCTCCGCCGGCGGAATTGCCACGCCGGCCGATGCGGCGCTCATGATGCAACTCGGCGCGGAGGCGGTATTCGTCGGCTCGGGAATTTTCAAATCCAGCGACCCGGCGAAGCGCGCACGCGCCATTGTGAAAGCGACCACGCATTATAAAGATGCGAAGGTCGTTCTCGAAGCCTCCGAAGAACTCGGCGATGCGATGCGCGGCATTGACGTGCGCCAGCTCGAAGAGAAGGACCTGCTGCAGACGCGCGGCTGGTAAGCCTCTCTAGAAATTAGAAACCGCGGATCCCGTCGTCCGCGCAAAGATGCTGCTGGTCGGGATGACTGTGTGTTTAGCGGTGGCTCTGAATGAAAAACGGCACAAAAATCGGCATTCTCGCCATACAGGGCGACTATGAAGCTCATGCGAAGATTCTTGATCGTCTCGGCGCGAAGCACTCGTTCGTGCGGACGCCCAAGGATTTGGCCGGTCTCAGCGGCGTAATTCTTCCGGGTGGCGAGAGCACCACTCACCTGAAGGTGATGAAAGAGGAAGGCCTCTTCGACGCCCTTAAGAGCTTTGCCGCCGAGGGCGGCGCCCTTTTCGGTACGTGCGCCGGAGCGATTTTGCTGGCACGCGAAGTGCATGGCCCAGCGCAGGATTCTCTTGGACTGCTCGACGCGACGGTGTTGCGAAATGGCTACGGCCGCCAACTTGCGAGCGACGTTCACATGGGCGCGAGCACATTGCGCAAAGAGCCGATCGAGATGGTTTTTATTCGCGCGCCCATTATCGAAAAGACCGGCGATTCTGTCGAAGTACTCGCAAAGGATGCCGGCCACCCCGTGCTTGTGCAGCAGGGGAAAATTCTGGCCGCTACCTTTCATCCTGAATTGTCAGACGATCCCGCGGTGCATCAACATTTCCTCGAACTGGCCGTCCACCCGCGCTCAAATTAGCCCGCTATTGCGACTTCAACGCCTATCGGAGATGATGGCGGTCATGCCAAGGGTGAAGATACTCTTCGTCTGCATGGGAAATTGCGTGCGGAGCCAGATTGCCGAAGCGTTGGCGAAACATCACTTCGCCGAACTCTTTGAAGCCGAAAGCGCGGGTTTGCGCCCGCTCGGGTTCATCGATCCCACGGCGCGTGCGGCCGTGGAAGAGCGCGGCGCCAGCATGGAAGGCCAATTCTCGAAAGGTCTTCGCGATCATTGTCTCGGTCAGCCGGACTTGATCGTCAATATGTCCGGTCTGCCGGGACCTGGCGTTTTCCAGGGTCACAAGGTGGAGGACTGGCTCATCGCCGATCCTTTCGGCGAGGACATTGAGACGCACCGGCGCATTTGTGATGACATTGAGATTCGCATCAAGGAACTTGCCGTCCGTTTCCGCGATGAGGCGGGCGAAACGAAAGAGTGCAGCGCGGGCGCTCAGTAGCGGACATGCAAGGCGATGCTTGCGGCGCCATTTTGGCGGCGTGAACAGGGAGATCGATGCGGCGCGAACAGACAAGCGTCTCGCAGGAAGATTACCTCAAGGCGATCTGGGAGCTTGTTCAGGAAGAGCAGGCGCCGATCGGCGCGCGTCTGGCTGAGGAGCTTGGCGTAACCCCTCCCGCCGTAACAGCCGCCGTGAAGCGCATGGCGCGCGATGGCTACGTCCGGGTGCTGCGCAACGGCCACATATCGCTTTCGCCAAAAGGGCAAAAGATCGCCGAAGACCTTGTGCTGCGGCACCGGCTGGCGGAAAAGCTTCTTACGGACGTGATCGGCCTGCCCTGGGCGCGCGCGCACGAAGAAGCGGAGAAACTCGAGCATGGCATTTCGGCCGAAGTGGCCGAGTTGCTCGTCAAACGCTTCGGACGTGACAGCCGTTGCCCGCACGGCATGCCTCTGCTTGGCGGGGTCGCTGAACTGCGCAGGAAACTTGGCGCGCAGCGCCTCTCGGAAGCTGATGCGGGTGCCTCGTACGAAGTGCTGCGCGTTTACGAACGGGATCCGAAATTTCTCGAATTTCTCAACGAGCGCAGCCTCCGCCCTGCCGCCCGGTTGCGCATCCATCGACGCGAATACGACGAAACGATCTGCCTTACGGTGGACCACGGCGCCAAAGAAATTCACCTTGGCAAGCCGGCCTCCGAACGCATCTGGGTTCGCAAGATCACATAGCCCTTTCAATTAATTTCACCGCGCTTGTATTTTCCTTGCCGCGGGAGTACCTTGTGCCGCACCGGTCCTCGCGCCTTGCGAGAGGGGGAAATATTCCCCAAGGCGCGAATCGCCGAAGCACGATTCGCGCCGATTTGGCCTCTAGGAGTGCAACAGACCCGCACAATATCGCGATTTCTGAAGGAGGAGCTATGGCAACCGCCGTTTCCGTTCCAACGATGGACCCGAACGTCGCACGTTTCGTTTCAAAGACTCACAAGAATCTGATTAACGGCCAGTGGGTGGAATCCGCATCCGGAGAGAGTTTCGCCACGTTTAATCCCGCGACAGGCGACGTGCTTTCCTATGTTGCCGCCGGCAACAGCGTGGATATCGATCGCGCCGTGAAGGCCGCGCGTGCAGCGTTTGAAGAAGGCCCGTGGTCCCGCATGACCGCCTCCGAACGCACGAAGCTGATCTGGAAACTTGCCGATCTACTGGAAAAGAATCTGGAAGAGTTCGCGCAGCTTGAATCGCTCGATAATGGCAAGCCACTCGCGGTCGCGCGCGCCGCGGACGTTCCCCTCGCCATTGAGAATTTCCGTTACATGGCCGGATGGGCCACGAAGATCGAAGGCAATACGATTCCGCTCTCGGTGCCGTATACGCCCGGCGCGAAATATCTCGCGTACACATTGCGCGAGCCGGTAGGCGTGGTTGGGCAAATCATCCCCTGGAATTTCCCGCTCTTGATGGCTGCGTGGAAACTTGGCCCGGCGCTCACAACGGGTTGCACCGTCGTGCTCAAGCCTGCCGAGCAGACCCCGCTCACGGCGCTGCGCCTGGGCGAACTGATCCAGGAAGCCGGAATTCCCGATGGCGTTGTGAACATTGTCACAGGACTCGGCGAAGCTGCCGGCGCGCCACTCGCCGCGCATCCCGACGTGGATAAGGTTGCGTTCACGGGCTCCACGGAAGTCGGCAGGCTGATCTTGCAGGCCGCTGCGGGAAACTTGAAAAAAGTCTCGCTCGAACTGGGCGGTAAATCGCCCAACGTCGTGCTCGACGACGCCGATCTCGATAATGCTATCGCTGGCGCGGCAAGCGCTATCTTTTTCAATCACGGCCAGTGCTGCTGCGCGGGTTCGCGTCTTTACGTTGAGCAGAAGTCGTTCGACAAAGTGGTCGATGGCGTGGCGAAAGCGGCGGAGAAGATCAACGTCGGCTCCGGCTTCGACCCGAATACCCAGATGGGCCCGCTCGTTTCCGAAGAACAGCTCAATCGCGTATGCCACTATCTCGATATCGGCATGAGCGAAGGCGCGAAGGCTGTCACCGGCGGCAGCCGCGTCGGCAACAAGGGGTATTTCGTGAAGCCGACCGTGCTGGTGAACACGAACGAAAAAATGAAAGTCGTGCAGGAAGAGATTTTCGGTCCTGTGGTGACGGCGATCCCGTTCCGCGATGCCGACGAAATCATTCCTCGCGCCAATAACTCCACCTATGGCCTCGCGGCCGGCATTTGGACGCGCGACATCAAGAAAGCGCATTCCATCGCAGCAAAACTGCGGGCCGGCACCGTGTGGATCAATTGCTACAACATTTTCGACGCGGCGTTACCGTTTGGCGGTTATAAGCAATCCGGTTGGGGCCGCGAAATGGGCCACGAAGTTCTGGAGCAGTACACCGAGGTCAAGGCTGTCTGCGCGGCACTGTAGTTTGTATAGCTGAGGAATGGGGTGGTGGAAGAAAAGAGGCCGGGAAATTTCCCGGCCTCTTTTTACTTCGTTGCGCGTCTGCTCGCGGCTAATCTTTTCCGCCGCTTCCGATTATTTATTGCTGCGGAGACTTCGCTTCCAAATTTCCCGTTGAAGGCGTGATCGTGGCGGCAGTGCTCGTCCCACCCGGTGCTGGTGCCGAGGCAGCAGGCGCGGCGGGCGGGGGCGAATTTTTCTGCGAAGGAGGCGCGGAAGTCTGCGGTACAGCGACGGCAGGCATTGGCGGCCGGGGCGCCGAAACGCCCGCTATATCCGAGCCAAGCCCGAGCTTCTGCAAACTAGGGGCATCGAGCTTTCCGGTCGGCTCGATACCATTGGCGGACTGAAATTTCTGCAATGCAGCCACGCTTTTCGAATCCCATTTGCCGTTGGGGTCGCCGTCGTAGTAACCGCCTTGGGCCAATGCGCCCTGGATTTCCTTGACGCGATCGGCCGTGGGCGCCTTCTGCTTCGGTACAAATCTCGTTGAGCGTCGACGCCTCCGCCGCGTAGTCGTTTTCTTTGTAGTGGTCTTTTTGGCGGTCGTAGCTGTTTTGGAGGCCTGCTTCTTTGTGGTCGCCGCACTCAGCGTCCACATGGGCACGCAAAACGCCAATGCGACTAGAATAAGGAAGAGTTTTTTCATCGTTACTGGGACGCTCTCAGCCATGGCATGTGATGCCTGGCCGTCTGGCGCTGCAAACTGGCGGCCCTTCCCCCGCCAAAAGACTACACCCGGGGTGGCGCCCATCTCAACCGTGGCAAGGGCCAGCGTCGCCGAATCCGCCAACCCATTCTAGGCCCATTCCAGGCGCCGCAGACCCGTTTCCGGACACTTGCGCGGCATTACCCGTCAGCGATGGGCAATGGAGGGCAATAAGCTGATTCGAAGGCAAGCAAACTGGAATGCAGCGAAAACGACAAAGAGAACAATGGCTTGCAGTGCGGGTAATCTGGACTTGAGTCGCCAAAACGCGCCAATCCCAATCAGGGACGTTGCGCCTACGATTACGGTCATCGCGATCTCAAGCGGGGAGAAGTGCCCGTTGATCAAGTGGGAGACGCCTAGCAAATAGAGCCAGATCAGCGTCATTAGGAGCAACCAAAAGAAAAACAGGGGAAGGCTTGCCCATCCCACCGCGTTCGAGCGCCTAAACCCCAATACAATCACTGGCCAGAGCGGCAATGTCTGAACGATGTGGCGGAGAACCAATTTGTCCGGGACCCCGACGCCGACAACTAAAGCCAGGATGATTGCGAGACAACAGAATGCAATGACTGTCGGTCTCAAGGAAGGTGTGGAGGCCACTCTGTCCGTGCGCATGTGAGCCTGAGCCGTCATTGGTTTGCTCCTTAGCGCTATGTACGTCACTGGGAAGACAAATGTTTCCGGGCAGAATGCAATTGTCTGCGGGTTGTCTGAAACGTCGATCAGCTCTTTGTGGTCCTCGTCTCGGTTAGGTCGGGCAATTCGGGGAAAGGCGCGCCATTTTTAAGAATTAACTGATCGCGGAAACCGGCGTTGTTCAGCGGCGGAATCAATTCCGAGGTCGCCGGTGAAAATAATACGACTGACTTAGGTTTATACGAGAACTGCACGCGTTTGATGAGCGCAGATGCCGCGCACCGGGCCGCCTCGCCTGCATCGGCGCCGGCTGGCAGCGGGCATTCGACTGCGTAGACCAGAAAAATTCCATTGCGCTGCAGTTCCGCACCCTTTATCTCAGAGGAATAGAGATAGTCCTCAGTGCGCTCGGGCGGTGCTGTTCCTATGAGTAGCGTCTGAATGTGCACCGGCCGATAGCGCGTTGCCATCTCCAGCCGTTCGATTCGAGAGCGAATAT
>DATNBB010000183.1:0-3785 GCA_035607335.1 Binatia bacterium | reverse complement strand
TAACGCGTCGGGAACCCGGGACTGTACTTACCCCCTCACCCGGACAGTTGGGGTCGCTCTGAGCGAATGTGCGAGGTCGCACACCTGATTCCGTTCAGCGCCTGAGAACTCCTGGTTTGGCGCCCGCTGACTCCGAGTGCTGACTGCTGACTCTGAGTGCTGACTGCGGTATCATAAGCAGTCACATACCCTCTGCGCCTGGATCCGACGACACGACGATCTGACGACGCGACGATCTGACGGACTGCCGTTTCTCTTTCAAAATCATCTCGCTCCACGGCAGGAGCAGGTGTGTGCGCCAGCTTTCTTTCGGAGTCTGTTTCGTTGATTAAAGCCAACACCGCAGTGGTCGTCGGCGCCCAGTGGGGCGATGAGGGCAAAGGCAAGATCGTCGATGTGCTGTCAGATAATTTCAAGGTCGTGGCCCGCTATGCCGGCGGCCACAATGCCGGTCACACCGTCATCATCGGTGGCAAGAAATTCGTTCTGCAACTGATTCCCTGCGGAGTCCTGCGCGAAGGCTGCCGCAGCGTGATCGGTAACGGCGTGGTCCTCGACCCCATCGCTTTCCTTAAGGAAGTAGATGCGCTGGCGCAGGCTGGACTGAACGTGACCGGCAGGCTCTTCGTCTCGAATCGAGCTCAGGTGATTCTGCCGTATCACCGCATGATCGAACTTGCTTCGGAAAACGCTCCCGGACGCGTAAAGATCGGGACGACTTCGCGCGGCATAGGACCGGCGTACGAAGACAAAATGAAGCGTGGCGGATTGCGCGTCGCCGACCTGCTGAACACCTCTTTATTACGCACGCACATCGAGAATGCCTGCCGCGAGAAGAACACCATTGCCCACGCGCTGTTCAATTCCGAACCGCTCGATGCGGACAAGATGTACGAAGAGTACGCCCGCGCCGCCGAGCGTGTTGCGCCATTTGTTGCCGACACTGCGTTGCTACTTAACGAGGCAATCCGCGCCGGCGAACCGGTCATGTTTGAGGGCGCACAAGGCACGATGCTCGACATCGACCATGGAACCTATCCCTTTGTGACTTCGTCCAGCGCGACCTCCGGCGGCGCGGTTACTGGAACCGGTGTGGCCCCCAACGCGATTCGCTCGGTGATCGGAGTGACCAAGGCGTATTGCACGCGAGTCGGCGAAGGGCCATTTCCAAGCGAAATCAAAGGTGAAGTTGCGGACACGTTGCGGGCCCGAGGAAATGAATATGGCGCGGTCACCGGCCGCCCGCGGCGCTGCGGCTGGATCGATCTGCCATTGCTGCGCTACGCGACCATGATCAACGGAATCGATTGGATGGTGGTCACGAAACTCGACGTGCTCGACACGTTGCCTGAAATTCCCGTTTGCGTCGGCTACAAGATAAAAGGAAAAAAGACGACGAAGATTCCTCCGGACACAGCTGGATTCGAACAGATTGAATGCGTGTATGAAAGCATCCCGGGATGGAAAAAATCTACTGAGGGCATTCGCGACTTTTCCAGGCTGCCGGCGAAGGCGCAGGATTACATGAAGTATCTGGAAGAAAAAACCGGCGCTCGCATCGGCATGGTTTCCACTGGCCCGGATCGCGACCAAACCATCTTTATCGAGGACTTCGCGGCGGAGATGCGGGTACGCGAGCACGCGGCCAAGCGCGGGTAAATGGTTCAACTCTCGTTTGTCGTCCTGATCCGAAGGCGAAGGACCTCGCGTTTGGTCTTACTGTTGTGGTTGCTTTTGCTCTTTGTCCCGTCCTGAAAATCAAAAGTTCGATCGCGCAAATGCTCGATGCACTTCAGTACGATCTCTCGGCCCTCGAGCATAAACTTACTCGCACAATTTGCGCGGGCAAGCTGCACTTCTATCCGGAAATCGCATCCACGAACAGCCTCGCCATCGACGCCGCACAGGCCGGCGCGCCTGAAGGCAGCGTTTTCCTCGCGGATCAACAAACAGCCGGCAAAGGACGCAACGGACACGGATGGCATTCAGAGCCGGGCGAAGCGATACTGGTCTCAGTCATTCTGCGGCCGCAGATCGCGACCGCGCGGGCGCTATGGCTGTCGCTCATGGCCGGAGTCGCGGTGCATGACGCGATTGCGCAAACCATCGGAGTTGATTGTGACTTGCGCTGGCCGAACGATCTCTTGATTGCAGGCAAGAAAGTTTGCGGCATTCTCACCGAGCTTTCTTCCGATGCGGACCAGCTTCGCTTCGCGGTGGTTGGCATCGGCATCAACGTCAATCAGCAATGGTTTCCTGCAGAGATCGCAAGCATCGCAACCTCGCTGCGCAGACAAACCGACAAGAGCTGGCCGCGCGATGAGCTGCTCGCCGCTTTGCTAGAATCGCTCCAAGCTGAGTACTTTCGCTGTTTCTCGGAGATGTCCGAGAGCAATACTCAACGTTCGCTGCTGAGTCGAGTTGAGGCGATTTCGAGCTACGTCCGCAACAAACAAGTGCATGTGGAGGAAGCCGGCGGATATGACGGAATCACCGATGGGCTGGATGAACGCGGTTTTCTGCGAGTCAGATCTCCATCCGGCGTGCGCACGGTAATTTCCGGCGGCGTACGCGAACTGCGATAAACACCTATGCTCCTCGTCATCGATGTCGGCAATACCAATACGGTACTGGGCGTGTTTCGCTCGAGCAACGAGAAGCTCGGCGTGGCGCCGCGATACGACCAGATGGTGGCCCACTGGCGTGTGGGCACAGTGCGGACGCAGATGGCGGACGAATACGGCGTGCTGTTCCGCAATCTCTTCGCGATGGAATCCATCGATCCGCGCGAAGTTAAAGCAATTGTGCTTGCATCAGTGGTGCCACCCATAGATTCCACTCTGCGCGAAGTCTGTGAGCGCTATTTTCAGGTGAAGCCGCTCTTCATCGAACCGGGTGTCAAAACGGGAATGCCGGTGCTGGTGGAGAATCCGGCGGAAGTGGGCGCCGATCGCATCGTCAACGGCGTTGCCGGATTCGAACGCTACGGCGGGCCATGCATAATCGTGGATTTCGGGACGGCAACGACCTTCGACGTGATCTCCGAGCGTGGAGAATTCATGGGTGGGGCGATCGCGCCGGGAATCGGCATCTCTGCCGAAGCGCTTTTTCAGCGAACCGCGCGTCTTCCTAAGATCGATATCCGCCGCCCTGCGCGCGTGATCGGCGCTAATACAGTGACGAATCTCCAATCGGGGCTGTTCTATGGATATGTCGGGCTGGTAGATGGAATTCTGGAGCGCATCATGGACGAACTCGGCGCGAAGGCGAAGGTGATATCCACCGGCGGTCTCGCCAGTTTGATCGCATCCGGCTCGCGTTTCATTGGCATCGTCGATGAGATGCTGACGCTCGATGGCATGCGCATCATCCACGAACGCAACACCGGCGCCCGCGCTCCGCGCAAAACCCCAACCGCCTCGGGTGATCGGCAGGCTCGGTAGAGGCGGCGCTGTGTACAGTCCAGGCACTCACATAAAACCCCTCTCCTGATAACCTGAATCGTTGCAAAACTATTTCAATTACTTCACTGAAATCGAGGAGCACTTTCAACGCCGGCGCGGCACGATTCTCCTGCTTTCAACTCTCGATTGGGCACTCATTGAGACATGGAAAGACGCTGGTATTCCGCTCGAAGCCGTGCTGCGTGGCATTGATTCAGCATTCGATCGTTACGATCGACGTCGGACCAGGACGCGCAAAGTAAACAGTCTCGCGTTCTGTTCGCAGGAGGTGCTTGGCGCAGCCGAAGAGATGAAGGAGGCTGCAGTCGGGAGCGAGCGTAA
>DATNBB010000155.1:0-12568 GCA_035607335.1 Binatia bacterium | reverse complement strand
CATCCGTCCGGCCACGATCCTCGCCCCGATGGCTGGCGTGACGGACACAGTCTTCCGCCGCGCGATTCGCGGACTCGGCGCCTGCGGCCTGATCATGACCGAGTTCACCAGCGCCGAAGGCCTTACGCGCCAGTCCGCGCGAACGCTCCACTATCTTTATTTCGACGAGGACGAGCACCCGATCGCCGCGCAAATTTTCGGCGCCGATCCCACTGTGATGGCATCCGCGGCAGCGCTCACCGAAGCACTCGGCTTCGACCAAGTCGATATCAATCTCGGCTGTCCGGTTAAAAAAGTGGTGAAGTGCGGCGGCTCGGGACTCCTGCGCGACTTACCCAAGCTCGATACCTTGCTTGGCGCCATTCGCGACGCCGTGAAAATTCCGCTCACAATCAAGATTCGCTCCGGCTGGGACGAAAACAACATCGTCGCCGTGGATGTGGCGCGCATGGCCGAACGCATCGGCATCGAAGCCATTGCAGTGCACCCGCGCACCCGCATGCAAGGTTACGCAGGGAACGCCGATTGGAGCGTGATTCGCGACGTGAAGCAGTCCGTGAGGATTCCCGTGATCGGCAATGGCGATATTCGCACGCCGCAAGATGCCGTCCGCATGATCGCCGAGACCGGTTGCGACGCCGTAATGATCGGTCGCGCAGCGTCGTCGAATCCGTGGATCTTTCGCCAGATCGCCGATTACGTCGCCACGGGCCAATACACGCAGCCGACTGACCAAGACCGTTACAAACTGCTCGTCGAATATTTCCAGAGCCTTATTGCCGCCGAAATGCCGGACGCGATCGGCAAAATGAAGCAGTTTGCGACTCTCTTCACACACGGCATTCGCAACGGTGGCGAACTCCGCCAAGCCGTCCATCACGCGTCCACCACGACGGAAATTCTCGCCCGCGTCGACGCATTCTTCACGTCGGCTTCCACGTCGCCCGCAAACTGATTGTTTACGCCTAGGCAGCCCGTTTGCGCCGCGAGCTGCGATTGCGAGAACGCGAACCGCGTTCTTCTTCGCCGCCCTCGGATTCCTCTTCCATTCCCTCGGGCATCAGCTTCTCCGGCTTCACTTTCTTGTGAAACATCTCCATCTTTCGCAACGCGGCCTTTTCTTCCTTTAAGTTCTGGTTCAGCAATTGAACCACTTTTCTGTGTTTCATTTCGCGAGCCATATCGATCAGCGACGTGTACGAACAGATTTCGTAGGTTTCCGCCTTGATGCCCGCGCCAACGTTGAACACGTCGATCAGGTCCTCCGAGGGATTTTCCTCCGTGAACGATTTCTTCTCCTCGGCAAGCCCGCGAACGCCGTGGCACTCAGCCGTTTCGGGCTCTTCGTCCAAAAGTTCGAAACACTGCTCAAGCCGTTTCACGTGCCCTTCGGTTTCCTTTCCGTGCTGCCGAAAAGCCTTTTCTAATTCTGGCCGCGAAGAATCGTTCGCGTTCTCTTCCAAGACCTTCACCAACTGCTGTTCGGCATCCAACATATCCTTTAATTCATGCAAAAAAAGCTCGTGCCCCGTTTCCATGATTGTCCCTTTCATACGGGCCGGGTAGCCGCGCTTCGCTTTGCGCGTGGACACATTCAATCGTGGCGCGAGCGCACGCTCAATCGTGGTTACGTTGTACTTTGAATCGGAAATGCAGGTATCGAGCGGTCTTGGACCAAGTGCCCTGTCTGCTGCTGGAGTGCCGGTCCGCTTTCGCTCATCACTGGCAGGATCAGCGCGGAAGGATGCGACGCGTCGTGATAAACGCGGTTCGTAGCTTTCTCGGTTTGTGACCCGTTTCCGAGAGTATACCGCGATTCCACAGGCGCAGCCTTGTGGGACAGCCACGCCTGGATGTGCGAATTCGATTTCCGTATGGGCCGACAGCTAGGCGTGGGCGGCCCGGCCTTCATAGACTGGCACAAATGTCTGCTTCACGAATTGCTCGATCGACGTCGAAGTGGAATTTCCAGCCGACCGCTTTTCGAGCGCTGCCACGTGACCGCTATTGAGCGCCGCCGACAATTCGAGGATCAGGCTCGCGGCGTTTTCAGACATGCCAATCTGCATGAGCGCGGGCTTGAGCTGCTCGTCGGGCAATTGCGTGTAGGAAAGCCGGGGATTGACAATCGCCTCACCCACAATACGCGCGGCCTCGCCGTAGCTCACGTCGCGCTGGCCGAGCAGCTCGCGCGCTTCCTTGCCGCGAAAATCAAGCTTCAGCATGCGCTCGGCAGCATAACGACCAATGTCGCGAGTGGCGATCATCGGAACGGCGAGATCGGCGCGAAGCGGACCGGCCATCATGCCGAAATTCTTGATAATGCCCGCTTGCGGCAGAAGATTTTCCATGAAGTAGCCGGCGCGAATGTAAAGCGCGTTGAGGCCGCCGACGGCATTGATGAGTTCCTCAAGGCGATGCAGGCCGACGACAGGTCCGGTGTTCGAGGATTTGTCCGCGCCGATGCTGCTGAGTACGACGGCGTGGTTGACGGCGGAAACCTGCAGCGCGGTAACGAGTACCTTTGCGACGACGCCTGAATAAGCTAGTCCGTCTGTTGTTGAAAGGTCGGGCGGAATCATCACGTAAACGGCTTTCGCGCCTGAGAATGCTTTCGTCAAATCCTGAGTGTCAGGGTCTGCAACATCGACGATCGCCGCTTCGGCGCCCCGCTTGGTGAAGCGTTCAAGATGGCTGAGTGTTCGTCCGACAACGCGAACTTTTTCTCCCGCCGCAAGCAATGCATCCGCAACCGGGCCTCCGGTATTACCGCTGGCTCCAACGACGACGTACATGAATCCTCCTCCGCGGCGCCAAAGCATTCGCGCGGCGCAGCACTCACATCAGATTACTGCAAGAGCCGCTCGGGTTCACGGATTCTCTCGCCCAGCGGAATCGCATTGAAAGAGCTCAGCTAACTTGACGGATTTTGGCGTTTAAACTTTTTCAAGGATCTTGCAAAAAGTTGGCCACATGCTTGCAAAATTATGTTATCAATCGTCTGTGCAGCAGAAATCTTCCAATCGACAGTTTCCCTTCTACGTTTCCACGCACGAGTTTGTGCGTCTCCTTAGCTACACCGCCAGCTATTTCTAAATTGCACTCATAAGCAGCGCGCGTTGTGCGGGTGTATCCAAGCTAAGTTTTGACGAGCAAAGGAGATTGCCATGAATCCGTATGTACCATCGGGGAAAAGCCCCATTTCCAGTTTCATGAAACAGCATTACAGGCATTTCAATGCGGCCACGGTGATTGACGCGGCTGAAGCTTACACCACGCACCTGGCGAACGGCGGAAATATGCTGCTGACGCTGGCCGGCGCGATGAGCACGGCAGAGCTGGGCATTTCCGTCGCGGAAATGATTCGCAAAGACAAAGTGCAGGGGATTTGCTGCACTGGCGCAAACCTCGAAGAAGACGTTTATAACCTGGTGGCGCACAATCACTACCGGCGCGTCCCGCATTATCGCCATCTCACGCCGGCCCAGGAAGTCGAATTGCTCGAAAAACATCTCAATCGCGTCACCGATACGTGCATTCCCGAAGAGGAAGCGATGCGGCGCATCGAGCGCATCGTCATGGAAGAGTGGTACACCGCCGATCGCGAGAAGAAAAGATATTTCCCGCACGAATTCCTTTACAAGGTGCTTCGCTCCGGGAAACTCGAGCAATATTACGAGATCGATCCGAAGGATAGCTGGATGCTCGCCGCCGCGGAAAAGAATCTTCCGATCTTTGTGCCCGGCTGGGAAGATTCGACGCTCGGCAACATGTTCGCAGCGCAAGTAATCGGCGGGAAGGTGAAGTGCCCGACGTTGATGCGCTCCGGTGTCGAGTACATGATCGAGCTCGCAAACTGGTACACGGCGACCGCGCCCAAAAATTCAATCGGCTTTTTCCAGATCGGCGGCGGCATCGCCGGAGATTTTCCCATTTGCGTCGTGCCGATGCTGCATCAGGATTTGCGGCGCGAAAACGTTCCGCTCTGGGGTTATTTCTGCCAGATCAGCGATTCGACCACGAGCTACGGTTCGTATTCCGGTGCGGTGCCAAACGAAAAAATTACCTGGGGGAAATTGAGCGTCGATACGCCGCGCTTCATTATCGAGTCGGACGCGACGATCGTAGCGCCGTTGATCTTTGCTTACGTCTTGGGGTGGTGAGCAAAGGCGCGCGGTTGCGGCCGAGGCGGCCGCGCGCTTCATGAGGGATTAAATAAAGAGATCCGCGCTAACGTGAAAGTCGGGAATCGGCGCTCTTCGTACTCAGCGATGAGCATTGTTAACAGCTCGGCCAATTCCTGCTCTTCACGGCTAAGATTTTCACGATCGCCTCTCTAGTGAAGCGCTCGCATTCTTCATCCGTGCGAATCACGTGCGGAGAGTTCGCCCTAATAGTAGTCCATAGCTCTTCTCATCAGGATCAATCGTCGTCGTATTCATATGTTCCAGTTCCCGCAGTCAACCAACATCCTACGCGCTCTAATAGGCGCTTCTAAGCGAGACTTGACCCGACGAGTGAATTTCGAGCTGCACGGTGTCGCTCACGCGCAGGATAAAGGTATTCGGGCTCTTCAGCCCCCATTTTATATAGGGAATGGGAAAGCTGCTCGAGATCTCCATGCGGCCATTGCCGTCATTTTGCACGGCAAGATCGAGCGTTACGTCGTGATCCCGTCCGTGCAGGCGAAAAATGCCCTTCGCCTGAACCTGCGTAGTTCCCTTCTGATCCAACGTCTCCTTTAACAAGTGGCCCTGCTGCGCGATGAGCTGCGTCGGTGAGAACACAATGTCCGGATATTTCGCACTCTCGAGGATTTCCTTGTGCATTTTGTTATCGCGGGAGGAATCGCCGCTTTCGCCGCTCGTCGCGTCAATCACAATCGAGCCGCTCGCCTTGCCGCTGGCGGGATCGAAGCGAATTTCGCCGTCTTTCATTTTGAATGTGCCGTGGACGGTGTGGAATGTCGCGCCGAGAGTGAACTTGATCGTGCTATTTGCTGGATCGAGTTTTGCAACAGCCTCTTGCGCGCTTATCGCTGGCGGGCAGGTGGCGACAATGAAGGCAAGGCAAAGAACAATCGACCACAGAGGTACGGAGAACACTGCGAGGGTCCGCCCCATTCCTCTACGCACGGAGGACTCGCCAACTGAGGCCAAAAAGATCGCGAACGCTCAATGCGTCCGCTTCAGCGAGGCCGGCATGGATCGACATCATATTGGAGAACAATCCCGGCCTTGCGGAAAACATGCGCAGCGTCTTTTTGCGAATCCATGTGTGCTGCGCCATCAGCAGCATCAGCCGCGTAATGCGCATCGGCGTGCGCGTCATCTCGCGGTGTGCGGCGGCGTAAGCGCGCAGATCTTCGCGTGCGAGCGCGTCGGCAAGATGTTGCGAAGCCTGGAATGCAAGATTCAGCCCTTGGCCTGCGATGCCGTCGATTGAGCAAGCGGCGTCGCCGACAAGCGCAATATTGCCGCGAACCACAAAGCGCGCGCGGGCAAGCGCCGTCCGTGCACCGGATTCTGAGGAAGTCGGACGAGCACCCTCAACGCGCCGCACGATCTCTGGAAATTTCCCAATCCCTTCCGCAAGCCGCAGCCGATGATTTCTTGTGAAGAGTGCGAGACAAACTTCCGCCGGCCCCGTTGGTGTCACGATGATCTGGCAATCGTCGCTCCAGTGCACTTCGACGAAATCAGTCCATGGTGCAATCGCATAATGCTGTCGAAATGCGAACCGGCCGCGCTTGCGAACGAAAGCATCGAGGCCGGCACGCCGGCGAATCGCGGAATTCAAGCCGTCCGCGCCAATCAGCCATCGAAAGAAAAACCGCCGCCCATTCACATCGGCGGAAACGGAATCTTTCGCTTTGACGTGGGCACCCCAGATCAGGTTGACGCCTGCAGCTTCTGCGCGATCTACCAGCAGGCGATGCAGAACGGTGCGGCGAACACCATGGCCGCTTGCGCCCGCGAACTCGGCGTATACGGACGATGCGGCGTCGGAAAAGCGGATTCCTCTGAAGCGAAATTTCTGAGCGCCGTCGAGATCGATGCCCAGGGCTCGCAACGCTTCCACAGCTTCGGGCAGCAAGCCCTCACCGCAGGGTTTGTCCAGCGGCGGTCTTCGCGAGTCGACGAGTGTTACGCGGAGACCTTTTGATCGAGCGGCGATAGCGGCAGCGAGGCCGGCGGGACCTCCGCCGACCACCAACACATCGGAATGAACCACGCTTCACCCCACCCAGAGGTAAACGGAAGGGCCGTTCGCGCTACCAGCGGAGTAATACAAGCTCCGAGCAGAAGCCAGGGCCCATCGCAGCCAGAATGCTGAGAGAGCCGGGAGCAGGCCGACGACGCGAATAAAAATCCTCAAGAACTAGGAGCACTGACGTGGAGGAAAGGTTGCCCACTTTGCGCAGGCAGTCCCAGGAAGCTTCGAGATCTTTTTCAGAGAGGCCAAGCGCCGCTGCCGTCGCCTCAAGAACTTTCGGGCCGCCCGTATGCATGATCCAGCTGTGAATATTTTTGCGCGTGAGCCCCTGTTCACTGAGGAATGCGTCGACATCTTTGCCGAGATGCTTCGTCACCATTTCCGGGACTTCGGGCGCGAGCACGATTTTGAATCCTTTTTCAGAGATGTCCCAACCCATCACGCGTTCGGTGTTTGGATAGAACACTGACTTCGTGGCGAGAATCTCCGGCCCCTGAGATTCAAGCTCGGAGCCGAAGACAATCGTAGCGGCCGCGCCATCGCCAAAAAGCAAAGCGGAAATCAAGTGCGCCATCGAGAGATCGTGGCGCTGCAAGGTGAGTGAACACAATTCCACGGAAAGCAGAGCAGCAGCTTGCCCCGGATACCCACGGACGTAATCCGCCGCACGTGAAATACCAGCGGCGCCCGCGACGCAGCCCAGGCCAAAAATTGGGATGCGCTTGATATTCGGCGAAAGCCCCATCCGGTTCACTAGCCGCGCATCCAGCGAAGGTGCCGCAATGCCCGTCACGGAAGTAACAAAAATCGCGCTCAGCTTTTTCGGACTGAGCCCCGCTTCCTGCAGGGCGCGGCATAGCGCCTCTTCCCCAAGTTCCAGCGCAGCGTCGATCCAGGCATCGTTGGCCTGCCCCCATGTCTCAAGACTTTCATAGAAATCGATTGGCCGGACGAGATAGCGGCCGTCCACTTTCATGCTGTCTTCAAGACGGTCGAGAATATCGGGATTCGGCAGGCGGTGACGCCAATCGTTCTTCAGAGCCTCCACTAAGACTTCCTGCGGATAGTAATCCCTCGGAAACGCGCTTGCCACACTGGCAATCCTCATCATTTAGTAAGGCTCCTTGAGCGCCCAAAAACCGTGACCATAAACCGGAACCAGAGAAGTTATCTTGACTCGCGCCCTTGCGCAATCAATTTCGAGTGCCGGCCTTAGATTCAATTGCTCGAACGCATTACGATGCGGTTTTGTTTCGCCTGGGATGCAGAGCGTAGTGAGCGGAATTCGGCAAGGAGTCCCGGATCCGCTGGGGGGAACGGATCCGGGAGGGGGCTGAGAGGGCTGGGGCCGGAAGAATATCGAACGGAAGCGTCGCGCCTTTTTGTCCAGGGCGGCTGCAAAGGGCCTGGTTAGTAATTCAGGTGCCGCAACAGCTGCGCCGTGCGAAACGCGATCTGCATGCTGAGTACGATCAGCGTGTCGCGAATGATAGAGAGCTTTTCGCGCATGGAGACCACCTCAATAGCCGCTCCGTATGGCAACGCGATGGCAACGGCTGTACTTCTCGGACTCCAGCGACTATCGATCCTTGCGCTCATGGGACATCCCTTACTGGGCCGTGCTAATTGACCATGCAGATCGCGCCGTCGTGTTCAATGCTCACAACCATTGACTTGAAGATGTCTACATCCCAGCATTCCGCAATACGAAGCCTGACCACATCGTTGGTCTCCGAAAGCACTGTGCCGCGCAAAGGAACTCTCAGGTCTCCCGTCACAACTCGAAGAACCACCGGCTGCCCCATCCAGACTGCGTAGCCACCTTCCATGCGCTTTTCCCTCCTGGGAAGTCGTCCTCTAACACTTGCAGTTTCGCTGCGACAAGCGGCCGCGCCAATGGCGCACGCGGCCTAATCGCATTGGTAGGAAGGTACTAGGCCGGCCGGAGGCCTCTGACGGCCCCGTTTTTGACCCACTTTTTCTGCTATTGTGGAGAAGACCCGCCCGGGTAGCCCGGCATTCGCTGCGCAGGCAAACACCAGGCGAAACGGGTACCCGCAAATGGAAACACTAAAGGCCCTGATTGAGCAGCTTTATAACGTCCGCGCCCTGATCGAATGGGGCGGGACCTTGCTCGTCTGCGGCATCATCTTTGTCGAAACCGGCATGTTCGTCGGCTTCTTCCTGCCCGGGGACTCCCTTCTGGTCACAGCCGGCGTATTTGCTGGCGCCGGCACCATGGACCTCGCCGAACTGCTCGTATTCGTGACGCTATGCGCCATCGCAGGTGACCAGCTCGGCTATTGGATTGGCCGGCGCGCCGGAAAGGCGCTCTACCAACGCAGAGACTCGCGCTTTTTCAAAAAGAAGCATCTCGAACGAGCGCATGAGTTTTACGAACACTACGGCGGCAAGACCATCATTTTGGCTCGCTTCGTGCCGATCATTCGGACGTTCTGCCCTCCCGTCGCTGGCGCTGCGCAAATGAAGTATCTGCGCTACTTGGCCTACGATCTCGTCGGCGGATTCCTGTGGGTCTGGGGCATGCTGCTGCTGGGCTACACGCTGGGCCGAACCATTCCCAATATCGACCACAAGATCCACTATGTGATCGCCGGGATCATCGTCGCGTCATTTATCCCCGCGATTTACCATGCCTGGAAAACTCACCAGAAGAGACCGTCCAGCCCGGCATTGGGACCCGGCGATTTGGGACACGAGTAGTCCAAAGTGCTGTTGCGAACACGGACACCTCCCTTCCGCGCCGAAATCGCCGCCTCCTTAAACGCGTGATAAAGTGCTTTGATTGGAAGCTTGAGGGACGTAATCCTGCCTTTTGAGGCGCTATGCCTTTCTGGATTTTTCTACTGGCGGTTTGGATTTTCGCCGAATGGATGATGCGGCGGAGCGACCGCCGCAAAAACGACCAGCGCTTCTCGAACCTCATCAACGCCCTCAACATCGCCGAAAAAGACTTTCAGGAATTAAAGCGACTCACCGCGCGCGTCGCGACGCTCGAAAAGCAAGTCGCGTCCATTAAAGCCGAACACGAGCCAGCAGCGCCCGCGGAAGCCGCCACCCCAGCGCCACACACGGAGGCGCCTAAACAAGGGCAACCGCGCATTCCGGCTGCTACACAAACGGCTCCGCCAGCGTCCATACACGTGCCGCCCGCGACTCCCCTGCCATCGAAGCCAACAGTTCCGCCACCAACTCCGCCTCCGCCGGTCGCAACACCCGTTCCGCTGCCGCACACAGTAACCTCAAGCAGCCAATCGCCCAAAAGAGCCGCACCGCCGCCGACCGTTCCGCAGACAGTTCCCGGCGCGCTGCGCCCTGCCCCACCGCGCCCTCGGCGCGAAGTTCACGACATCGAGCAGATGCTCGGTACAAACTGGCTCAACAAAATCGGGATCGCCGTCCTCGTGATCGGTATCGCGCTTTTCCTCGCGTACAAATTCCCCACTCTTAGCAACGCCGAAAAGGTCGGCCTCGGTTACATCGTCAGCTTCGGCATCCTGACGCTCGGCGTTTTTCTCGAGCGTAAGGACGTTTACCGCATTTTCGCGCGCGCCCTCATCGGCGGCGGATGGGCGCTCGTCTTTTTCACCACGTACGCCATGCATTTCGTCACGTATACGCGCGTTATCGGCACCGAATGGATCGACCTAGTGCTGCTCTTCGCTGTGGCCTGGGCGATGGTCGTGCACACGCTGCACTACAATTCGCAAGTCGTCACCGGCCTCGCGTTTCTGCTGGGCTTCACAACCGTGGCGATCAGCGAAAACACGGTGTATTGCCTCACTGCCGGCGCAATTCTCGCAATCGGCCTCGTTGCCATCGTGCACCGCCGAAGCTGGTTCGAGCTCGAGATTTTCGGCCTGCTCGCCTCATACTTGAATCACTACGTCTGGCTGCGCACCGTGATCGAACCGATGGGCGTGCATCGCCACATGTTCCCTGAATTTCTTCCCAGCGCGGCGCTCCTATGCACCTATTGGGCGCTCTATCGCTGGTCATACATCGCGCGAACAATTCAGCGCGAAGCGCAGGAACACATCTCGACTCTCGCGGCGCTGCTCAACACAGGCTTTCTGCTTTTCCTGCTGAAGTACCAATCCGTCCGGCCCGACCTCGCGTTTTACGCTTTGCTTGTGCTTGGTGCGATCGAGCTCATGCTCGGCCAGTTGCCCGTCACGCGCAAACGCCGCACGGCTATGGTGATTCTCTCGACGATCGGCATCGTCCTGCTCGTCGCCGCCGTGCCCTTCAAGTATTCCGGTATGGGCATGGCGATCCTGTGGCTCGCGCAAGCCGAAACGCTAATCATTGCAGGCGTGCACACGCGCGAAACTCTCTTCCGCCGCTTCGGATTTTTGGCGGCCGTGCTCACAGTGGGCGATCTGCTCGTGGCTGGCGCGGCGCCAGTATTTGAAACGCGCATGGCGCAGCCGGACATGCTGCATGCCGCCCCCGAATACCGGCTCGCAGTCACATTCCTTTTCGCCGGCCTGATTTTTTTCGCCGACGCTGAGTGGATTCCCCGCAAATGGACGGGCGCAATCGGCTCTGAATTTGAAAGCGCTCTATTCCGCGCAATCTCCTGGCTCGGCGGCTTGGCCGCATTCGTCGGACTCTGGCTCGCCTTTCCAAATCTATGGACAGCCGTTGCATGGATAGCTGCGGCAACAGTGTTGGCCGTCGCAGGCCGCGCGGCAAACGCGAAAGACCTGTCGCACCAGGCAAACTGGATCGCCATCGTGGGATTTTTCGCCGCACTATTTGTAAATATCGAAGCGGCCTCAAACGTCTGGCTGCCTTCCAATATTCTCGCTGCGATTTCTCCGGATCTTTTCCCGCGTTCGGCACACGGGACGTTTCACTTTGACCTGCCCTTCATCACCACCGTGCTGGCAATCGCCCTCCTTTATGTCTGCGCCTACTTCAGCGGCCCTAAAGACACGGCTGCCGCGCGAAGTTTCTCCGCGATCCACTCTTGGGCGGCCGTGATCCTGCTGCTTGCGCTAACGCTGCAAGAATCCGCGTTCCCATGGGTGTCGGTTATCTGGGCTGTACTCGGCGTCCTGCTGCTGATTGCCGCTACGCGCATAAAGTACTCGCAATTCGCGTTTCAAAGCGTGATCGTCTCTGCGTTTGCCGTCGTTCTCACGCTGACGGTCAATTTGTTTGAGAACGAACCCTTCGCCTTGATTCAAAGCCTCTCCGTGCGGCTCGTCACAATGACTCTGACCACGGCCTGCCTCTATTTTTCGGCGTGGTGGGCGCGCCGCGCGGAAAGTATTTCCGAAGCGGCTACGGCGTACACGTGGGCCGGATCGTTCCTGGTCTGGATGCTGCTGCTTTACGAACTACAACCGCTGCACGTAGCTCTGGGATGGGCGCTCTTTGGATTGGCGCTCTTCGAATGCGGGATTTTCTTCAAGTCGCTGAATCTGCGGCTGCAAGCGTACGTCGTGTTTGCGTCGGCCCTGATCCGCATATTCTTGGTAAACATCAACGCGCCTCCGCGCGATTTGGCCGTAACAACACTGCCGCTCGCGCTCATCTTCTACTACGTGCATTGGCGCGCAGACGCGAAGCGCGAGGGCTTGTTGGGCCAGGACAAGAGCCTCCTGGCGGCGCAGTTTTTGAGCTACTTCGGAACGATCACGGTCGCAACCGTCCTCTATTTCGGACTGGATGCGGGCTGGGTCGGCGCGGGATGGGCCATATTTGCCCTGCTGCTGATTGCTATGGCCTGGGCCGCAAGGCACAACATATTGCTGCTTCACAGCCTTTTGCTAGCGATCGTCGTCATGGTGCGAGCGGTCATTTTCGATTTGCCGCAGCCGATGATTCAAGGGGTGCCGTTGGTGGACAGTCGATCCTTTCATGTCATCGTCGCGGCGACGGCACTGTTTGCGTCCATGGCGTTTGCGTTCCCGCTGCGGCGCCGGATCGGAGCCGAGCAGGGCTCAGGAGGCTTCCTGGAGTCGCTCTCGTTCGTGCGGCGGCCAGAGCAGGTGTTTTTCTTTGTCCCGATGGCGATGATAACCGCACTGATTGCCCGCGACGTGACGCAAGGCCGCGTCACAATGGCGTGGGGCATCGAGGCAGTCCTCGTCTTTTCATTTGCGCTGCTCGTGGGCGAGCGCAGCTTCCGGATCACAGGTCTTGGCTTGCTCCTTCTGTGCGTCGGGAAGATTCTGCTGCTCGATGTGTGGCGTCAAAACAAATCCGACCGGTTCGCTACATTTATTATTCTGGGCGTGGCACTCCTCTTGGTCTCGTTCCTCTACACTCGCTATAGCGAAACGATCCGCCGCTATCTCTAGAAGAGTTTCCTACGTAG
>DATNBB010000152.1:0-5259 GCA_035607335.1 Binatia bacterium | reverse complement strand
TCCGAACCGGGCACTCCTGATCGCCTGAAAGCTTACGGCCTCGATCCGGGCTCTATTGCCATCGACTTCACCACGAAAAAGGGAGCGAAGCACAAAGTTTTGCTCGGCAACAAAGACTTCACGGGCGATGATGTCTACGCGATTGTCGATTCGCAGCAAAAAGTAACTTTGCTCCCCAATTCCCTTCTCACCAGCGCTGACAAAACCGCCGACGATCTCCGCGACAAAGCGATTCTCCACGTCGACACGGATCAGGTTGCTTCCGCTGAACTCAAGAATCCGTCCGGCGATATTGTGATGAAAAAGACCTCCAGCGGCTGGAACATGACGAAGCCCGATACCGCCGCAGCGGATTCCGATGCCGTTTCATCCCTCCTCTCCGCTGTTTCGACAGGAAAATTCGCTTCGGTGGCGAGCGAAACTCCAGACAATCTTGGCAAATACGGTCTTTCCAATCCTGCCGTTACTCTCACCGTAACCAACGACATCGGCAAGTCCTCCACGCTCATCGTTGGCAGCAAAAAAGGCGACGACCATTACGCCCGTGACACATCTCGCCCTACAATCTTCGAGGTCGACGCCGATCTCTACAAGAAACTTACGCAGACGTCCGGCGAATTGCTGGACAAGGAACCGCTGCACGTCGATGAATCGGACATAAACGAAATACAAATTCAGGGCTCTCACGGCAATATCGTTGCCGACCGCAAGTCTGCTGGCAGTGAGGAGTGGGTCGTGACGGAGCCGTCGGCGCAAAAAGGGAAAAGCGCCAGCGCGTGGAAGGTGTTTAGCGTCCTCTCAGGTCTGAAAGCGGATGAGGTCGTCGAAAAGCCCACTGCCGCCGTGCTTCGCAGTCTTGACCATCCCGCGTATCAGCTAACGCTCATTGATACCAAGGGCACAAAGCGCACTCTCAAGGTCTCCCAGGCGTCAGGCGATTTTATCTATGCCCAATCCAGTGATGGTCCGGCGGTTTTTAAGCTTAAGAAATCGAGCCTTAGCGATCTCGACATTACCCCTGCGGATCTCGCTTCCTGACCCTCCCGCCGAGCATTGCGCCCGGATGTGTGACATAATCGGGTTTCGGAAACCTAATAATGCGACTACGTTCGATTGTTGCCTTGCATTTTCCTGTTTGTCGAGTAGTATACCAACGGTATCCCGTCTTTGGGTGTCGTTGGGAAATCGGCTGATAATATAGCGAACGTCAACCTTTAACTTGCTACTTGCGCGCGCGGCGCGAACTTGCAATATTGCCCGCAGCCATGGGGGGCGAAAAATATCGTGAGCAAGCAGAAAACTGGGAATTCCACCCGTTTCCATAGGGATCGCAGGCGAAAACATCGCCACTGGCAAGTGACGGTTTATTATCACGACGGTGAAAAGTTCGCCCGCGTCTACATTGACCGCGAGCGTGCAGAGCACTTCGCCGAGCGGCAGAAGAAATCGCCTATCGTTAAAAGCACGCGTATCGTCGAGGTCGATTGACCTAGTTCCGCCGCGCCATGGAGTCGCGGGCCAACCGCATCATGTTCGCTGCGCCCGCATACGTGTCCGTTTGTTCGCCTTTCCTCGAACCGTTTCCTCAGTTCCGCAGATTAGTCTGCGCGCCTTGAATCGGCCTACAGGGATCAATGTACGTGCTTGTATGTAGGATGCGCTACATTCCTCCCCTTACGCACTTTTACCATTTAGCAATCGACGAATCTCTCGAAAATCGCGGACGGAAAGTGTTTCATTCCGGTTCGAGAAATTGTAAAAGTTAACCAGAAAGAGAACCTAATCCCAAGGAGGGCCGCTCCAATTTTTCCTTCATTCAATGGAACGGCCCTTTTCCGCGGATCGTGCAGTTGCAGCGCGCACTGTAAGCCCCGAGGTACCGCTTCTGCCTTTTTGTTCGCAACCGGCTTGGGCAGGCGCTTCTCTCGGTGGCGTATTTCGCATCGCCGCGCCGCGTGCCCGCTAAATAGGCCCGATCGAGCCGCATTGTTCCATGCAATAGCGAAAATCTTGTTCGGAGAATATGAATGCCACAGTTCGCAGTGATCACCCGATCGTTTCGCCGCTTGGCTGCATCGGAGCCCGCAGGCGATTTTCCCGCCATTCGCATGAATCTTGAGCAACGAAGTCAGTCGGTTAGGTGTGTATTCGAAAAGCCCCAAGCTTATTTGATCAGCGCCGCCGACGCGGGCGCCGCAATGAGTCTCGTGCAGCGTTTTGCAAGCAGCGTAGGCATAGAGCTCATTGTCCACCGCGCAGTGGAGGTCTGCTGTGCGCTGCCTTGCGCGGACGAACTTCCCGAGCTTGTGGCAAAGCGGGAATGAACTCACGATAGAAGAATTTAGGAAAATATATGCTCTCACAGCGCACTGTAGCAGCCGGCCAACGCTATCCCGAGGCGAGGAAAGCGCCGCGATATCCCATCTCCGCTCCGGCCCATGCGATAGAACCCTTGACGGGGCGCAAAATAACGGGCTGGGTTTCAGTCATTAGCCGCAGCGGCTGCTATTTCCGCACCGCAGACACCGAGAAGGCCGAATCAATATTGCGCCTTTGCATCGAGTGGCGCGGATTCGTATTTGAGACGTGGGCGCGAACCGTTCATGCGATCCCCGCCGATGGAATGGGGCTTGCATTCATCGATACCGAGCCGGCGCAACTCGAGATTCTGGCACGCTGGATCGCGGATCTCGCAGAACAATCGCCACAATAACGCCGCAAATCCTACAGCAAGCCGCAAACCCCCTCAACTAAGCGCCCGCTTTCTGTCGCAGCCGTGTAGCGGCCGATTCGCTTCTCAGTCGGGCACTTTGCTTTTTGCCTTTGGTAGCGGCCGTATTTTTGTGGGGCGCCTTTGCCCCTGGTGTTGCCGTCGCAGCGGCCACCCTCCTGCCTCGAGCACGCGGAGGGTGTCGCGAATTTTGCGCGCTTGCCCCATGGAGGCGTTTCCCGGTGGGCGTCCTTGCCTTTGTTCGGCCGCCTTTAGGGAAATAGGCGTTGTGGTCGGGTTCGGGTTCGTAATAACCGGCATTCTCCGGCTGGTTTCAGCCGCTCACTTATCAAATCCCGCCCGTTGCCGGAAGATCAGCCCCTCGTACTGAGAGAAGCTCTGCCGCCGAAGAGCTCAATTTTTATGCTAAAGTAGAGATTCGTTGAACGCGGGATTCGTATAGTGGTAGTACGCCACCTTGCCAAGGTGGAGGCGAGAGTTCGATTCTCTTATCCCGCTCCATTTTTTGAGTTCTGCTCTGCAAGACGCATTGCTTCGCTGGCTTCCGGCTTCTCTTTCGGCAAGATTTCGCTCTTAGTGATTCTTCCGTTCTTCCACAATTTTGCGGACGGCAGATGCGTATTTTCCGAGGTGCCTGTCCTTCCGCGCGGAACTTTTCCTGTTCTTCTGGCGTGGCAGCGATCGCTGCGTAGTCGGCTAAATCCGCACGATGATGAAAACGGCGGCTGGCAGATCAGGGGGCAGAGCCTTCACGATTTGCGCTAAGGACTCAATGCTTCCCGCCGAGCCGCCAATCGTAACGATGTCGCTCTGCGCCATGCCGCCTTCGGATGAAATCCTTCCACTCGGAAGTGCCTGGTGCGACTATAGCGGCACGTCAAAATAACGCCGTCAGCCAAATACCCGATTGTCACTGCCACGACTTAGGGGTACGTTCTCAACGCGATAAGTGATTCGATTCTGATGTTGTGCAGCCTTCAGTCAACCGAAATCGTAAGCGTCCATTTTTTGGGGTGGATTTTTAACTTCACTTTTATGGCGCAATCCCGTTACTCTGTCGCCAGCATGTCTGCCGACTACGTTGTCGTGGGCAGTCTTCGAGAGCCGAAGCTCAACGCCGTTCGCTCTGCGCTCAGCGCCAGCCGTCCCTGGTTTCATGCCGCTAGCCCCGCCGAGGTCATAGGCGTTGACGTACCCAGCGACGTTCGTTCAACTCCGCTTTCGCGTGTGGAGACGATGCGGGGCGCTCGAAACCGCGTCCAATCCTTGCAAAAGATCGCGAGGGAACGTAATGAGCCATGGCGATTCTTTGTCGGACTCGAAGGCGGGCTTGATGTCGTCAACTTTTACGGCGAACGGCGCGTGTTTCTTGAAAGCTGGGTCTACGTGGCCGATCAGGCAGGAGTGGGACATTATGGCCAATCGGGTGCCATTGCCTTGCCCGAAGTTCTCGCTACGCAAGTAGTGGATGACGGAATTGATCTTTCTGACGCCATCGACGCTTATGCCGGTGTTCAAGGCATTCGGAATAACCTTGGTGCTTGGGGTGTTCTCACGCGCGGTTTAATCACCCGCGAAGAAGCCTTCCGGATCGCGACGATCAACGCCTTCTCTCAGTTTTTCAGGGCCCAATCGTCAGCCGCGGCAAGCGCCTGAAGCTCGATCCCAAATTGCTGAAATTTACGGCGCCAAGCGTGTTGATTTGCGGCATTTTGCCGCTATTTAATGCGCTTTAATGGCATTTTGCGTCATAGCGGCTGTCGCAGATGCTGCAAGTGATGCCATTACGGCCTTTCGCTAAATCCAACTAAGCCTTGCGTTCACCGCATCGAAAATGCTAACACTAAGTTATCCCCAGCCTGAGTCGGTGTAAATATGGGTTTACACGCCGATTCTCTTAACGCAAAGTAATATAAGGCAGTTGAAGTCTTTGGCTTGGGAGACAGTCGATGAGATTCTTCGGATTCCTTCTCGCGGGCGTCCTGCTCGCAGGATCCAGCGCCACTGCGCAAGTTAACTCTTCCCCTTCGCTTTTGAACTCCACCACGACCACAAACCTGGCGGTCGACACTTCCTCAGCGACGGCTCAGCCTGTATCGTTTCGGTTGCCGGCGAAGCCGGCTCCGCAGCCACAGGTGCCGGTGATCGGCGTCTACGAACACTATAGCTTTCAAGCATATGCGGGCTATACGTTCATGCGCTTCTACGAAGTCCCGCACCAGATTTACAGCCTCAATGGCTTTGACACTTCGATCAGCTATTACCCCGAGTCGGGTTGGATAGGCGCCGATGGCGAGTTTTTGGGCGCGTTCGGCCATCAGGCCGGCGTTACATCGAAGCTTGCACTTGCTGCGGGTGGCGTAAGAGCGCGCTGGGCGGCGCCACGCGGCCTGGAGGTTTGGACGCATGGGCTGGCGGGACGGGCGCATTATGTGCCGCAGACGGCGTTTGGTCCGCAAGGCGCATTCGCGTACGAAGTCGGTCTTGGTGTAGATGCAAGCGGCAACCGCCAACGAATCGCCTATCGC
>DATNBB010000148.1:0-4665 GCA_035607335.1 Binatia bacterium | reverse complement strand
GTCCACGAACGAAGCGGTGGGTGTCACTTCGCCTTCATCCACACCGAGCTGCTCGACAATAATCTGCTTCACGCGTTCTTCAACGCTGGCCATTCTGAATATTCCTCCAGTATCGGCGGTCTTAAAATTATGCGCGGCTCGTCCGCCTTGCGGCGGACGGCATGCTGCTCGGGAATCGAACCCCGTTTGCCCAAGCCATTCTATGCGTGACGTGGTGCAGAATCAACCAATTGTGTGCTTTTGCGCTCCACCGCGGTTCGGACACTTGCCCGACGAGGAACGTCGCATCAACCAGTGATTGAAAAGCATGCATGCGGGTGCTACAAACAGCCATATGGATAAAACAATTCGGATATTTTCGACTTTCAAGGAAATGAAAGGCGCCGAATATCGATACTGGCAAAGCCGTCCGGCGCATGAGCGGATGGACGCTGTTTGCGAACTTACGATTTCTCTATACCAAAAGAAGGAATCCAGCGCCGATGTTTCCCGACTTCAAAGAGTTATTAGAGTGCTTCCGCGCCCACAGCGTTAAATATCTGATCGTCGGCGGATACGCTGTCTCGTTTCATTCGCAACCTCGCGCAACGAAAGATCTCGATCTTTTTGTGCAAGGGAATTTGGAAAATGCCAACGCAATCTTTGAAGCGCTTGAGGCTTTTGGTGCGCCTCTTACCGATGTCACCCGCAGTGATCTTGTGAGTTCGGGCAAGTTCGTCCGTTTCGGGCGCGAGCCGCTCGCTGTGGATATCCTTCCTGCCATCGACGGCGTGATATTCGACGACGTATGGCCACGCCGGGTCGAAGCCGTAATCGATGCGGGTACCGGTCTTACCGCATTCTTTATCTCTCGGAAAGACTTGATCGCGGCTAAGCTTGCCGCGGGCCGTATGCGTGATCTCGCCGATGTAGAAGAAATTCGGAATGCGGGAGATGAAACCGAAAAAGGGCATAAGCCGTCCGATTCCGGTGATGGCACTACCTCGTGATTCCCACGTCGCGCTTGCCGGCTCTAACGTTATTCCGGCACGATTTACATTCTTATGTGCGCTTGCGTTATTTCTGGTAATTCCATCTTGCTTCACGTTAAGAGCTGCGAAGGCCGCTACCCAAGATTCACCTGTCGCTGCGGCCTCAGTTCCGATCCAAGTGCGGCAGTGGTTCAAACCTGAGCGAGGCTGGCTGTATGTTCTCGATCCTGTCGATCCCACCTCTGAATCGCCTGGGCACATTTGGCTGCTCGATCCCTCTACTGCAAGGGTGATGGGCGTCATTAATACTGGAGCCGATCCGGATTTCGCTCTTTCATCCGACGGTGCGCGGCTCTACGTGGCCGCAAAAGGCAAAGATCGGTTCAGCACCGTCGCCATCATCGACACCATTGGCGGCACGATTCTAAAGACGATCACGGTCGAAAATCGCGTGGTGCGGACGGGATTGCCGACGTATTCGGGGCTTGGTGTTTCGGCAGACGGATTGGTTTTGCGCATTCTCACGTCCAGTTATGCCGGTGCGAAGGGCAATTTTGTGCTCGAAACAATGGATACCGCCACGGGCGACCTGTGGTCCCAAGAAATTGATCTGGGCGATTGCGGTTTCGGCCGGTTCATTGATCATCCGACGGAATTTCGATTTGATTACATGTGCCGAATCAACAATCGTATCCGGCGCGTCCAGATCGATCCCGCAACACATCAACCAGATCACAACACCATCGACCTTCCCTGGATGCGCCGATTGGGTATCGCGCAGGCCTTCCTTACACCTGACAACGAAAACATCGCGATCATACGCGGGGACGGCGCCGCTTTTCTGATGAATGTCGCCACTGAAGAATTTTCGCCCACTCGGATGCATGCGAGCATTCAAGATGCGATTCTCCCGGCACAATGGCCGATCTCAACCGATGACCGGATTTATCTCGGCGAAAACCTTTTTCCGAATCGGCAGTTCTATATGAATTTTGACCGATCCGCCGTTTACCAGCGAACGCAACCGGCCTACGACTTCCGCGTGATCAACATAAAAACGTGGCGTCAGATCGGCAAGTTCAAAGGGAAATGGGCGCCTTACTGGACCGCAGCGCTGTCACCGGATGGAAAATTGCTCTACGCGCTGAGCCCGCAAAACAGCGGACTCGTGATTTTCGATACAGATTCGCTGCGCATGAAAAGTGTGATTTCGGTCGGGAGCACGCCGTCAATGGCGCTTGTCGCGCCGTAATATCCATGAGGATCGGTCATTTTCGCAGATCGAGCGCCATCATCTCTTCGTCATAGTATTTGCCGTCCACGTAAAGAGCGCCTGGAACGGTACCGACGAGGCGAAAACCAAAGCTCGCGTACATTTTGCGCGCGGCTATTTGCGTGATCGACGCGGTAATGTGAATTGCGGTGAGGCCGGGAAGACCGTGGGCCTGTTCGGCTACAGAAGCAAGCAGCGCCCGGCCAATTCCCTTCTGCCTGTGATCCGGATGAACGAACACGCCCCAACTCCAACCGATTTGATGGCGCTTCTCCTTTTGCTCGCGATAAAAACCGGCTGTACCGATGAGTTGGCCGTCGTCGAAAGCGCCCATGATGAAATTCTCGGCATTGCCCGCTTCGATGCGGGCCTCGGTGCCAGCGATTCCGAGCGCTTCGTGCTCCGCAGCAGATTCGGCAAAACCCGCGGGTTCTGATTGAATAGCAAGCAGCCGGAGTTTCCAGAATGTGGACGCATCATCTTTCATCAATCGCCGAATGAACATGGCTACGCCGCTGTAAGGAGGATCGGAGCGCGCTCGGTGATTACGATCGTGTGTTCGAAATGCGCGGAGAGGCTTCCGTCGATGGTGCGCTCGGTCCAGCCGTCTTCGCTGGTGGTGGTGTGGCCCGCTCCTGCGGAAATAATCGGCTCGACGGTTATTACAAGACCTGGCGTGAGGCGTTCGCGCGAAAAGCGGTCTTCGTAATTTGGCACGCTGGGCGGCTCATGGATCGTGCGGCCGATTCCATGACCGCAAAGCGCGCGAATCACTGAAAACCCGCTGCGGCTGACCTCGCGCTCGACTTCGCGGCCGATTTCGCTGAGACAATTACCCGCACGCGCAACGCGCATTGCACGATCGAAGGCACGTTCGGCACAACGCGCGAGACGAGTCGCCTCCTGGGCGACTGGTTCGACGGGAACCGTGATCGCCGCATCCGCCATGTAGCCATTTTTTTCGAACGTCACGTCAAGCTTCACTAGATCGCCGGCTTCCAGGCGACGGCTGCCTGGAATGCCGTGTACGGCTTCATCGTTCACGCTGACCAAAATGTCCGCAGGAAAGCCGTAAACCATTACGGGAGCGGAACGAGCGCCGCTTTCGCGCATTATCCGTGCGCCGATATTTGCGAGCTCAGATGTCGTGACGCCTGGGCGAACGCTTCTGCGCATCGCTTCGAGTGACAAATGGCAAATGTGGCCTACGTTTTGCAGCGCAGCCAATTCTTCGGGCGATTCGATTGACATGTGAGCCTCCCCCAAAAAGAGGGCGCAGCAAGCGTGCGCCCCTACGGCTGCTGCTCAGTTCAGGCGCGTCTTCCTACGCTCGCGTCCGTAGTCGCATGGCACTCTCTACATCGGCAGTGCCTCTGGGCAAGTAGGGCTAGCGCATGTGCATGCCGCCGTTTACGTCGAGGACTTGGCCGGTTATGTATCCGGCCTCGTCGCTGGCGAGGAAGACGACGGCTGCGGCGATTTCCTTGTCCACGCCGAAGCGGGCTAGCGGGATCATCGATTTCATCTTCTCTTTTAGTTCGGGCGAGAGCGGATCTGTCATCGGCGTTTCGATAAAACCGGGGGCGATGGCATTCACGGTGATGCTCCGCGAGGCGACTTCGACGGCAATGGCGCGCGTCAAGCCGATCAAGCCGGCTTTTGACGCGACGTAATTGGCTTGGCCGGCATTGCCGGTCTCGGCGACGACAGACGTAATGTTGATGATACGGCCGCTGCGTTGTTTGAGCATGGCGCCGAGCGCCTGCTGGATACATAGATGCGCTCCAGTGAGATTTGTTCGGAGCACGGCGTCCCAGTCCTCGAGCTTCATGCGCAGCGCCAGGGTGTCGCGAGTGATGGCAGCGTTGTTCACAAGAATGTCCAGACGGGCAAATTTGGCTAGAGCCTGCTGGAATCCCGATTTCACCTGGACTGGATCGGCTACATCCATTGTTATTGGAAGCGCTTCGCCGCCAGTTTGCGCGATTTCGGACGCCAAGGAAGCGAGTTTTTCGGCATTGCGAGCCGCGATTGCTACTTTTGCTCCATTTTCGGCCAGCGCTAGCGCGGTGGCGCGGCCAATTCCCTGCGATGCGCCGGTGACCAGCGCGACTTTGTCTTTGAGTGAAAACATAGCCCGCTACTTTAGCGCAATCGGAGCTGTTCAGGTTTCGTTTTTGTCTCGGGAAGAGCGGTTTCAGGGATCGCTCTTCGCCTACCATATTGGTAGGCCGAAGCAACCAGGAGGAGCGCGTGCAAGGGCTGCGCATCTTGATTTTCGGCCTCGATTTGCTATGATTTGCGAGCCGCTTCACGGCGGCGCTTATCCAGAGTGGCTGAGGGGACAGGCCCTAGGAAGCCACAGCAACCTGGCGGATGCCAAGGTGCTAATTCCTGCCCAGTGGGGAGAGATAAGATCCT
>DATNBB010000128.1:0-17308 GCA_035607335.1 Binatia bacterium | reverse complement strand
TTGTGCCGTCCCGTCTAAAATGGAATCCCGCGCGGATGCCACTGCATCGGTGGTGTGTACGCCCGCTCGAAAGGATTTCATGCAAAACGCGCCCAGCGAATCTGAATTGCTTGCCGCTCTGCGCACCGTCATCGATCCGGTGCAGCGCAAAGACGTGATCACGCTCCGCATGGTGAAAGATATCGGCGTCGCCGGCGGCAACGTCTCCGTGTCCTTGCCGATGCCGCCCTCGCCCATGCGCGACAGTCTCGCGAAAGACATTCGCTCCGCCGTGAGCAAAGTTTCCGGCGTGAGCAACGTGGAGGTTCGCTTCGATTCACCAGCGCCTCAGGCCCCGCCGCAGCGCCCGCATGCGCACGGCCCGCAGCCCGGACAAGCGCCGGCGCGAGCAACACTTCCCGGCGTGAAAAATCTCATCGCCGTCGCAAGCGGAAAGGGCGGCGTGGGTAAAACGACTGTCGCCGTCAATCTCGCCATCGCGCTGCAAAAAATGGGTTCGAGTGTCGGCCTGATGGACGCAGACGTTTATGGCCCCAATGTGCCCGTCATGCTCGGCGCCAATGAACAGCCGCGCATGGCCGACCAGCAGATGATTGTGCCTGTCGAAGCCTATGGCTTGAAGACGATCTCAATGGGCTTGCTCAATCCCGGCGATAAGCCGCTCGTCTGGCGCGGTCCTATGCTCCACAGCGTGATGCAGCAATTTCTGAAAAACGTCCGCTGGGGAGAACTCGATTACCTGATCGTCGATCTGCCGCCCGGCACCGGCGATGTACAGCTCAGCCTCATCCAAAGCGTCGCGCTCACGGGCGCGGTGATCGTCACCACGCCTTCTATCGTCGCGCTCGCTGATGTGCGCAAGGCAGTCGAAATGTTCAAGCAGGTGAACGTCGAAATTGTGGGCGTTGTCGAAAACATGAGCTACTTTTCGTGCCCGCATTGCAACGGCCGCATCGACGTCTTCGGTCACGGCGAGGGTGCGCACATGGCGAAGACTTTCGGCGTCCCGTTCCTGGGCGAAATCGAAATCGATCCGCAAATTCGTATCGGCGGCGACACGGGAAAGCCGGTCGCCTCGCTCGGTGAAGACGCGCCCGGCGGCAAAAGTATCTTCGCCGTCGCGCGCAACGTCGCGGCGCGTGCGGCGGAGTTAAGCGGAGCCAGCGGCGGTCCTGTTGTGGAGATTCTTTAAAGCAGTGGCTAGTATCGAGTGGCTAGTGGCTAGACGAACCGGAGGCGGCTTTGGCCGAGTCTTCGCAGCCGAAACACTATAAGGATTTAGTCGTATGGCAAAAATCGATGCTACTCGCCAAGGCGATTCACTTGCTTACGGAAGCGTTTCCGCCAACTGAACGCTACGGCATTGTCGCCCAGATGCGCCGTGCCTCCGTTGCGATTCCGTCGAACATCGCCGAAGGACAAGCGCGGCACGCGACGAGCGATTTCATGCATTTTCTGTCTCGCGCGACCGGATCGCTCGCGGAACTAGAAACTTTGTTGATGTTGAGCGTGGACTTAGGGTTTTGTAATCAAGAAGCATCTGACGCGCCTATAGAAGGTGTTCACGAAATCCAAAAGATGATTGCAGCGATCAGACGAAAGCTTGGCGGCGTCTAGCCACTAGCCACTCGATACTAGCCACTTGAAAGTTTAGGGGTACAGAGAAGCGTGTCGCAACAAAAACAATTCAGGGCCATTAAGGGAACGCGTGACATCCTTCCCCCAGACTCTTCGCTGTGGAATTGGTTCGAGCGCCAAGCCCGCGAGACTTTTGAGAGCTACAGCTTTCGCGATATCCGCACGCCCATCTTTGAGGACACGGATCTTTTCGCTCGATCGGTCGGGACCGACACCGACATCGTCTCCAAAGAGATGTACACATTTTCTGCGTCGAGTGAGGCCGCCTCCCATGACGGCGAACAAATGAGCCTTCGTCCTGAGGGAACCGCCTCCGTCTGTCGCGCCTATATCGAGCATGGCATGCACACGCTTCCCGGCAACTTGAAACTCTACTACTCCGGCCCGATGTTCCGCCGCGAACGCCCGCAGAAAGGCCGCTATCGCCAGTTCTACCAAATGGGCGCGGAAGTCCTCGGCCCATCCGATGCGCCTGGCATTGACGCCGAAGTGATCGAAATGCTCGTCGTGCTTTTCCGTCGCGTCGGCCTGGAAAAGATCACGCTGTACGTTAATTCGATCGGCTGCAAAGAATGTCGCCCGAAATACGTCGAACTTCTGCGAGTCGAATTGCGCAATGTAAAAGACCAACTTGGTCCCGATAGCCAGCGCCGCATCGAAACAAATCCGCTGCGCGTGCTCGACTCCAAGCTACTCGAGGAGCAGGCGATCATCGAAAGACTGCCGCGCATTTCCGATCATCTGTGCGAAGCTTGCCGCGCCCATTTTGCGAAGCTGAAAGACGAACTGGCGCTCCGCGACATCGCTTACGAAGAAAATTGGCGCCTCGTCCGCGGCCTCGACTATTACACGCGTACCACGTTCGAAGTCACCGCCGCAGGGCTTGGCTCGCAAAACGCCGTTTGCGGCGGCGGGCGTTACGATGGCCTCGTCGAACTGCTCGGGGGCCCGCCGACAAAAGGCATCGGCTTCGCGATCGGTACCGATCGTGCGATTCTCTCCATCCAGGAGAGCGGTAAGCTGCCGCATCTCCCCGGCCTCGCGGTTTTTGTCGCGTGGATGGGTCTGAAAGCCTATCCCACGGCGGTCGCCATGGCACGCAAGCTGCGGGAACGCGGGCTGATCGTCGAGCTTCCAGCCGAAGAGATGAAGTTCAAGAAATCGCTCGGCCTCGCGGACAAACTAGGAGCAAAATACGCGCTAATCATCGGCGAGGACGAGGTCGCGAGCGGCACATACACGCTGAAACGCCTCTCGGACGCAAATCAGCAAAAGCTCGCCGAGCCCGAACTGCTCGAATATCTCGAATCCGAACGAAGGGGACTCTGACGTTGCTCGACACACTCGGAAATCTGAAGCGCACACATTACTGCGGCGCCCTGCGCGCCTCTGACGCCGGTCAGGACGTCATCCTCATGGGCTGGGTCCATCGCCGCCGCGATCTCGGCCAGCTCATTTTCATCGACCTCAGAGATCGCGCGGGCATCGCTCAAATCGTGTTTAATGCCGACCATCCCGAGGCGCATGCAAAGGCGGAAGACCTTCGGTCGGAGTACGTCGTCGCCGTCGAAGGCAAAGTGATCCTGCGCCAGAAACCCAACCCGGAAATTCCGACGGGCGAAGTCGAAGTCGTCGCGACGAAGCTGCACGTTCTTAACAATTCCAAAACACCGCCTTTCCAGATCGAGGATGAAGTCACCGCGAGCGAAGAAACGCGTCTCCGCTACAGATATCTCGACCTGCGCCGTCCACGCTTGCACCACAACATCGAACTGCGCCACCGGATCATTTTCGAAATCCGCAAGGTGCTCAACGATCTCGGCTTCTTCGAAATCGAAACGCCGATTCTCACGCGCTCCACGCCTGAAGGAGCGCGCGACTGCCTCGTCCCGAGCCGCATTCATCACGGTCAGTTCTACGCGCTGCCGCAATCGCCACAAATCTTCAAGCAGATCCTGATGATTTCCGGCATGGACCGATATTTCCAGATTTGCCGCTGCTTCCGCGACGAAGACTTCCGCGCGGACCGCCAGCTCGAATTCACCCAACTCGACCTCGAGATGTCGTTCCCGCGCCAGGAAGACATCTTCGACGTGATCGAGCGCGTCATGGAAGCGGCTTGCGGCGTGATCGGCATCAAGGTTCAGCGCCCCTTTCGCCATCTCGATTACAAAGACGCGCTCCGTCGCTTCGGTTCCGATAAGCCGGACATGCGCTTCGGCATGGAATTACGCAACGTCACCGAGTATTTCGAGCCTGCACGTGCCGCTCTGCATTTCGAGGGCAACGTGCAAGCCATAGTCGCGCCCGGCGCCGCCTCATGGTCGCGCAAACAACTCGACGAGCTTTCCGAATTTGCAAAATCAGCTGGCGCCCGCGGCGTTTACACCGTAAAGGTCACGGCGGAGGGAATTTCGTCGCCACTCGAAAAGAATCTCGGCGCCGACGGCCTCAAAAAGCTCGCCGCCGACTTGGGCGCGAAGCCCGGCGATCTGATCGTTGCCGCCGCGGCCAAGGAGCAAATTCCGCACACGGATACATCGCTTTTTGCCGCGGGTCAAATCCGTCTCTATTTGGGCGACAAACTAAACCAGATCGATCGCACGAAATGGGAATTCGCGTGGATCACCGGCTTCGCTCTCTTCGAATGGAGCGAAACCGAAAAGCGCTGGGTGAGCGCGCAGCATCCTTTCACCGGCGTTTACGAAGAAGACCTCGAGAAGCTCGAAACCGCGCCGTGGGAATGCCGCTCCAAGGGTTACGATCTTGTTCTCAACGGCAACGAGCTCGGCTCCGGCAGCATTCGAATTCATCGGCAAGACGTGCAAGCGCGCATGTTCAAAGCGCTCGGACTCAGCGAAGAGCAGGCCAAGCGCCGATTCGGTTTCTTCCTCGACGCGCTCACGTATGGCACGCCGCCGCACGGTGGGATTGCGCTCGGCCTGGATCGCGTCGCCATGCTCCTCGCCGGGGAAAAATCGATCCGGGAAGTCATCGCGTTCCCGAAAACGACCGCCGCCGTCGACCTAATGGCCGAATCTCCCAGCGATGTCGACGGATCCCAACTCGACGAACTCGGGATCATGATTAAGCCAGAGGCCCAAAAAGCGCAGACTTAAAGAGGTGAGCAGTAGCGTGTCCAAAATCCGCATCCTTCCGGAAAACGTCGCCAACAAGATCGCCGCGGGCGAAGTCGTCGAGCGCCCTGCCTCCGTGGTCAAGGAGCTTCTCGAAAACGCTCTCGACGCCGGCGCACGCTCCATCCGCATCGAAGCCGAATCCGGCGGCAAACGCCTCATCCGCATCACGGACGACGGCTGCGGCATGAATCATGACGACGCGCTGCTCTGCTTCGAACGCCACGCCACCTCAAAACTCCGCAACGCGGACGACCTCATCTCGATTTCCACTCTCGGCTTCCGTGGCGAAGCATTGCCTTCTATCGCCGCCGTCTCGCGCCTCGTTCTCGAAACGCGCACCAGCGAAGAAGGCGAAGGCATGCGCGTCGAATTCGCCGGCGGCAAACTCGTCAGCGTAAAGCCCGCCGGCGCGCCAAGCGGCACCTGCATCAGCGTCGCGGATCTCTTTTACTGCATGCCCGCACGCCGGAAATTCCTCAAATCTGAAACGACCGAACTCGGCCACATCGCTTCGCTCGTCACGCATTACGCGCTCGCACACCCGGAGTGCCACTTCGTCCTGAAGACTCCCTCGCAGACGATTCTCGATTGCGCACCGGTCGAAAAGCTCGCCGACCGCGTGTATCAAATCTTCGGCCGACAGGCGGTTGACGAACTGACGGAAATTCCTCTGACCGAAGGTCCCGTCCGTTCCGCAGTTACTGAGCCGCAACTCGAGCCGGACGAGCAAGCCGCAATGGTCCGCGTCGGCGGATTCGTCTCGCGCCCCGAAGTCCAGCGAAGCAATCGCAACGGTATCTACATCTTCGTGAATCGCCGCCTCGTTCGCGACCGCTTGCTTTTGCACGCAATCAGCGAGGCGTATCGCAACATCACGCCGCCCGGCGTCTTTCCCGTGGTGCTGCTCTTTCTCGATTTGCCTTACCAGGAAGTCGATGTGAACGTGCATCCGGCAAAAATCGAGGTCCGCTTCCGCCATCCGCAGTTCATTCACGATTTCACGCGCGACGCGATTCGCCACGCATTGTCGCTTGCTCGGCCAGTGCCGGGATTCCCCGCCGCGCGCGCCGCAGGTGCGGCGATGGGTGCGCAATCGTTCGCACCGCCCGCGCCATCCGCCACAACCGATCGCGAATACGGCTCTGCACTTGCGGAGTCAGCACCGAATCCTTATAGCGACTCCGGCTTTTCGCCCGCCGAAGGGCCTCCTCGCGCCGTGATCCCTCAGGATTTGCTCAATTCTACGGCGCAGCTTACCCAGGACTTCGGCCTCAGTGGTGCGCCCGCGCAGCCTTTTGCGCAACGTCTCGGCTTCGACCCGAGCGGCAACATAAATATTCCGTGGCCCGTGCAAGCCACCCCACAACAATCGACCGGCAACGGCGATTCCGCGCCTGTTGTCGATGCGTCTGGCAGCAGCAGCGTTCCATCGCTAGCCGATCTCCTGGATCTAAAGCCGCTCGGTCAGGTGAACAGCAGTTTCATCGTTGCTGTAAACGCCGAGGGTCTCTGGATTATCGATCAGCACGTCGCTCACGAGCGCGTTCTCTTCGAACAGCATCTGCGCGCGCGTCGCGAAGGGGAACTCGGCGGCCAGCGCCTGCTTGTGCCGCTGATCGTGGAATTGAACCCGCGCCAGCTCGCCACATTCGAACAAATCAATGACGAACTGCGTGCCAACGGTTTCGAGGCGGAATTAATGGGAGCCCGCAGCGTCGCGATTCAAGCCGCGCCCGCAGGAATTCCCAGCGGCGATGCCGAGAAACTCCTGTGCGAAATCCTTGACGGCATCGCGCGCGAAAACCAATCTATCTCAATCGATTCGCTGCAATCCGGTATCGCCGCATCCACAGCTTGCCACGCGGCCATCAAAGTCAATACGCCGCTGGACACCACGAAAATGGAATGGCTCCTCGCCGAACTCGCGAAAACGGAGTATCCGATGAGCTGCCCGCACGGTCGCCCTGTCGTTCTCCGCTACTCCACCCGCGAGATCGAGCGCGCCTTCAAGCGTATCTGATCTGTGAGCCGTCGGGCGTTACGGCTGCGCATCCAGCAGCACCAGCACTTGAATTGTTCCGCTGTGCACTTGTCCCGCGTCCGCGGTGTATTCCACGGTCACGTGGCTGCCCTTCAGGCTGCATGGCGTGAAGTTCTCGGGGATTTTCTCTTTCGATTCAATTTTCACGCCGCGTCCGGGCGCATCGCGTAGAGCCAGCGTGCCATTGGCTGTCTCAAGCTGCAATTTCAATCCAGCCACGCAACTCACTTCGCTTACGGTACCTGTAGCTTCGGCCGCGTTCGGATCGCGATCGATTCCAAGTGCGTCGCGCCGCCGCAGTTCGCCTCCGCTTTGGGCGGCTTCCGTCGCAAGCTTCGCGTCCTTTTCCATATCATCCAGCGACGTCAGATACATCTCCGCCTGAAGAGTCTGTTGCGAACTGGCCGCGCTCTGCTTCGCCGTCAACAACTCAGCGCGCGCCGCGTCGAAATTTCTCATCCGCATCAGGACTTGCGCCGCCGCGAGCCGAAATTCGGCATTCCCCGGCTCCAGCGAAATCGCCTTTTGCGCGAACTCGAGGGCCTCGGGCAAATTCTCTTCCTGTCCTGCCATGTAGACTGCGAGCAATCCATAAGACGGCGCGAAATCCGGATCGCCGCCAATCGCCGCTCGCAGGTCCGTTTCGATCTGCGGATTCCGCTCTTCGGGCGAGTCATTAAACGTGAGATACGCCCGCAGGTATCGCGCCACCATGCTTTGCGGATCGAACGATATCGCCTTCGATGCGGACTCCAGCGCATCAGCCCGATCGCCCAGAAAATACTGTGTCATCGCCAGATTCTGGTATGCGTGCGCGTTCTTCGCGTCCAGTTGAATCGCCCGCTCCAACGCGGTTTTGGCATCCTGCGAGCGCCCCCGCGCCACAGAAAGCCCGCCCTTATATGCGTCAACATCCGCTTCGGAAATCGATCGCACTCTTAAATCCGCTTCGGAGAACTCCGCCGGCGCGGGATAGTGCACCTCGTAAAATGCGTACCGCCGGATATAAGTCTCCAGGTTGTCTTGCAGCTTTTTCAGGTCTCCAAACGCTTTCGCTGCCGCGCCATCCTGCTTCTCTCCCGCGTCTAGTGCCGCAAGATACGTGGCGAGCATCGCTCGATGCGCTTGGTTGTCGCCGACTAATAGGTAATGCACCAACGCCCAAGACTCGGCATAAAACATCGTCACTTTGCTGTCTTCGTTGTAGTAAGGCGACGATCGGTCCACGCGGAAAAGCGTATCGAGTGGAATCATCTTGTTATGTACAAGCTGATAGAGCAGCTCCGGCGATGCCTCTCCCACGATTGCCGTCTTCCCGTCGATGCGCGAATTTCCAAAAAAATCGGCTAAGCCTTCCGAAAGCCAGGTCGGCATGTCTGGATAGTACGGCGCTGTCTGCGAGTGGTAATACTCGTGATAGATCGTCTCGTAGGGATTGGTTCCTTCGGCATCTACATCCACGACGATGTAGGACTGGTTCATCGCACTCACGAAAAGGCCCGCCGGATGCGCATGCCCTTTCGTCCAATAATCGGGCAGCAGTTCCTGCAATGACTTATCGTCTCTCACCGCTAAGATTGTCACCACGGGTCCCGCGTCGGTTTGCCTCTCGGGGAGCGCTTCGCGAAATACGGCGCGAATCTGCTCGAATTGCACGGCAGTCTTGCGCGCCTCCTTGTCGCCCGCGTTAGACACCACCACAAAATGCGGGCTTCGCACCTCCACCCACCCGTTCCAGGCCGCTGCGGACGTAGCTCCAACACAGCAAAGGACCAGCGCCGCCAGCGATCCGCAAATGATCCGCCGCATCGTGCCGCAATTCTTCACCACGCCTCCCGTTAGCGTCAAGGATTAGAATGGTGGGCGCCGCCATGGTTTAATCCGGTCTTTAGCGCGGAAATGGTTTTGTGGCCCGGAGGTCCCACGCAGCGCTCAGGAGCATCGCGTATGCCCCCGAATATCGCCAAGTCGCCCGCTGTCTTCAGCATCGGCCATTCCACGCGTACGTGGGAAGAGTTCCGCGATCTCCTGCGCGCGCACGGAATTCAGCGTGTGATCGACGTGCGCACCATTCCGCGCTCGCGCCACAACCCGCAGTTCAACCGCGAGACGCTCTCCAGAAAATTGCGCGGCGCGAAAATCGGCTATGTGCATCTGGGCAAACTCGGCGGTCTTCGCCACGCCCGCCGCGACTCACCGAACGGCGGCTGGCGCAATTCATCGTTTCGAGGCTACGCCGACTACATGCAAACGCTAGACTTCGAGCGCGCTTTGAACCGTTTGATCAAACTTGCCCGCCAGAAAAAATCCGTAATCATGTGCGCCGAAGCCGTGCCCTGGCGCTGCCACCGCTCTCTCATCGCAGATGCGCTCACGATTCGAAAAATACCGGTCGCACACATCGTCAGCGCCGCAAAACCCCGCATGCATTCACTCACGCCCTTCGCTAGAGTCCGCGGCCACTCCATCGTTTATCCGCCATCGCCGCAGACGGCCGCGTAGTCCGGCACTATTTGCCGCGGTTCCTCATTTACCTCCCAACTCAACCACTCGCGCTAAAATGAGTCCAACGCGTATGCAGCCTTCTCACATCTTCGTCGGCCCCGCCGGCTGGTCTTACGCCGATTGGTCCGGCATTCTCTATCCGAAAAAACGCCCGCGCGATTTCCACGAAGCCGCGTTTCCCGCACAATGGTTCGACACAATCGAAATAAACACGTCCTTTTACGCACCGCTCCAGCCCGATCACTGCCGCCTTTGGCTTACGCATGTGGCACCGAATCCCCGTTTCCTCTTCACTGCGAAAATGTGGCAGGGCTTCACCCACACGACGACCGCCACAAACGAAGACGAGCGTCTCGTCCGTGCCGGTTTCGACGTTCTCCGTGACGCAGGCAAACTCGGCGCCGTGCTCCTCCAATTCCCGTTTTCATTCCATCGCGACGAACAAAACACTGCATACCTGAAAAATCTCCTAACGCGCTTCCGGGACTATCCACTCGTCGTCGAAATTCGCCACGCCTCATGGAACGACCATGGTTTTTACGAAATGCTCCACGATCGCGGCGTCGGCTTCTGCAATATCGACCAGCCCGTCATCGGCCGCTCGCTAAAGCCCACCGAACGCACCACTGCCGCGGTCGGCTACATTCGCCTCCACGGACGGCGCTATGACACCTGGTTCAGCGACGACCCGGAAACGCCGCGCCACGAACGCTACAATTATCTGTATTCGGAAAGTGAGCTCGAACCGTGGGCAAAGCGCGTCGAGCACGTCGCGCGGCACAGCGAAAAAACCTTCGTCATCACCAATAATCACTTTGAAGCCAAGGGCGCAGTCAACGCCCTACAACTGATCAATATTCTCACGGGCCAAAAATTGAAAGTTCCAGAACTCCTCCGCGAGCACTACCCCGAACTCAACCGCATCGCCGACGCCCCGCCCGAATCCCCCACACTATTTCCACTCACATCCCACTAGGCCGAATCGCAATCACCTCGGCATTTATGACTCTCTCTTTTTCGCGAGTTCCGGCTTCATCCGAATGGACTTCAAATACTCTTATACGTGATGCGGGTCCGATGCGACACAATCCGCCCTTTCTTCCGCGCCAGTTCCTCGACTCATCCTCTCTTCCAAGCCACATTCGCCGCGCCCAGCAACGGACAATCCTCATTCAACACAATATGAATCGGCACCAATTTCAAAAAATCGCCGAGCTTTTCCTTCTTCTGCGCGGCCGCCACGAATTTCCCCGTCTTCATCTTCGGCAAAATCTTCAATGCAATCCCGCCCGCCACATAAACCCCGCCCCGCGCCACTGAACGCAGCGCCAGGTTCCCCGCCTCCGACCCATAAATCTCTACCCACATATCGACGGCCGCCGCGCACACCGGGCACTTCCCCGCCAGCGCATTCCCGGTAATTTCCGCCGCAGCTTCATCCGTATTCTCGTCGAAACTCGCATGTCGCATCGCAGGATCGAGAAATTCGTGCAGATGCTGAAATCCACGACCCGAAAGAATGATTTCCACCGAAACAAATTCCAGTCTCTTCTTCAGGAATTTCCAGAGATCCGCCTGCTGGTTCGTCTGCGGCGCGAGGTCCGCGTGCCCGCCTTCGTTCGGAATCGGAACAAACTCCTCGCCGTCCCAAAAGATCGTCCCCTGGCCCATTCCGGTGCCCGCCGAGATCACGGCGCGCGTCGCTTCCAGGACTGGCGTGCCTTCGTAGAGCGTCTCCAGATCGCTCGGCTGCATCACTTCAATCCCGTGGCACGTCGCCTCAAGATCGTTCAACAAATAAACATGATTCAGCCCCAAGCGCTTCGCGAGCGACGATCCATCCACGGTCCACGGCAGGTTGGTCGTATGCACGCAATTGTTCAGCACCGGCCCGGCAATGCCAAACGCCGCCGACGTAATCTTCCCTCCGGTCGTCCGCACAAAATCTTCCGCGATGTCATCGAGCCCGGCATGTTCCGCGCTCGGATAACGCTTGTGCTGCACGCGCACCAATCTCCCGCTCGCCACATCGAACAATCCCAAATTCGACTTAGTCCCGCCAATATCCCCAGCAAGAATCATGGTTTCCCTTTTGTCGCGCGCATTCTCATAAGTTCTTTTGCCTTGCCTCGCTGCATCCGCTTCTCTGCGCAGCTCACTACTCACACCGCATGGTCTATGTCCTTTACCTCCTCTGCCTCCTCTGCCTCCTATACCTCCTTTACCTCATTTGATTTCACAACGCCCGCCATCTCCTCCCATCCACGCCCGTCACCTCATTCGCCGCAGCCGGCCCCTGGCTGCCGGCCGCATAATTCGGAAACTCCGGCGGCTCCGGATCGTTCTCCCAAGCTTTCAAAATCGGATTCATCAATTCCCACGCGGCCTCAACGCCATCCGCACGATCAAACAGTGTCGCCTCTCCGCGTATGCAGTCGTTGATCAACGTTGCGTAAGCCTCGCGCGTGGCTCCGCCAAACGTCGCATGATAATTGAAATCCATCGTCACCGGCTCAATGTGCATCGCCGCGCCCGGCGATTTCGCACCGAACGAAAGCGAAATTCCTTCATTCGGCTGAATGTTCAGCGCCAGCGAATTCGGTATCATATTTTCACCGCTAAACACCATATGCGGCGCCTGCTTGAACCGGATCGCGACCTCCGTCGCCTGCCTCGCGAGCCGTTTGCCGCTTCGCAAATAAATCGGCACCCCGCTCCACCGCCAGTTATCGACAAACAGCCGCAGCGCGACATACGTCTCCGTCATCGACTTCGGATTCACGCCTGGTTCCTGGCGATAGCCTGGCACATTTTTTCCATCGATCTGCCCCGGCCCATACTGTCCGCGCACGACATCCGTCAATGCCGTCTCGCGCGTGAACGGCCGAATGCTCTGCAAAATCTTGATCTTCTCGTTGCGCACTGCCGTCGCGTCAAACTTCGGCGGCGCCTCCATCGTAATCAGCGACGTCAATTGCAGCACGTGGCTCTGGATCATGTCCCGCAATGCGCCCGCGTTCTCGTAAAATGCCGCTCGCCTCTCGACGCCCAGCGACTCAGCCGCCGTAATCTGCACGTGATCGATATAATTCCGATTCCACAGCGGCTCAAAAATGCCGTTGCCGAAACGAAAAACCAGCATATTTTGCACCGTCTCTTTGCCGAGATAGTGATCGATGCGGTAAACCTGCTTTTCCTCGAATACACTCAGCACCTTCGCGTTCAACTCGCGTGCCGAAGCCAGATCGCGCCCAAACGGCTTTTCCACAATGATCCGCACCCACGATTTGTCGCTCTTCGACCGTGCCAGACCCGCATTTCCCAAATGCTCGATTACGTGTGGATAGACTTCCGGCGGCGTCGCCAGATAAAAAAGCCGGTTGCCTCCCAGATTTCCCGATCGATCCAACTCTTCGAGCCGATCACTCAGCTTTTCAAACGAATCAGGATCGTCGTAGCCGCCCTGGAAATAATGAATGTTCTTCAGAAAATCTTTCGCATGATCGTCGTTGCCGCCGGAAGTTTTCTTCATCGCATCGGCCGCTTTGCCGCGAAAATCGTCGTCGCTCAGCGGCGAACGGGCAAACCCGAGCAGCCGGAATCGCGGCGCAAGACATCCATGCCGCGCCAGATCGAACAGCGCAGGCAGTAATTTCCTCTGCGCCAGATCGCCCGAAGCGCCAAACATCACAATCGCGCAAGGATCCGAAGGAATCTCGCAAAAATAGGCATCCGCCTGATTCGTCTGCGCCGTAGCCTCACCTTGGACACTCATCACTTCCCCCCCCGATAGAGGCTCCATTCTAATCGAAGCGCGGTCCCGTAAAACGGTCCGCAGTGTTTTCCGCTGCCTCCTCTACTTCCTCTACCTCCTTTCCACACCAATATCGTAAAATTGTTCTTTCAAGGAGAAATCAATGGCCGAACAAAATGCGCCTGCTCAAACCGTCCGCATGGTGAAGTGTGTGAAATTCGGGAAGGAAATGCCTGGCCTCGACCGTGCCCCATGGAAGGGCGAACTCGGCCAGCGCATCTACGACAATGTCTCAAAAGAAGCCTGGCGCATGTGGGTCGAGCACTCCAAAATGCTGATGAACGAATTCCGCCTTAACCCTCTCGACGCCAATTCGCAAAAAATCATCGCCGAGCAAATGGAACAGTATTTCTTCGGCGAAGGCGCCAAACTCCCCGAAGGCTACGTCGCCCCCAAGCACTAAAACTCGTGGTTTGTAGGGGCCGCAAGCCGGCCAACAGGCGGGCTTGCCGCACCCTTCGCAGCTACATCTCCGATTTTCGCTCGGCCTCAAGCGTACGTTGCGCCACCCGCTGCGAAGCCCCAATCATCGACGCCAGAAATCCCAGCAAAACTCCCACCGCAACAATGGCCGACGACGTATACAATCCCGGCGTCGCAGTCATCAACAGCACGGCGGCAAACAAGAGCGCCATCTTCGTGTTCACCGATATTTTCAGCAGCGGATGTCGCAATCGCCGCAGACATTCGGCGTCGCTGCCTTCGCTGCACGCCTTGCGCGCCATACGCATCCTCTTGCTCGTAATTCCTCCAAAGGCGCCGATCAATACAAGTGCCACGAGCGCCACCTTAGGCCACGCCAATGGCCATTGAGCCAGCACTCCCGCTAGGTATCCTCCAGTCAGCAGCAGCACCAATAGTGAAAGGCTCGCCGCCCACGGAACTTTTTTCCATGTGACGAGCCACGGCTGAGCCTCGTGCGCGCTCGTCGTCCTTTGCAAGCGCATTAGCAACATCCATTCCACGCCCAGCGCCGCCGCAAGAACGAGTGCCGATGCAACATGAAAAAACAAAATGATGGAATATGCGGTCACAGCTCCACCTCGCTTTCATACGTCACGAGTTTCGTCTCAAAAGGACCTACCACTAATAATGACGCACGCGGTAGGACGTTTGTGACAAGCTCATCGGCGCGCGCACCTACGGCATTGGAAATAACTGGAGAGCCAGACCTAGAAAATGCAAATATCCGCGCTAGACGCGCGAAGGGTCCAATCCCGCCGCAGCATTCGCTTTCACGCGCAAACGCAACATCACGCGCATGCCAATCAAATAGACCGCGGCGAACACCACGAAAAACGCGGCAAACGCCAACCAAAATGCGATGCCGCCGCGCCGCAAAAGAATCAAAGCACCGTCAGCCAATCCGCACGACACCAAAAAGAGCACCACCGCGCATATCGCCTTCGGACACAAAATCGCCTTACAGTGCGGACACATCGATCCATTTGCGCCGGATAAAACCCAATGGAGTGTTGCGGGAACCCGTTTCTGACATTGAGGGCAGTCCATGTGCGCACCTCCGCAAAGCTTCGCAGCATGGCCGCGTCGAACCCCTCACCCGGCGCCACGTTACCACAGTTGCCTGCAGCGCATCCAGCCATCAGATCGCAGAGGGGACAGTTGTTCCTTTTGCTGTTGCCGTTCTGCTATGCCGCTCGTGTTGCTTTTGCCTCCAGAGCGGCAGCCGTCTGCCCTGAGTACCCGAAGGATGCCGTAAACCGTGTGGGCGTCTGTCGGCGGGCGTTTTTACCTTTCGCATTCCGCATTTGCTTCGCGCGCGTTCGTTTGAACTGCCGTCACCCATTTCCAGGTAATAAACAAAAATCTGCAAAATGCGCCCTTGTCGGAATTTGCCTACATAACCTGCATCAATACTGCCTTTGCCCGCTCTTTGCTCTTGACGCACGCATACTAGTTGGGTAATAGTGCCCGTTTCCCGCGTAAGGGTTCTGGACGTTTGCGCCAAGACGCAATCGTCGCGGACACAGGCCACCGGACCATGTCGTTCAAAGTAGCGGTTAAAGTATTTTTGTGTGCGCTGTTTTTAGCGGCTTCAATTATCTTGGTCGCTGCAGCACAGAACTCCCCGGCTGTTCGCATTCCGTCGCGCATCACTCAGGCCATAGACGAAGCGAACGTCACCACTCTCCGCGGCAACACGCACCCGCTTGCTCAGGCGCGTTTCGATCAAGGCGCCGCGCCCGATTCGATGCCCATGCAGCGCATGCTGCTTGTGCTGAAGCGCAGCCAGGCTCAGGAATCTGCCCTTGATGCGCTTCTCGATCAGCAGCAGGACAGCACATCGCCGAATTATCACCATTGGCTCACGCCAGAGCAGTTCGGCCAGCAGTTCGGCCCCTCCGACCAGGATATTCAAACGATCACGAACTGGCTTCAGTCACGCGGCTTCTCTGTCGCAGGCGTTTCCAACGGCCGCACCGTCATCGAGTTTTCCGGCACCGCCGGCCAGGTCCGCCAGGCGTTCCGCACCGAAATTCACCGCTACGCCGTAAATGGCCAAAATCATTGGGCGAATTCCGCCGATCCCCAAATCCCCGCCGCTCTCGCGCCCGTAGTCGCCGGCATCAACACCCTCTACAATTTCCCTCGCCGCGCAATGCATCAAGTCGTCGGCAGTTTCTCTCGCTCGCCCTCTACCGGTCAGATCGAGCCCGTCAGCCCGCAATTTACGATCAATTGGCTTGGCAATGAATGGCTCGCTGTCGCGCCGGCCGATTTTGCAAAAATTTATAACGTCCCAAACCTTTCGCTCGTGCCCGCGCCCGCAACCCAATATAACGGAGACGGCCAAACCATCGCCATCGTGGGCGAAAGCGACATTAACCTCCAGGACGTAAACGCTTTCCGCACGATGTTCGGCCTCCCGGTCCCGGCAAAGCTGAATACGATCGTCTCGGGCGCCGATCCTGGCACCGATCCCGGGGGCCTCGAAACGGAAGCCGACCTCGACGTCGAATGGGCGGGTGCCGTCGCGCCGAATGCCACGATCGACCTTGTACTCGCTCAAGACACCGAAACCAGTCTCGGCGTCGATCTGGCCGCTCAGTACGCCGTCGATAACAACATCGCCCCCGTTCTCAACGAAAGCTTCGGCATCTGCGAATTTTTCATGGGCAATGCGGACAACACATTTTATTCGCAGCTTTGGCAGCAGGCTGCCGCGGAAGGAATCACCGTCACAGTCTCCTCGGGCGATGGAGGCTCTGCCGCATGCGATCAAAACGTCGGCACCCAAGGCGGTGCTCAGTTCGGCCTGTCCGTCAGCGGATTCACTTCCACTCCGTATAACATCTCCGTCGGTGGCACCGATTTTAATGACGTGACCGACTTCAATGCATTCTGGAATGTCACGCCTACGAACACGCCTACGCTCCCGAGCGTGCTCGGCTACGTCCCGGAAATGACTTGGAACGACAGCTGTACCAACCAGGAAATCTTCCAGCATTTCTCCGTCACTTCGGCCGAGCAATCCTGTAACAACACCACCGAAAAGAATGATGGCTATGTTTCGATCGGCGGAGGCAGCGGAGGAAAGAGCCAGTGCATTCAATCGGATGGCCTGAACGAATCGTCTTGTTCTCAGGGCTATCCGAAGCCGTCATGGCAAGCGGGCCCCGGCGTGCCTGCGGACGGCGTCCGCGATATTCCAGACGTCTCACTCTTCGCAAGCAATGGGTTCAACGCGAGCTTCTATGCCATCTGCGAAGCGGATCTGAATCCCAGTGCAACGTCCTGCGACCCATTTTCAGGAACCTCGACCTTTGTTGGCATCGGCGGCACGTCGGCATCTTCGCCCGCCTTCGCCGGCATTATGGCTTTGGTCAATCAAGCCACTGGCGAGCGCCAGGGCAACGCAAACTACATTCTTTATAAATTGGCGTCGCAATCGGGGAATACGTGCATGTCCATAGCAAGCTCCTCCAGCACCTGCGTCTTTTACGACGTTCCGTCCGGTTCTACGATCGCAATGCCGTGCACAAAAGGCGCTCCTGACGATCCCACACAACCGGGCACCCCGTGCTCTGTAGAATTCTCGAATGACACGGTCGGTATTCTTTCCGGTTATGACTCTGGAACGGGCTACGACCTCGCGACAGGTCTAGGCTCGATCAATGCCGCGAATCTCATCGGCAGGTGGAAAACGTT
>DATNBB010000127.1:0-7197 GCA_035607335.1 Binatia bacterium | reverse complement strand
CTTGTCAAACGCTGTGGACGGCTCCTTCGCAATCTGCGCGTTCCGGTCGCCGCCAATGAAAATCAGTCCGCCGCCCGCGGAGACGTAATTTGCGATGGCCGCGCCTTCTTCCGGCGAAAGCGGCTGATCGGGGTAATTGTCAAGCACCACGGCGTCCCAATTCGTATTTGCGGGATCCTGTGGGAATGCATCGGCTTGCTGCACTTCAATCTGTGCCTCATCCAGCGTTTTCAGCAGTGGATCGGACGGCCCATCCTGACCGGTGATATAGAGCACCCGCGGTTTCCGAACGGCAATTGCCTGCGAATAGAGCGGCTGCTGCGAGCCTTGCGCTTCAAGGCTTATGTCGAGCGAATTCACACCGGTATCGACGATATGGGCATCGAGATCGATGGCATTGCTGCCAGCCCGCAGATCGATTGGCTTCGAAGAGATTTCGTGGCCATTGGACGTAATGGAAATTTTTGTGGCGAGAGGTTGGGCGCTTTCGAGTTCCAACGAAACGGTAAACCGTTCGCCCGAGAAGACGCTTTGCGGGGCTGAAATTCCCGTGAGCTGCACAGGAAGGCGCGAAATGCCGCCTGATGGTGCGGTGTAAACGGCCACGCCTTCTGCCCGCGCACGAACTGCCGCGGCAAGTGCATCACCGCGTGTTTGATTACCGTCGCTCACCAGCAGAATTCGCCGCGCGCCCTGCTTTGGAAACGTGCTAAGCGCGAGATCGACCGCGCTTTCGATGTCCGTATCCATGCCCGTCGAAGGTGTCGCATTGTCGGGAACTGACGCCTTGGATGGATCGGAAGGAACGTCATGCATCTGCGCTTCGCCCGCAAACGTCACCAGCCGCAGATCGGCGCCGGAACTTGCGCGGTCCAGATCGCGCAGCAAAGACTGGCTCTGCTGGATCGATTCTCGGGGCATGCTGGCAGAAGTGTCCGCAATCACAGTGACGGCCACATGCCGCACGGGCAATTGGCCGCGTGGGCCCGCGAGCGCTGTCACAAGCAACGTGTAGACGATTGCCTTCAGCGCGAATGAAATACGCGCGCTCCCGCGCTTGTTCCGTGCCCAAACCCAGAGGATAGGCAGCGCGAGCAGCAGCAGGAAAAATATCGGGCGGTCGAAGCTCATTGCGCCGCCTCGCTCATGATTTCACCATCGGGTGCGGAGCGTCGGATTCATGCCCCATTTCGCGAATGTCCAGATGGAGCGTGCCTGTGCCGGTTGGCAACTCCGCGGCGGTCTCTGCTGGACGTTCACGGCGGAAATAGAAAAATTTCCATTCGAGCCACAGCGCGATTAACGCGAGCGCCACAAGCCAGCGCCAAAGATTCTGCTGCACGATGGCGATCGGTTGCGCTTCCAGAGGCGTCGCTTCAGTGGCAGTGGGTGCCATGCGGATCGTGGGCAGCGGCGGCACATTTACAGGAACATCCAGCGATTGGCCCGCGCTGTTGATGCGGTAAATGCCGCTTTCGGTGGCAAAAAGATGCACTCCGGCATCGTTGCTCGCGAAAAGAACGTCGCGACCGGACGGTGCGACGATTCGCGACAGTCTCAGCGGCAGATCCACCGAGCCCGCTGTCACAAATTGCCCGCTTTCCGCAATCGGATGGGTCATCCATTCCACCGACGCTGCGATCAGCAGCGGGAACGCCGGTTCATCGGTGAAATTTGAGTCGAGGGGATCGAAATCTACGATCACGGACCTGCGGGCTTGTGTTTCGCGCGCCAGAATCAGAGGTTCAGACGTGGCGCCAGACGAGGAAGCGAGCACGACATCCTCCGGCGACGGACTCAAAGTTTCCGTAGCGCGCACGGTGACGTCGCGCGATTGAATCCACTTCGTGACCGGATGACCGGAATTCCAATTAGCCAAGCGAACGCGGTGCGAAAGCGTGCCGGTTGATCCTGAGAGGAACGAAATCGTGCCGTGCTCGCTGCCGCCTGCGGGAGCTTCGCCATCATATATAACCACGTCTGCCGATGACGGAGGCGCCGCACCCTCGTGAACAAATTCTGTTTTTACATAAGGGTTTGCAGATAGCACGGCGCGCATTCTTGTTGCGAAACTCGCGCGCGAAGTGACGACGGCGACCGAAACCGGCGTGGATGGCGGCAGAACAATCGTTGCTCGGTTGTCGGCGGGGAGATTGTCGCCCGGAGTGATGTCCGCCTGAAGCAATCCACCGGAACGCGACGTGAACTCGTCGCTTGAGCTTTCCGTTTCGCCTGGGGCGATGGAGAGAGTATCTTGGCGAAAAACCCCTCCTCCTACGGAGAGGCTCAGGGTAACGCGCGCCGGCACGTCATTGTAGTTTTTCACCTGCGTCATCACGGCCCATTCGTCAGGTTCTTCCGCTCGACGCCTCAACGCAATTTGCGTGATGCCGACGTCCTGCAACGGTGCGTTGCCAACCAGTCGAACTAGAAATTCCGGCGGTTGGAATACGTGCGCATTTGCGTCCACCGATGAAGCTGCGGCCGTGGCAGACGCGCCGGCGAGCGACTGACGAAAAGCCTCAATCGCACCGGTTTGCTGCTGGTCCATAAGACCGGGTCCGATGTAGACGAGCAGGCCGCGAGGAGTGCCTTTCGGTAGTACGCCAGCCGGATTAAGTGCCGAGCGACCTTCGGCAAGCGCACGCGGAATATCCGCTACCGCGCTTGACGGTTGCAAACCGGCAATCGCGGCGCGTATGGCGCCACGATCCGTCGTGAATGGCAGCAATGGTGCGCCGTCGGAATCAGCCCGCAAAAGAAGGATGCGGTCATCCGAAGGAAGCCGTTGCAACAGAGCATTCGCTTGCGCACGAATATCGTTGACCCATGGCACGCCATTGCCGGCTCGCATCTGCGACCACGCTCCGGCATCGAGCACAATGGCGACGTTGCGGCCCTGCGTCGCGGTGCCCCATCGCGGATTTCCCATCGCCGCAATGATCAGGACGAGGAACAGAATCTGCGCGAGCAGCGCCAAAGGCTCCCGCAGTTTTCGCCTGCGCGCGCTCGACGATCCCGAGGGCGCGCTTTCCCAAAATCGAAGCGTGGAAACGCGCAGGCGAGCGGCACGCGGCTGACGCAGGTAGAGCCATATCGCCAAGGCTGCCGCGATAGCCGAAAACAGAGCCACATCGCCGAGCGTCATCGAAGCCCAGTTCATGCCACCACCCTGCTTCGGTGCAAACCGCGCAAAACAAACTCCTCAAACGGCAGGCTCGTCACAGCGCGAGCGTAACGCCCCCCATTACGCAGCGCCATACGCTGCAATCGCGTGCAAAATTCAGAAAAATTGCGCTCGTATGCGGCTGCGCTTTCCGGCGAACATTCCACGGTGCGTTGCTGGCCGGTTTCTGCATCCTGCAGCTGCAATTCGCCATATGACGATGGCCGCTGCTCCTCCGGCGTATGCACTTGGACGAGCACGAGATCGTGTCCCCTCATGCGCAGGATTTCGATCGATCGCTGCGTAGCTTCGTCGTCAAAAAAATCGGAAAGAATGAGCACTGTTCCGCGGGAAGGGAAGCGCGCGAGAAATTCTTTGGAAGCAAAGTAGAGGTCCGTTTGCCCGCCCGCATTCACGTCGCCGAGATATTTTGCCACCATCCAGAAGACATCCCTGCCTCCGGAAACAACGAGCGGCTTGCTTAATCGTGTGGCAAAGGGCGCAATCGCAACCGTGTCCAGATGCAGCAGCGCGAGATACGAAAAAGCCGCGGCCAAATGCAGCGCGTAGGAAAACTTCGCCGGTTCGCACTTCATCGATTCGCTGCAATCGAGCAGCAAACGAATCGGGATGCGCTCTTCGGTGCGATACGTTTTCAGGAACAGCTTGCCAAGCCGTAGATAAGCGTTCCAATCGAGCGAGCGAGGATCGTCGCCGGAGCTGTAGCGGCGGTAATCTGAAAATTCCAGCCCAGGTCCAAGCGTTCTCGATCGATGGTCCGCCCCTACGACGCCCGAAAGATCGTCGCGGCTGAGCAGCGTGAGCTCTTCGAGCGTTTTTAGAAAATCGGGACTGAGAGAAAGTGGCTTGGCCATTTTACGACCGATTGCAGCATCGCGAGCGCGAGCGAGCGGCAGTGCTACGACGTCGAATCGCTAGTTCTTCACTCTCGTGGCGATCTCTTCCAATAGATCATCCGGAGTGCGCCCGTCTGCATGAGCTTCAAAGTTCAAAATAATTCGATGCCGCAGGGAAGAAAGCAGTAAAGCCCGAACATCGTCGATGCTCACGTTATAGCGGCCCTCAAGCAACGCTCGTACTTTGCCGCCCAAAATCAACGTCTGTGCGCCGCGCGGCGAGCTGCCGTATCGAATATATTTGGCCGCCACGGAATTTGCGCCATTCTCCGGGTGCGTTGCCATCACGAGCTGCACCACGTAATCCTGCACGTGCGGCGCCACAGGCACCGACCGCACGATGCGCCTCATCTCCATGATCTGAGCCCCGGTCAGCACCGCATTCACAGATACTTCTGCCTTCTGCGTGGTGCGATCGAGAATATCGTGCAGTTCGCTGCGCTGCGGAAAGGGCACACGCAATTTGAAGAGAAAACGGTCCAATTGCGCTTCAGGCAGCGGATACGTACCTTCCATCTCGAGCGGATTCTGCGTCGCAATCACGAGGAATGGCTCGTCCAGCAGATGCGTCACTCCGCCGACGGTTACCTGCTTTTCTTGCATCGCCTCAAGCAGCGCCGACTGCGTCTTCGGCGTCGTGCGGTTGATTTCGTCCGCAAGCAGCAAATTCGAAAAGAGCGGACCCGGCTGAAAACGCAGCGTCTTCGCACCATCGCCGTTTTCGTGAATCACCGTCGTCCCGATCACGTCGGCAGGCATTAAATCCGGCGTGAACTGAATCCGCGAATATTTAAGTGCCAGCGTCTGCGCCAGCGTGCGAACCAGCATCGTTTTTCCCAGGCCCGGCACGCCTTCCAGAAGGACGTGCCCTCCCGCCAGAATCGCGATCAGTACGCCATCGACAATTTCGTTCTGTCCCACGATAGCCTTCGAAATTTCCGCGCGCACCAGCGACACAGTTTCGGCCACGCTTTCGATCTCCGGCACTGCGGAGATCGCCGTTTTCTTCATCTCCAGGCCCAAGTTATCCATCCTTTGCGTCAAGCGTGCATCGTCCCGAGCGACGCTACTTTCCGCTGTGTTGAAAATAATTCTGTACGTATTGCCGATAGCGCGCCGGAACGCTATCCTGGCCCGCGCCGTTCACGGTCCGCACCCTCTGCGGAGACAAATCCTGCAACGGAATCTGCGCCGTTCCCGGCGCTACGTCCGAACGTTCTTTTCCCGGAGGCCCGCGAAAGCCCGTTGTCTGCAATTCAACATGCTGCTTCGCTACATTCCCCGCGAGCTGCGGGTCGACCGCATCGCGCGGCTGCCAGGGAGAAGTGCCGTTTCCCGCGCCCGTATGCTTGCCCGGAGTCGGCGTCGTCTGGTTCTGCGAGCCCTGCGAATTTGACGTCTGCCCCTGCGCCGCCTGATTCGGCACACTCGCAATTTGCGACGCGCCCGCCATCGCCTGCATCGAAGTCGTCCCAACATTCGGCGGCTGCTGCGCACTCGAAGCCGACTGCCCGCTATTTTGCTGTCCTGAGAGCGCGCTGTTCATCAAATTCTGCAGCGCCTGCAGAGCCTTTTGCCCGAGCGACTGCTGTCCTTGGCCCGCCGCACTCTGCGCGCTTTGCTGATCGGTCGCCGACGCATTTTGTGAATTGGCCGGCGTCCCGGCTTGCTGATTCGGTACGGCGCCGTTCGGCGCCTGTCCTTGCGAAGGCATCCCTGCATTAGCCATTTGTTGCGCTTGCGTCAAATCCAATTTCGCCGCATTTGCCGTTGCTTGCGCCGACCCGGCAGGCTTGTCTGCCGCAGGCAATTGCCCGGGCTTCTGCGTTTCGCTCGCCTGCTTATCGCGATCGTTGCTTGCCACCAGATCCGCAAGCTCTTTCTTTTCCGCGCGTGCAAACTCAATCGCGCGCGTCACCGGCGAAAAGACCGTCGCGAGCGTGCGCGAACGCGCCGCCTTCTCCGCCAGCCGCGGAATCGCCGGCCCATACACAGAATGGAACGCGCACAGCGCCGCCAGCGCCGCGATCAAGGCGCCCGTGCGCCACATTTTTGGAGGAGCTTGCACAGGAAACAATTCGCGCGGCCGTACGTTCGCAAGGTGTTCCAGCGCGTCCGTGCGCTGCCGCCGAAGCAACTCGTCCGGATTCGCCACAGTCCAGAAATAGACGGCAGTCGAAATGCGATCGCCTGAACGGCTTTCGTGATCGAGTCGCTGCGCCAGCCTATATGTAGAAGGTTTTGTATACCAGGCGGCAATCGCGGTCCCAACCGCTGCCAATATCACCACGGCCAGCGCTGCGATCAGCGGCCCCCGCATCGACCGCATCAGCGCCACCGCCACCAGCAGCGCCGCAATCACGCAGTTGCAGCAGACGACCCACAGCCCCAGCCACCGGTTGGCCACCACTCGTTTGCGCACTTCGCCAATGGCTTCCGCAAGCCCGATCTGCCTGGGGTCTGAATGGGCTATAGGCATAATTGCCAGACGTCCGTTCCCTCTGTTCGGTTACCTGTCTGCGGCCCAGCTAAGTATCACGAACCCAAACGCTGCGTCTACACCGGACAGTATCCTCTGATAAGGCGAAATTCTCTAGCGCTAGGTTAGTCCCAAACGCTCGCTGCAAAAAATGAAAATGCCGTCATCCTGAGCGCCTTTCGCGAAGGATCCCTCTTCCTTCTTCACGCGGCCCCTCGCGCCATCACACACAAGCACTCGCCATCGAAAGCATGGCGCATGAAGTTAGATGCGGCCAATGAGTATTTGAGATGAATGCGGGAAAACGATGCAGTAGCCGATGGGGCGGGATTCTAGTACCGGTAACCCTGTTCCTTGAGGTCCTTCTCTCGCTTCTTGCGTTCTTCCTCTTCCTGGCGCTCCCATTCGGCCAGTTCTTCTTCGGTCATCTGATAATCTTCGCGCGAAGCGAACATCGTCCCGCGCCGCGAATCGCGCGCCTGCCGCACGCGTTTGCGCTTCTTTGTTTTGGAAAAGTCGCGGACTCCCTGCAGCGTCTCTTCCAGCGCACCGGATTCAATTAGCAGTTCGTTCACTTTTTGCAGAAAGTCGTGCAAATGATACGGCTTAAGTAAGTAGGGAAGCCCTTCCTCTTC
>DATNBB010000120.1:0-8829 GCA_035607335.1 Binatia bacterium | reverse complement strand
AAGAGCTCGCCGCCCTCGCCGATGTCGCCGGTCGCAAGCGGGATGGTGGCAATTTGCGTGGTGACGTAATCGGCGACGGCATCAATTTGCGCGGAGGAGAGCAGCGGCCTGAAGCTGGGCATCGGCGCTTTCCCGTCGCTGACCATGGTGATCACGAACTGCCGATCATGCTCAGCTTTGAGCGAGGGGCCGAGCATAGAGACGACTCCTGAAATTCCGCCGCCGTCCGCACCGTGGCACTTGATGCAATTCAATGCATATATGACGGCGCCGTTGGTTGAGTCGGTTGATGCGGAGTGCTGAGCGGAGGCAGCCTTCGGCGCAAGTGCGATCAGCACAAAAAGAGCAGGTGCGAGCCGCAAACAACTAACGCCGCTACACATTGGATCGATCCAATTCCGATTTCGCAGTGACTCCGTGCGCGCGCTACGTTAAAAATGCGCAAACCGGCGTCATTTCCCAGGGCCAGTCGGATACTGCTTCGACAGCTGGTTGATAATTCCGTCCGGCACCGTGCCGCCTTTGCACGAAGGGTGGCCAAATCCGCTCGCGCTCGAGCCATTGTGAAAATCCAGAATCATATTGTCATTGTGATCCGGGCTTGGACCCATCGGTACGGCGTCGAGGTTCAAGGCATGGCGCACTTTCCACGCAATGATGTGGTCGGTGCAGGACGTGTCGCCACTGAGGCCAAGGCCGCCGACGATTTTTCCGTCCGATGAATAAAGCGGAAGACCTCCTCCAAACACGATGACGCCGCCAATGGCTTTGCCGACCATGGGATCGTTGGCAGTTCCGAACGTGGATGGATCGCCGAAGACGGCCAGCGGATTCGGCGGCGCACTTGTAGCAAGGCTATAAAGACTTTGACCGGGCTGCGAAGCTGCGTAGATGTTTGCTGTGGAGAGAGCATAGTCCCGATTACTGAGCGCATTGGCCGTGCTTGCTTTCGAGGCTGAAATTACTCGGCTACCTGGCCATTCGTCACTGCGCGTTGTACCGCTGAAGATAATCGCGCAGACGATTCCGTCGCGATTGACAACAGCCGCCCACTCCTGATTGCCCAAGCCGCCGTTTTTTGAGGCGCCTTCCTTTACGACGCTCTGCACAGCGCTCTTTAGTTGGCCCGCGCCGGGCAGTCCTGAGCAATTCGGATTGCCTTGCGCCGATGCAGGCACGGCAAAGAAAAGAGCGGCGCAAAAGGACAAAACAAACGGCATGAAACGGCGAGCTCCCGGCAATGAACTTACGTCCGACATGACGACATCTCCTTGCGCTTAAAGATCTAAAGTCATTGCAAACTGCGCAAATACGCGACCAAGTCCTGTAATTGAGGACCGGTGAATTGCGTCAGGTTGGGCATCAAACATTCCGGCTTCAATGTTTGCGCATGCGTGATCCAGCCTTCGAGATAACCATTGTTGTTTGGAAATGAATCGGCGCCGATCATCTGGCGGCTACCGATGTGCGTGAGATCTGGCCCGATCGTGCCCCCCGCCGCAGTGCCGCGTATTTGGTGACACATCGCGCAGGGACCCGAGATGAAGATGCCTTGACCTGCCACTTCTTGCGGGGTCTTCGGTTCGGCCCCGGGCTGGACCTGTTGCTGGAGCCACGTTTCGTAATCCTTTGCATCCTGCACGACGGCGAGAAGGCGCATGTGCGCGTGTTGCGCGCCGCAATATTCCGCGCATTGACCGACGTAATCGCCGGGTTGAGAAGATTGGATCAGGATGTAATTCGGCACTCCCGGAATCAGATCGACCTTGCCGTGCAGCGCGGGAATCCAAAGCGAATGCATCACATCCTGCGTAACCACTTCGATGTACACGGCACGCCCGGCGGGAAGGTGCAACTCATTGGCCGTGGTGAACTGCTGGGATTTATTGTCGTTGAGGTAGTCGATCTGCCACCACCACTGGTGACCCGTGATGCGAATCTCGGGCTTCATCATTTCTTCGGCACTGGCCGTCATGCCTCCGTGCATGCCGTGTATAGGGAATGCGGCCAGAAGATTAAGCCCGAGCACAAACAGGACCGTGAGGATTACAATCGGCACCGCCAGCCCGCCAATTGCAATCCACATTTCTCCGCCCTCGGAATGCACAGGCGCATGTTCAGAGAGAGTGCCTCTCCGCTTGTAAAATGCCGCGCCAAGCAGGATCCACATGATGAACGTGACCACGAGAAACAAAATGTTCATGGCCCACGAGAGGTGCGAGATGCGAACGGCGGCAAGACCATGGCCGCCTAGCGTCGTCTGCGGATCGTTGCAACCTAAAAAGCACAGGCTCAATGCAAAGATCGAAAATCTGGAAACGCGGCCCATCATCTATGCTCCGAGACCTCGGATACGGAAGTCTGCGTGCGAATTCCGAGAACGGTATTGTTCTGCGGATTGGGGACCATTTCATCCGGAGGTTCGACAGGCGGATCGGGTTCCTGCGCGGTACCCATGGACCTGATGTATGCGACCAACTCCCAAATTTGCTGCGAAGGAATTTTCGAGCCCCAGGCCGGCATGCCCCGGGAGCGCCCTTGTGCAATGGAACTGTAAATCTGGTCGTCACGATTGCCGTAGAGCCAGACTGGATCGCGCAGACTCGGGCCCATGCCGCCGCCTGCATGGCCCCCGTGGCAACCCGAGCAGTTATACCAATCGAAGAGGCGCCTGCCATCCTGTAAAGCGACCGCGTCGTTTGCCAGAGGATTTTTCGGATAATTTACTTTTTCAATTTCACCGGGCACCGGTCCTACCGGCGTCGAAGCAGCGGACGTCGCAGCGTTTGCGACCGGCGTAGGAGTGCCGCTGCATCCTGCGACCAAGGCGAGAAGTGAAATTGTTACGAGGCATATGAGAATTCGCATGTCAATTCTCCGCGAGGGAGCGTGGCAAATCTGCCGCCGGGCTCAGTTCAGGAATTCCGTAGGCTTTCAGCAATCGTTCGATGTCCGAATGGCGGCGCAGCAATTCCGCATCGAGTTGCCGCTTTAAGCGCTGTTCGCCCTTGCGGACGGCAATCGAAATCGGGAAAACGAATTGGAGAGCCGGATGCGCCGGATCGGAACGTATCTCTTGCAGCTGCATCGGCACCTTTGAATTTCGGGAGAAATAGCCGGCAATTGGGCCCCAAATAATCGCCACGTCAACTTTTTTATTGGCGACCGCGCGAACTAAATTCGAAGCGGGGCTGCTCTGCGTGAGGGTGTCGCCGAAAATGCTGAAGGCCACCACGTTCCTCACGATGCCGCGCGTAGAAAGAGCAAAAATCGGCGGCAAATTGTCGTCTCCGCTATCAAGTACGTGCACGCCGATGCGGAGCTTCTTCAGGCGAGGGTCGTCAAAGGACTTTAAATCCAGATGTTCGGCGCGCCGCGAGAGGAAAACGTAACTCGAAGTGTAGTAAGGCTGAGTTGTATCCGCGCCTTGGAATTGGGAAGGGACGCTCATGACGACGTCGCAAACGCCTTTATCGAGTGTCTGCTGGAAGAACATCTCCTGCTGCGGAAACCAAAAATAAGTCACGCGCTCTCCCAAATCCTTAGCGATAAGAGACACGATTCGATTTTCAAAGCCCTGCTGCTGCTTATTTGAATAGGGCAAATTGGCGGGATCGGCGCACACACGCAGAACGGGCGCGGCCGCACAAGTGGATGCCGTGAGCAGAATCGCCACCACGAACAATCTAGAGGCTAAAGACATAAAGAAGGCTTCCTGGACTAGTCATTCCTTTGATTTGTTTCATTGCGCCCACAACGCCTAACGCAGCATACGGATCATCGGTCGAAACCTCGGGAAGAGCGGTAGCGCCCATCCATCCGCCGACCCCGGAATAAATCGCAACGTATTGTTTGCCGTCCGGTCCGAGAAATGTGATTGGATCGCCGACGATTCCCGAAGCTGTCTTCGTTTGCCAAAGTATGTCGCCGCTGCGTACATCCACCGCCCGAAACCATCCATCCATCGTTCCGTAGAAGACGAGGCCGCCGCCGGTACTTAGAACGCCGCTATAAACGGGAAGTGTCGGATCCTTGATGCTCCACACCTTGCGCGCGTTCTTTACATCCCACGCGATGAATTCGCCTTGATATCCGCCAGGACCGGGATACATACGGACGCTCGCGCCGAGGTAAGGAGTGCCTTCGATGTAGTTCACGGCGGTACCTGCGTAGTCCATGCAGGTATTGTGTGCAGGGATATAAAGGTATCCAGTCTGCGGATCGAAAGAAGACGGCACGTACTCTTTTCCGCCTGTCGAGGAGGGGCAAATATCCCTTGTGTAATTTCCGAAATGCACCTGCTTCGCCATGTCTTTTTGCGGCAGTCCGGTCTTCAGGTCATAACCACTCGCCCAGTTGACGGGCTCAAACTTTTCGGCCGAAAGCAGTTCACCGGTGCCGCGATCGAGCACGAAGACAAAACCGGTACGGCCGGGATGAATGAGGAGGTGGCGCTCCTGGCCGTTCCAGGGCATATCGACTAAAACGTTTTCCATAATTTCGTCGTAGTCGAACGAGTCGTGCGGTTCCACCTGGAACGCCCACTTCGCATATCCCGTTTCCGGATTGCGCGCCCAGATTGTGATTGACCACTTGTTGTCGCCGGGACGCATGTCCGGATTCCACACGCCGGGATTTCCCGTGCCGTAGTAAATGAGGTCGAGTTCGGGATCGTAGGAAATCCAACCCCAGATCGTGCCGCCGCCCCTCTGCCATTGGCCTGCAGTCCACGTGGAAATGCCGAGATTTTTGCCCTGATCTTTTGCGTAAAAAGGTTTGAAATCGGGACCGATACGGGCGTCCTCGTCGGAGCCGCTGTCGTAGGCACGCCACAAAATCTTGCCGGTCTTTACGTCAAGCGCCGTAAGCTTGCCGCGAACGCCGAGTTCGCCTCCGCTATCGCCGACGAGCACAACGTTCTTGACTACGATAGGCGCCATGGTGATCGTCTCGCCGAATTGAATATCGCCGACCTGCGTCTCCCAAGCAGGCTGGCCCGTATTCGCGTCAACGGCGACGGTATGTGCGTCAAGCGTGTTGTAAATGATCTTGCCGTCCGCGAACGTTGCTCCGCGATTCACGGTGTCACAGCAAGCCACACCTTGCGACTTCACGTCGGGGTTTGGATGAAACACCCATTTCGTCGGAAAGCCCGGTTTCGAAAGATCGATTGCGATCAAATTATTCGGATATGGTGTGACGATGTAGAGCGTACTGCCGACAACAAGCGGCTGCCCCTCATGCCCGTGTGGGATTCCTGTGCTGATCGTCGCCGCGATTTTCAGGTTCTTCACGTTGCCCGCATTGATCTTGTCCAGCGGGCTGTAACGCGTGTTCGCATAATCTCCGGCAGGCATGGTCCATTGGCCATTTGCCACGGGAGAGACCACGTGAATCCCCGAAAGGGCGCCGGGAACATCGTTTGTGCTTCCATCCGGCTTGTTCGCCTGCGCTCTGACGAGGCTCCAGCCTACAGCGACAAGGATCACTGCAAGAATTGCCTGAATGTATCGAAACCAGATTTTCTTTCGCTGCATCGTTTTCCTTTTGCTCAGCGCAACGTGTACAGATACGCTGCGATGTCTTGCGCCTGAGATTCAGACAAGCCCAAGTCAGGCATGGCTGTATTCGGTTCGATCGATGGCGGATTTTGTACCCACTTCACAAGGTTTTCGGGCGTATTAGGGATTTCGCCAGCGACCATCGTCCGCTCGGCAAAAAGTATGAGCGGTGGACCCACAAGTCCTCGCGCATTGCGTATTCCCGGAATGATGTGACACGCGCCGCAACCGTACGCTTGAATCAGTTGTTTGCCATGCTGCGGATTTCCTGCAATGGCAATTCCGTAGGATCTGACAGCGTTCCCGCCTGTGCATCCCGGCAGACAGAAGCAAATCGCCAACGTGAAGACAGTTATGCATAGAACCGAGACCTTCATTTTGCCCTCACGCAAAATTCGACAATCAGCGGAGGCAGCGCCAGCCACACAATCCCCGCCCCCAGCGTGATCGTCACGATCACACCGAGTACGCCCATGAATTCGCGTCGATCGGCGGCATTCGCTGTGAGCATGTCAGGGTGTTGCGAGATGGCGCGCCAGTTGCGATACGACGTGAAGCCGGATGCTACGGCGATTACAAACAGCACAACGGCAACACCGAACAAGAACCACCGCGCGACTTCGTGTGTTCGCGTGACGCCGTACTCAGTTGCGTAACCGCAGACCTGCCACACGATCATGAGATCTATGAAACCGAGCGCTACCCAAGCCGCGGCGCTGGTCGCCAGACCGAACCACAATTTCGATGGCGGAACCGGCTGTGGATGGATTTCACTTGGCAAAGTGGCCATGCGCGTGTCCTTGGAACGTTGGAATCACATAAAGGCAAATCACGATGAAGAGCCACACAACATCCACGAAATGCCAGTACATCGATGCGGCAGCATACGGGCGATGCGGCGAATTTCGCGTTTCGCCATAGCGCGGCAGCACGCCAATGTACATCAGAATGAGCAAGCCCACGATCACGTGAGCGGCGTGAAGGCTCGTGATCACATAGAAGATCGAGCCGTACGAGTCGCTGTAAGGCGCTAGGGATTTCCAGTGGTCGAGATACTCGAAGGCTTGAAGAGTAAGAAATACGAGCCCCATCACCACGGTGATCCAAAGCGCAATCCGACCGGCGGAAAATCGTTCGCGCTCCACCTGTTTCTTGCCCCACTCAAGCACCACGCTGCTGCTCACCAGAATTGCAAGAAGAATGAAAGGGTATTTCAAACTCGGCGGATAATCGATATTCCAGCGATCCTTGTTCGTGCCGAGGTAGTAGTAAGCGCCGAACATACAGAGAAAGAGCATCGCCTCGGTCGCGATCGTGCACCACATGGCCCATTCGCCGCGCTTCTGATCGATAGGCAAACTTTGAAGCGCTGTGTAACGCGCCGGCGGCCGCGGCGACACCTGTGCGACGGTGCTCATGCGACCTCCTTGCTCTCGCGCGGCCACATCCAGTAGCAGCACGTGAAGAACATCAATATCAATGAGCCCAGAACGACCCACATCAGCTGAAAGACGAGGCATGCAAAAAAGATGAACATGAAAATCGCGAGCGCAAGCGGCGCCAGCGAATCCTCGGGCATCGTCGCGATTCCATTGGGCTCCGCATCGAGCCATCCGCTCGTCGGCGTGAGCCTGCCTCCATCCAGAACGCGCTCATTCTCCGGGTCCATGCTTTCCTGGAACTCATCCCAGAGCGGATGCCGCGTCACAACAAGGGGAATGTGAGCTGTGCCGTACGGCTGCGGAGGCGAATCCGTATCCCATTCGAGTCCGTCCGAATTCCACGGATTTTTGCCCGCCAGTTCGCCCGTGCGCATGCTGGCGAACAGGTTTATGAGGCTCAATAAAACGCCGATCCCGAATACGAACGATCCAATGGTCACGACCATATTTGTGGATTCGAATCCCAGCCCGGCGGGATACGTATAGATGCGGCGCGGCATGCCGATCAGTCCGAGAATGTGCATCGGAAAGAAACCAACGTTGAAACCGATGAACATCACCCAGAAGCTCCATTTTCCGAGCGTTTCGTTCATCATTCGGCCCATCATCTTCGGCAGCCAATAATAAAAACCGGCGAACACGGGAAAGACGTTCGCGCCAATGAGCACGTAATGTATGTGTGCCACCACGTAATACGTGTTGTGCACCTGCCAATCGACCGGGATGATTCCCGTGAAGACGCCGCTCAATCCTCCGATCACCAGCAGCGCCACCGTGCCGAGCGCGTAATACATCGCAGTGCTGGCCACTGGCTTTCCTTTCCATAGCGTAGCCACCCACGCGAAGACCTGGATTGTGGTGAAAATCGAAACCGTCATGCTGCCGGCGCTGAAGAAGCTCATCGCCATGTCGGACATGCCCACGGTGAACATGTGGTGCAGCCAGACGCCGAATCCGACAAGCCCAGTAAGAACTGTGGCAATCGCCACCCACGCGTACCCGACAATCGGGCGTCGCGAAAATACCGGGATGATCATCGAGATCATTCCGGTAGCGGGCAGAAAGATGACGTACACCCACGGATGGCCAAAGAACCAGAAGAGCTGCTGCCATAGGAAAGTGTCCCCGCCGCCCGTTACCATGAAGAAATGCGTGCCCCAGCGCCTGTCCAGCTCAAGGAAAATGCATGCGGCGGTGAGCGCGGGCAGCGCGAAGAGAATGACCAGCGAAATCGTCAGGGTGCTGTATGCAAAAAGAGGCATGCGGCTTATCGCCATTCCGGGGGCGCGCAGCCGAAGGATCGTGACAACGAAATTCACTGCATTGGCCGTGGTGGACACCGTCAGAAAAATCAGCGCCAGGGCATAAATGTCCATTCCGATGCCGGGCGAATAGAGCGTCAACGTGTAGGGCACATAAGCGAACCATCCGGCATGCGGCGCCTGGCCGAAGAGCGGAGAGATATAGAGCAAGATGCCTGAGAGCAAGAAAGACCAGTAGGTGAAAGCGTTCAAGCGCGGGAACGCCATGTCGCGCGCGCCGATCATCAGCGGAATTAAATAAATGGCGAATCCGGAAAGAATCGGCGACGCATACCAGAAAATCATGGTGACGCCGTGCATTGTGAAAATCTGGTTGTAGGCCTCCGGGGAAAGGAACGCCATGTCTGGGCGGGAAAGCTGGATCCGGACGAGCAGCGCTTCGATGCCGCCGACGAGCAGGAATATGAAAGCAGTTACAAGGTAACGTATCCCAAGTTCTTTGTGATCTACCGTTCCGAACCATCCGCGAATTGTTTTTGGAGTTTCCCAGAGGTAAGTAAGGCG